>NZ_JAWPOT010000022.1:0-81584 GCF_033344415.1 Vibrio sp. 1727
TGGGTGTTTTTTATTCTAAAAGGCGAGTTTTCACTACTATTCTACCTCCATACACCCTGTAATCGCCCTGAATAAGGAAAAAAGATGAGCTCAATGAGAAGCTACAAAGGTATAAAGCCTGAACTTGGTGAGCGTGTTTACGTTGACCCAACCTCTGTTTTAGTCGGTGATATCCGAATTGGCGATGATTCTAGCATTTGGCCACTGGTAGCAGCGCGAGGTGATGTAAACCACATTCACATTGGTGATCGAACGAATATTCAAGATGGCAGTGTTTTGCATGTCACCCATAAGAACGCCGAAAACCCAAACGGCTACCCATTGATTATTGGTAATGACGTTACGATTGGCCACAAAGTGATGCTGCACGGTTGTGAGATCCACGATCGTGTTTTGGTTGGTATGGGAGCTATTGTTTTAGATGCTGTTGTAATTGAGTCAGAGGTGATGATCGGAGCAGGCAGTTTAGTGCCACCTGGGAAAGTATTAGAAAGTGGCTACTTATATGTTGGAAGCCCAGTAAAACAAGCTCGCCCTCTATCAGAAAAAGAACGAGCTTTCTTGCAAAAGTCTGCCAATAACTATGTGCAGAACAAAAACGACTACTTAAATGAAGTAAAAGACTTGAACTAAAACCCTGTTAACCGATGATGATATGGCCTTCTTCGTTGAAGGCTTCATCTTCTATTAGCTCTTCAGCCATTTCTTCTAGGTCGAATCTGTAATCAGTAAACACTTTAATTGCCGCTTGCTCAGTTTCAATCAGTGAACCACTGAGCTTTTCTAACTTTTGTTTCGTCACAAAGCACTCTATTAGTGCGCCTGATTGTTGCGCCGAAAAGTTTACCGATTGTGATACTTCATCCCATGATTGAATATCTGGGAATAAGATGGATTGATTCATCGCTTATTGACCTTCAAGATTCTTTCTTAGTTCTCTGAGAATTTGTTTGGCACCAGGACGTAAGCCACGCCAGAGCATAAAGCTTTCCGCAGCCTGCCCAACTAACATTCCAAGACCATCATACGCATGAGCGGCACCATTCTCTTTTGCCCATAAGTTAAAGCTCGTCACCCCTTTGCCATAAATCATGTCATAGCTTGTACTGTTAGCGGCAAAGATGGAGGATGAAATAGTCGGCAGTTCACCACTAAGAGAAGCGGATGTGGAGTTAATGATGACATCATACTCTTCATCAATACTTTCCATCTCTCTCGCTACGATAGGACCATGAGAGACAAACAGCTCTGCGAGCTCTTGTGCTTTACTAAAGGTACGGTTGGTAATGGTTAAAGAGGTCGGCTTTTGATCGAGTAGTGGCTTAATAACACCACGAGCTGCACCACCAGCGCCAATAATTAGGATTCGCGCACCTTCCAATACAACCTGATGCTGAAGCAGATCTTGCACTAAACCTGCACCATCAGTGTTGTCACCGATGATTTCACCATCGTCTAACTTCTTGAGGGTATTTACCGCGCCTGCTAACTGAGCCCGTTCTGTCAATCGACTAGCAAATTGATAAGCATCTTCTTTAAATGGCATAGTGATGTTGCACCCCTTGCCACCTTCAGCAAAAAACACCTTCGCCGCGTCAATAAAACCATCAACAGGTGCACTTTCTGCGGTGTACACCAAAGATTGATTAGTTTGACGAGCAAACAAGGTGTGAATGAATGGCGACTTACTGTGTCCGATAGGATTACCAAACACGGCATAGCGATCGATTTGCTGGGTCATTTCCTTACCTTTGTTCCTTACTTAGATATAGAGAAAACAGGGCCACCTGATTACAGATGACCCTATCACTATCTATCTATATAGAAAAGGAGATTCCGTGCTTACCACTCTCGGGGCGTTAGGTATCGCTCGTAAAGTTCAGCTTCTGGCGATCCCGCTTCTGGCTCGTAGCAGTACTCCCAGCGAGCGAGCGGCGGCATTGACATCAGAATCGACTCAGTACGCCCACCACTTTGTAAACCAAATAAGGTGCCACGGTCATACACTAAGTTGAACTCTACGTAACGGCCGCGACGATATAGTTGGAATTCACGCTCACGCTCACCATACTCGATCTCTTTACGACGAGAAACGATCGGCAAATAAGCCTGGCAATAGCCTTCACCGACTGCTTTGATGTAAGCAAAACACTTATCAAATTCCCACTGGTTTAGATCATCAAAGAACAAACCGCCAACACCGCGAGTTTCATTACGATGTGGTAGGAAGAAATATTTGTCACACCATGCCTTATGCTCTTGGTAAACATCGTCACCAAATGGTGCACAAAGCTGTTTTGCAGTGTCGTGCCATGATTGGCAATCTTCTTCAAATGGGTAGAACGGCGTTAGGTCAAAACCACCACCAAACCACCAAATTGGGTCTTCGCCATCTTTTTCTGCAATAAAGAAGCGGACATTGGCGTGTGAAGTCGGTACGTAAGGGTTTTTAGGGTGAATAACCAAAGAAACACCCATCGCTTCAAAACGACGACCCGCTAGCTCTGGGCGATGCGCTGTCGCAGATGCTGGCATTTCTTTCCCTTCCACATGCGAGAAATTCACGCCTCCCTGCTCGAAAACAAGGCCATCACGCAAAACACGTGAGCGACCACCGCCACCCAGACGCTCTCCTTTTTCACGTTGCCATGCATCTTCGACAAAGACGGCCTTTCCATCTTCTTGTTCTAACTGCTGACAAATGGAATCCTGAAGTGACATCAAGAACTGCTTTACGGCGTGCTTATCGATCGCTGACATACGTTATTACCTATTACGTGAAACCTAATGATGGCTGGCTAGCAGGGTTAACCCTGTCTTAATATTTGTGAAGTTTTGGCGTCACGAATCTCGCTGGGTTTATCACGACCGCTGGTCTCGCCACGAAGAATGGCGACCAGCTTATCACCCAACTGCTCTTCGACTTCTTCCGTGGTCATACACGGTGGTAAGCCGGAAAGATTCGCGCTGGTAGAGGTTAACGGCTTTCCGAATGCATTACACATTTTTTGCACCAAAGGATGATCAGTCACACGAACCGCAATTGAATCAAACTGCCCTGAAACCCAGTTGGATACTTTATCGCTCGCTGGCATGATCCAAGTGTATGGGCCTGGCCAAGTGGCATGAACAGTCTGTAATTGTTCTTCAGTCAACTGAGATTCATCAATATAAGGCAAGAGCTGATCATAACTTGCCGCGATGAGAATCAGCCCTTTTTCTACCGGACGCTGCTTGAGCTCTAATAGCTTTTGAATTGCTTCTGGGTTATCTGGATCACATCCGACACCAAAAACCCCTTCTGTTGGATAGGCAATCACTTCGCCTTGCTTGAGTGCGTTGAGCACTTGTTCAAAGTTATCCACCGATTACTTCCTATTTGTTTGACTGTGTTGTTTTCACTAAGTGTACAAATATTCATTCTCAGACACTAAAGCAATTTTTTTATAAAATGTATCAATAGCGCCAACAACAAGACGCAAACGTTTGCTTGAGATAAAAATCCCCGTATAATGCGCACAAATTTATAGCTCACCTAATTTTTGCAGCTTAAAGGAGTTTGAGATGAAAGTCGGTATCATCATGGGTTCTAAATCCGATTGGCCAACCATGAAACTAGCAGCAGACATGCTAGACCAATTTGGCGTGCCTTACGAAACAAAAGTAGTGTCAGCACACCGAACTCCTCAATTACTGGCTGACTACGCTAGTGGCGCAAAAGAGCGCGGCATCAAAGTTATCATCGCAGGCGCAGGTGGTGCAGCGCACCTACCAGGTATGGCGGCGGCGTTTACTAGTTTGCCAGTGCTTGGGGTTCCCGTTCAGTCTCGTGCACTGAAAGGTATGGATTCACTGCTCTCTATTGTACAGATGCCAAAGGGAGTTGCGGTTGGTACATTGGCGATTGGCGAAGCGGGCGCAGCAAACGCCGGTATCCTAGCAGCGCAAATCCTAGGCACTCATGATGAAAACATCATGGCGAAGGTAGAAGCATTCCGTAATGAGCAAACGGAAACAGTTCTCGCAAATCCAAACCCTGCAGAGGATTAATCAGATGCATGTACTGGTTCTTGGTGCGGGTCAGTTGGCTCGTATGATGTCTCTGGCTGGTGCGCCACTGAATATTCAAATTTCAGCTTACGATGTCAGCAGCGGTGATGTCGTTCACCCTTTAACTCAACAGGTACTTGGCCATGGCTTGGAAAATGCGATTACGCAAGTTGACGTGATTACTGCCGAGTTCGAGCATATTCCACATGACGTGCTCAAGGTTTGCGAAGCGGGCGGCAAGTTCCTACCAAGTACGCAAGCCATCAAAGCAGGTGGTGATCGCCGTATTGAAAAAGCACTGCTTGATGATGCTGGCGTGCGCAACGCGAAATACTACGTCATTGAAACTCGTGAAGACTTTGAGCGCGCAATTGAACACGTTGGTATGCCAATGGTTCTGAAAAGTGCATTAGGTGGTTACGATGGTAAAGGCCAATGGCGCTTAAAAGAAGCTTCTCAAGTCGACGACATTTGGACTGAGATGGCAGAGTGCATCGCGGCAACACCAACTCAAGCGATTGTTGCTGAAGAGTTTGTTCCTTTTAACCGCGAAGTATCACTGGTTGGTGCTCGAAGCAAAGATGGCAGTGTGGAAGTGTATCCTCTGGCAGAGAACGTCCACACCAACGGTGTATTGAGTCTTTCTACTGCGATTGATGCGCCAGGGTTACAGGAACAAGCAAAGCAAATGTTCACGGCTGTCGCAGATAGCCTAGATTACGTTGGCGTATTGGCGCTTGAGTTCTTTGATGTCGATGGGGCACTTTTAGTGAATGAGATTGCTCCACGCGTGCACAACTCTGGTCACTGGACACAGCAAGGTGCAGAAACGTGTCAGTTTGAAAACCATCTGCGCGCAGTGTGCGGCTTGCCATTAGGTAGTACGAAATTGGTTCGTGAAACCTCAATGATTAATATTCTTGGTGAAGACACACTACCAGAAACATTGTTATCAATGGATGGTTGCCACATTCATTGGTATGGCAAAGAGAAACGTGCAGGTCGCAAGATGGGACATATCAACGTGTGTGGCGACTACCCAGGAGAATTGCACCGTAGGTTGTGCGCTCTGGCAGACATCTTAGACCCAATAGCTTTCCCAGCCGTGCAAGCGTTCGCTAAACAGCCTCAACACTAACGTTTGGCAGCAAAAAAACAAAAAAGGGTCGCACGATGCGACCCTTTTCAATTCCTTTAATTCATTTACCCTTGCTGGGTGTGCTGACACTTACGATTAGCACATTGCAATTTCACACCACTGGCAAGTTTCTTCTCCACCAACAGAGTAAAACCACATTCTTCGCATCGCCCCTTGACCGGAGCAAGGTTCACAGCAAATTTGCATTTAGGGTAGTTATCACACGCGTAGAATGTTTTGCCAAATCGGGTTTTACGCTCAACCAAATGTCCTTTGCTACATTCAGGGCAAGCGTGTTGCTCTTCTGACTGCGCCTCTGGCTCTGGTTGATTAATCGACTCAATATGATGACAAGCCGGGTAATGGCTACAACCAACGAACATACCGTAGCGCCCTTGGCGGAGTACCAACTCATTGCCACACTCAGGACAAGGCACACCCAACTCTTTCACGATGTGACCATCATTGCTGTGTAGCGGTTTAATGTAATCACAGCTTGGATAATGGTTACAGCCGAGAAATGGGCCATGTTTTCCGTGCTTGAGAGTCAGCTCACCACCACATTTTGGACACGGCTCGTGTTCCAAAGCGTGTTCATGGGCAGAGAAAAGGGTGTTGTCGATTTTACTACTCATACTTACCGTTTCGTGAAAAACACACAAAAAGACAAGCTCGCGTTTATTCTAGCTAAACTCGAACTTGCCCAGATGGTTAGTGAAGAATCCCTTGTTCCTTGGTGTACAACAGCTCTTCCATTAGCGTGTAAGCGTTTTCGTTGCCAGGCACATTAAACAGCACCATCAGAATGATCCATTTGAGGTCTTCAAGCTCAAACTCACTCGTTTCTAATCCCATCACTCGGTCAATCACCATTTCGCGAGTTTCTGTGGTTAACACATTGATTTGCTCGAGAAACAATAGAAATCCTCGGCATTCCAAATCTAAACGCTGCATCTCTTTCGCTGTGTAGATACGAGTTGATGACGAAGCCATGCAAGTCGAGATTGCAGAAGAGGTGTCACTTTGCTGCAATGCGGCAAGCTCTTCTAACCAGACAAGGGCTTTGTAGATATCTTTTTGTTGGAAGCCTGCACGAAGCAACTCTTCTTCCAACTCGTCTTGTTCGACCTGTAACTCTGCATCGCTATGGATGTAGGTTTCGAATAGATACATCAGTATATCCATCATCATAGCTAGCCCCTCCCCTTTCGAATATAGCCACCTGAAACCGCAACGACATGCCCAGAGAGTTCTAACTCTAAGAGCTGCATCATGACTTCTTGGACAGGTATATTGGTCCTGTTTGCAAGAATATCAACCGGTGTAGCTTCACTTCCTACGTTAGCTAACAGCTGAGTAAATGGCAATTCTTCTTCATCATTTAACGTAGAAAATAAATCGGTACTCTGATTAATAGACCAATCAAGCAAGGACTGTATTTCATCTAAGACATCTTTCGTCTTTTCTACGAGGCAAGCGCCATGACGTATCAACTGGTTTCCACCGCAGGCATTGGGGGCATTGATTGACGCTGGCAGAGCAAATACTTCTCGACCTTGCTCAAGCGCGTAACGAGCTGTAATTAACGAGCCGCTCTTTTTCGCCGCCTCGACGACCAGTACACCAAGCGATAATCCACTAATAATACGATTACGACGCGGGAAGTTTTCTGGGCGCGGCTTGGCATTAGGCCGAAACTCAGACACCAAAGCCCCATGTTCAATAACACGTTGCGCTAAACCACGATGACGTGCCGGATAAATATTTGCTAAGCCAGATCCTAGCACCGCAATCGTCTTACCACCCGCTTGCAACGCACCATCATGCGCATGACCATCAATGCCTAAAGCGAGACCGCTGGTGACAATAAAATCGTGCTGAACAAACTCTGCAGCAAACTGACGTGCATGCTGTAATCCATCAATACTCGCATTTCGGCTGCCAACCATCGCGATTTGTGGCAGAGAAAGACAAGTAGAGTTTCCTTGAACAAAAAGTAGAGGTGGCGGCGCAACGACTTGTTTGAGTTGAGGTGGATAATGCGGGTCAGTCAGTGTCAGGATATGATGATTTGTAGAAGCTTCAAGCCAGCTTAAACAAGCATCGACTTCTTTATCTGTTGAAGCCCAAGCTTGAATTTGCTTAGTTGTTAACCCAAGTTGTTGTAGCTGTTCAGGAGAGAAGTTTACGATGTTACGTGGCGTGTCTCTTGCCAGTAGCTTATTCATTTTGACGCCGCCAATGCCTGGTAAACAACTCAGTTTTAACCAGGCAGCGAGATCATCGTTATTTCGTCGATTCATCGATGGTTAATTCGTCCGCCAACGGTGACACCACCGAAATATCTTGGTTAATGGGTTTCGTACTGTTAGTGATCAGTGCCAAGCTAAAGTACTCATAAGGACGAATGACCAGCAACTCACCAACTTTGCTTTGAGGCAAAGTAATTTTCTTATCAAGCACGCCAAACTCTTTCTTGAACTCATCGCCGTCTTTGTAAACTGGGTGCGCGTCTTCTTTTAAATCAAACACACTGCCTTGCTTCAGATTGTCTGACGTGCCTTTATCAATCACCACGACGTGGTTAGTTGAACTAAAGCGAATACCTTCGATATTACCTAGCAACTTTGCAGAACTGCCTTGTGGAGACGGCAGCGGATAGAACGTAGTCGTGAAGTCAGTATTCTCAACCGATTGATTTGGCAACGCGATATCGTTACGTAGGATTTCTTGCATTTGCGATGTAAGCTTCAAACCTGAATAATCACTCGAAGCTTCAACGAGCTCGCCTTTGGCAATCAAACGCAGCGCGGTAATCTCTTCGGACACATCGTCACGCGAAAAGGTAGCTACTGGTCGGTAAATAGCCCAACCTGTCGCGGTCTGATTGCCATTGATATACAGCACATCTTCTGCAGTCAGATACTTACTGCCTTTGCTGCTACCCATCACTTTTGCTGCTCTGTTCAACGAATCTTTATCTAGCAACCGATCCGATTTAAGGTAAGGCATCACCAAACCTTCCGCGACCGTTGGTACGGCTTTCTTTTCTGTGATGCGAGCTTTCGGGCTCAGCTTCTTAACCGGTTTTAGGCTCAACACGGGCTGACCGTTAATCCACACCAAAGACAGCTTGTCTCCGGGATAAATTAAATGAGGGTTATCGATTTCCGGGTTTACTTGCCATAAACGAGGCCACAACCACGGGCTATCTAAGTACATGGCCGAAATATCCCATAGCGTATCGCCCTTCACGACTACATACGTTTGTGGCGCATCATCTTTAACAGTCAGTGGGTTCGCATCCACATTTGCTACAGCGTTGAAAGAGAAAAGTAACGGCAACGTAACACTGGCAACGTTGCGGAAAATTCGATTCATGACCCTCGTCCTTGGTCTATTAAGCAGGAACCAGAATGGAAATTGGTGCAAGGATGCTGTCATTTAGGCTATAAAATGTCTAGAATTGAGCCAACAAGGTTTGTGCTGTTTCGGCACAGTTCAATATTTCGAGTGAATATGTCTGTATTACAAGTATTAACATTCCCGGATGATCGCCTGCGCACAGTCGCAAAGCCTGTTGAAGCGGTGACCCCTGAGATTCAAAAAATCGTCGATGACATGATTGAAACCATGTACGACGAAGAAGGTATTGGCCTTGCTGCAACGCAGGTTGATATCCACAAACGTATCGTAGTGATTGATATTTCAGAAACTCGCGATGAGCCGATGGTGCTAATCAACCCTGAGATTCTGGAAAAGCGTGGCGAAGATGGCATCGAAGAAGGCTGTCTGTCGGTACCAGGTGCACGCGCACTTGTGCCTCGCGCTGCAGAAGTTACCGTAAAAGCACTGGATCGTGATGGCAAAGAGTTCACCTTTGAAGCCGACGACCTGCTAGCGATTTGTGTTCAACACGAGCTTGATCACTTACAAGGTAAGCTGTTCGTGGATTACCTATCGCCACTGAAACGCAAACGTATTCAGGACAAGCTAGCGAAAATCAAACGCTTTAACGAGAAGCAGCAAAACGCTTAATCTCGAACCATACCAATTAGAAGGAAGTCTACCTTGAGTCAGTCTTTACGAATTGTCTTTGCAGGTACTCCGGATTTCGCCGCCCGTCACTTGGCGGCGTTGTTGTCTTCGGAGCATGAAGTCATCGCGGTTTACACAAACCCAGATCGTCCAGCGGGTCGTGGCAAAAAATTGGCTGCGCCACCGGTAAAACAACTGGCGCTAGAACACAATATCCCGGTTTACCAACCTGAAAGCTTTAAGTCCGACGAAGCGAAACAAGAACTTGCCGATCTGAACGCCGACCTCATGGTTGTCGTGGCGTACGGTATGCTGCTGCCACAAGCGGTTCTTGATACCCCTAAACTGGGTTGTATCAACGTACATGGTTCTATCCTACCTCGTTGGCGTGGTGCGGCTCCAATCCAACGCTCTATTTGGGCGGGCGATGCAGAAACTGGCGTAACCATCATGCAGATGGACATCGGTCTCGACACTGGTGATATGCTGAAGATTGCAACTCTGCCAATCGAAGCGACAGATACCAGCGCTTCAATGTACGAAAAATTGGCTGAGCTTGGTCCAGAAGCCCTGATTGACTGCCTAGCAGACATTGCTGCGGGTAAAGCAGTGCCAGTGAAGCAAGATGATGAGCTAGCGAACTATGCGAAAAAACTCAGCAAAGAAGAAGCACGCATCAACTGGAACGACGATGCGGCGCACATTGAGCGCTGCGTTCGTGCATTTAACCCATGGCCAATGAGCCACTTTGAGGCGGCAGAAAACAGCATCAAAGTATGGCAAAGCCGTGTGGCAGAGCAAACCAGTGACAAGCCAGCCGGCACCATCGTGCAAGCAGATAAAACCGGTATTTATGTTGCGACAGGCAACGGCGTACTGGTGCTAGAGCAACTGCAAGTTCCTGGCAAAAAAGCCATGTCAGTTCAGGATATTCTGAATTCGCGTGCGGCTTGGTTTGAAGTTGGCACTCTGCTGGTTTAAGCCATACTAGGGGTTATTATCCCCGATTATACGAACTTTTAGAGGGCAGAGATGCCCTCCTTTACTTTAAGGTACTCATCATGAATGTTCGCGCTGCGGCTGCTAACGTCCTGTATCTTGTCGTCGACAAGGGCCACTCACTTTCAAGCGCTTTTCCAGCGGCTCAACAAACGGTACGACCTCGTGACCACGCTCTGTTACAAGAGATCTGTTACGGTGCGCTACGTTACCTACCTCGCCTAGAAATGATCGCAAACCAATTGATGGATAAGCCGCTAAAAGGCAAACAACGTGTATTCCATCACCTAATTCTGGTTGGTATTTACCAACTGAGCTTCATGCGCATTCCTGCGCACGCAGCTGTCGGTGAAACGGTTGAAGGCACTAAAGAGCTGAAAGGTCCTCGTCTGCGTGGTTTGATTAACGCGGTATTGCGTAACTACCAGCGCAACCAAGAAGAACTCGACCAAATGGCCGTCAGCAACAACGCTGGCAAATACGGTCACCCAAGCTGGTTACTAAAACTGCTGCAAGAGGCCTACCCACAGCAATGGGAAAGCATTGTTGAAGCGAACAACCAAAAAGCACCAATGTGGCTGCGTGTGAACCATCAACACCACACTCGTGATGAATACCTTGCGCTGCTCAAAAATGAAAACATTGATAGCACGCCACACACAGAAGCAATGGACGCCATAAAATTGGCCGCACCATGTGACGTGATGAAGCTACCTGGTTTTGAAAAAGGTTGGGTTTCGGTCCAAGATGCGGCGGCGCAGCTCTCGATCAACTATCTAAAACCACAAGACGGCGAACTGATTTTAGATTGCTGTGCAGCGCCAGGTGGCAAGACGGCGCACATTCTAGAGCGCACGTCAGGCAGTGAAGTGGTCGCGATTGACTGCGACGACACACGCTTGAAACGTGTGCATGAAAACCTGAAGCGTCTCAACCTTCAGGCAAAAGTGGTTTGCGGTGATGCGCGTAATCCACAAGAATGGTGGCAAGGCGAGCAATTTGATCGCATTTTGCTGGATGCCCCATGTTCTGCGACTGGCGTGATTCGTCGTCATCCAGACATCAAATGGCTACGTCGTGCAGACGACATCGCCGCATTAGCAGAGCTGCAAAGTGAAATTTTTGATGCCATGTGGACGCAACTGAAGCCCGGCGGCACCATGGTTTACGCGACTTGTTCAATCACACCGCAAGAAAACGTGGAGCAAGTAAAAGCGTTTTTAGCACGTACCGCGGATGCGCAACTGCTGGATTCTGATCCCGACCAGCCTGGTCGTCAAATTCTACCAGGCGAAGAAGATATGGATGGTTTCTACTACGCAGTACTAACTAAAACACACGCGTAACAGCATGCTACATAGGGCGATTGAAGTGATTTCAATCGCCTTTTTCAGATACGAGAAAAGAGTATGAAGATCATTATTCTTGGTGCAGGTCAGGTTGGCGGCACACTGGCAGAAAACCTAGTGGGTGAAAACAACGACATCACCATCGTCGACAATAATGCCGACCGACTGCGTGAATTGCAGGACAAATACGACCTACGTGTGGTCAATGGCCATGCGAGCCATCCAGACGTGCTACACGAAGCTGGCGCGCAAGACGCCGATATGCTCGTCGCAGTAACCAACACTGATGAAACCAACATGGCCGCCTGTCAGGTCGCGTTCACTCTATTCAATACCCCAAACCGCGTTGCGCGTATTCGCTCTCCTGAATACTTGGCAGAAAAAGAAGCCCTGTTTAAATCTGGCGCTATTCCTGTTGATCACCTTATCGCACCAGAAGAACTCGTTACGAGCTACATCGAACGTCTGATCCAATACCCAGGCGCGCTGCAAGTGGTGAGCTTTGCTGAACAGAAAGTCAGCCTAGTGGCGGTGAAAGCCTACTATGGTGGCCCGTTGGTGGGTAATGCGCTATCTGCTTTGCGTGAGCACATGCCGCACATTGATACCCGTGTGGCAGCTATTTTCCGCCAGGGTCGCCCGATTCGCCCACAAGGCACCACGATTATTGAAGCCGACGATGAAGTGTTCTTCGTTGCAGCAAGTAACCATATTCGCTCAGTGATGAGTGAGCTTCAGCGTCTAGAAAAACCGTACCGCCGCATCATGATTGTTGGCGGGGGTAACATCGGCGCAAGCTTGGCAAAACGCCTAGAGCAAACTTACAGCGTGAAGCTGATTGAGCGTAACTACCAGCGTGCAGAAAAGCTCTCTGAGCAACTAGAAAACACCATCGTGTTCTGCGGTGATGCGGCAGACCAAGAGCTTCTCTCGGAAGAGAACATCGACCAAGTCGACGTCTTCATCGCGTTGACCAACGAAGATGAAACCAACATCATGTCTGCAATGTTGGCAAAACGCATGGGTGCTAAAAAAGTGATGGTGCTGATCCAACGTGGCGCTTATGTAGACCTGGTACAAGGCGGCGTAATTGATGTAGCAATCTCACCTCAGCAAGCCACTATTTCAGCCTTGCTAACGCACGTTCGTCGCGCTGATATCGTAAACGTATCCTCACTTCGCCGCGGCGCTGCGGAAGCGATTGAAGCCGTCGCTCACGGTGATGAAAGTACATCTAAAGTGGTTGGACGTGCGATTGGAGATATAAAGCTTCCACCTGGGACCACCATTGGTGCTATCGTTCGTGGCGAAGAAGTTCTTATTGCCCACGACCGTACGGTCATCGAGCAGGATGACCATGTGGTGATGTTCCTGGTCAACAAAAAATACGTATCAGACGTCGAAGCGCTATTCCAGCCGAGTCCATTCTTCCTCTAGGATTTTCCTATGGTCAACTTACGTCCCGTACTGTTTGTTATCGGGCTGGTTTTATCCAAACTGGCCCTGTTTATGTACGTGCCGACTTTGGTCGCTTTCTTTACCGGTACGGGGGGATTCCTCGATTTCGCCCAAGCCGTTGTGATCACGCACCTTGCCGCCTTCATCTGCCTGACGATCGGTCGCACCGCCAAGTTCAAACTCAGCGTACGCGATATGTTCCTCATCACCAGTTTGGTTTGGACCATCGCGAGTGCGTTCGCCGCCTTGCCATTTGTGTTTATCAACCACATCAGCTTCACCGACGCCTACTTCGAAACGATGTCGGGTATCACCACGACGGGCTCAACGGTGCTCAGTGGCCTAGACAACATGGCGCCGAGCATATTGCTGTGGCGCTCTATTTTACAATGGCTTGGTGGCATTGGTTTTATCGTGATGGCGGTAGCAGTGTTACCTATGCTGAATGTCGGTGGTATGAAGCTATTCCAAACCGAATCATCAGATTGGTCGGATAAAAGTAGTCCAAGAGCGAAAACGGTCGCCAAAAACATCGTAGCGGTTTATTTGATGCTAACAGGCCTATGTATTTTGGGCTACTTGATCACCGGCATGAACCTGTTCGAAGCAATCAACCATGCCTTTACTACGCTATCGACGGGTGGATACTCTACGTCTGATGGATCAATGAACCACTTCTCTAATGGCGCACATTGGGTGGCCACTACCTTTATGTTCTTAGGTGGTTTGCCGTTTTTGCTCTTTATCGCCGCGTTACGTAAACGCCGTATTGATGTGTTGGTTAACGACGCTCAAGTTAGAGGATTTGCGTACCTGTTCGTATTCTCTAGCTTAGTGATTTCAGCTTGGCTAGTGATTCGAGATGGGTACACCATTTTGGATGCCCTGCGAGTGTCGATGTTTAATATTGTCTCTGTCGTCACCACAACTGGCTTTGGCTTAGAAGACTTCACCGCATGGGGCGCATTACCCACTACTCTTTTCGCATTCTTAATGATGGCGGGAGCATGCTCAGGATCAACGTCTGGCGGGATCAAAATCTTCCGCTTCCAAATTGCGATGACGCTGCTAAACAAACAAATGATGAAGTTGATTCACCCTTCAGGGGTGTTTGTACAGCGTTATAACCAGCGACCGGTGAATGATGATATTGTTCGCTCAGTGGTGGCATTTGGCTTGATGTTTTTTATCACCATTATCTTTATCGCGGGTTGTTTAAGTGCTCTTGGCCTCGACCCTGTGACCAGTATTTCTGGCTCAATCACCGCCGTTGCCAATGTTGGCCCTGGTATGGGTAGTGTGATTGGCCCGACAGGCAACTTCGCGCCTCTGCCCGATACTGCCAAATGGCTCTTAAGCTTTGGGATGTTAATGGGCCGCTTGGAAATTCTGACTATTCTTGTACTGTTCTTTCCTGCGTTTTGGCGCCGCTAAGCAGACTCTAATTAAAAGGTATAACAATGAAAACATGGATTACTCTGGCGACCCTACTTGCCGCCTCATCCACATACGCCGCCGAGGTCATCACTTTAGCCGATGGTCGAGAAGTGAAGTTGAACGATGACTTTACCTGGGAATACGTCATGAAAAAACCGGCGCAGCAAGCGACGGAGACACAAACAACAGCAAGCGTAGTTGAAACAATCGCAGCTCCTGCGATTGCGACAATTCCAGTGGTAACGAAAACCGTTGGCACGACCGTGGTGGTAAACGCCAAAAAGCCAACCATGCAGCTATCAGATTCAGGTGTGGATGTATTGATTGGTTCAGCAAGCTATCAAAGCGGTGAGCTTATTTTGCCTACATCAATCACTAACCAAAGCTCTCAATCTGTCATTCAAGTGGAAGTTGAGGTGCAAGTGTTTGATATGTCTGGTCAGCAACTGGCAAAAGAAAACGTGACTGTTTGGCAATCCATCAAGCGCATGGCGGATACCTACCTGAGACCACAGCAAGCGGAACAAGGTAAGAGCATTAAATTGGCTGTACCGCAATCACAGCAATACCAGTTTTCTGCCAAAGTGCTAGAGGTAAAAACTCGCTAATACGTGTTTAATATTCTTTGTTGAGCCTATCGGCTAGATAGGCTCAACAAAGTAATAAATCGCAAAGAAATGGCACACGCAGCCAGCCAAAACAAAGCCGTGCCAGATCGCATGGTTAAAGGGAATACGCTTCGCAACGTAGAAAATCACCCCCAGTGAATACACAATTCCACCAGCGGCAAGCAGTGTAAGTCCGCCGACATCCAAGTTAATAGCTAATTGATAAATCACAATCAACGATAACCATCCCATCACCAAATACGTCATCAAAGAAAGCTTTTTAAATCGATAGACGAACGCAACTTTCATGATGATGCCGATCAACGCAATGCTCCAAATAACGATCATCAACCCAAATGCTAGAGGTGTTCTTAAGCTGACTAACAAGAAAGGGGTATAGCTGCCTGCTATCAAAAGATAAATAGCACAATGGTCGAAGGTTTTTAGCCAACGTTTCGCTTTGGGATGAGGGATCGCATGATAGAGCGTCGAGGCCAAAAATAGCACGATAATACTCGCACCATAAATCGCCATACTGGTAAGCGTTAAAGTGTCAGCTTGATGGTCTATGGCTTTAACTAACAGCAGTATCAAGCCAACAATACCAAAAATCATCCCTATACCGTGGGTGATGGTATTGGCCAGTTCTTCACGTTGACTGTATTGAGGTTTCTGCAGCTCGGACATCAATGCGCCTATACTAGAGTTTGAAATTTGCTCTAGTATGGCACATTAGGCTTACACGTGTAAGCTTAAATTAAGACTCATGAACGGCAGTAGTTTGATCGAGATAATTGAGTACCAGTTCGCCAACTTGATCTGGCTTAGTCGTGGCAGGAATGGTCAGCTCTCGCTTGAGTTTGCCACTACTCAGTAAGCTCGCGAGCATGCCACCTTGCCCCTTGCGTGTACGGTCAACTTCAAACCACAACTTGAGCTCTTGCTCACTGCGGTGGGCAACAAATTCTAATTCGCGCCACACGCCGTGGTAAGGTCCGTCGGTTGGCACCAGTTCAAACTCTTGCACAAATGGTAGATCGAATCCTTTCACTTCCTCGCATTCCACCTGGCGAATTCGTAAACCTTGCGCTTCAAATGCAGATAGTACCGCATCCATCAGTGGATCAGGTCGAACGGTGAGGATGTCTTTATCAGTCGGATCCAAAGCAGCAGCAACGTCTAAGCCGGTTTCTAACCATACTTTGGCATCACCAATGGTGACAGGCGTGTTCCAAGGCACATCGAGCTTAACATCGAAGGTACGCTCTTCGCCGGAATGGATGGTAAATGCGTAAGGGAGACTCCACTTAGCAAGCACATGAGTTTGAGGTACTCGGCGCATGCTGTGTCCTTCTCGCGCACCACGGTCATCAGGGGCTTCGGCGATGTAGCGGCAACAGAGTTTTAAATCAATGTTGTCGATCGCTTGTTCAGTCGCACCACCATATACATGGATTGACACATCCACACTTTGACCTGGGTATAGCACGTCTTGGTTTAAGATTGAGTCGACCTTCGCGCTCCCAATCCCAAAACTGGCAAGTGTCTTCTTCAAAAATGACATAGGCACCTCCTTCATCGAGATCTCATACTACTACTGCTGATCGTGGGATCAAACAAAAATTGCCTCGAACATCGCGACAAAATGACAAAATCTAAACAATTCAATTGCTCAACTATCGACCAATTATTACAAGGATGCTAATCTTACACTTGATATGCATGCATATCGGTATTCCTGACTCATTAACTGGATTGGCGAGAGCCAGAAGAGTGATTCTTCAATCTTGTTGGAGCCTAGCTCATAATGATTCAGGCCATTACATCGGCAATGGATATGCCTGACAGTTAGGTAAATTAATGCGCCCAACAACAGTCAGGTTCGCACACACTAATACTAGTGCAATGCGCCGCCGCAGTGGCTTTACTACTGCACCAAAGGCAAAGCAAGTTGCGCCAGCAATGACATTGGTTGAGAAGACAGCAATGATGTCGAGTGTTCCGGCCAAAGTTATCAAAGCAGCTTAATCAAAAGCGCGGCGCCAGCTGCGCTTTTTTCTTTGCACGCGACTCATAAAGCTTCAAAGACTTAGAACGAACTACAGTGAAAGAGATAGTTTTTCCTATTTGGTCTTCGCAAAGCAATTTGGTACCTTTACTGCTAATTACACCTATAAATTCTGTGGAGAAAGAAATGAAGTGTCATCGCATTGAAGAGCTGCTTGAGCTACTAGAGCCTGAATGGCATAAAGATCAAGAGCTGAATCTATTGCAGTTCATCGTTAAGCTAGCAAAAGAAGCAGGCTATGAAGGAAAGCTAGAAGATCTGACCGACGATGTACTGATCTACCACCTTAAAATGCGTAATAGCAGCAAAGATGAAATGATCCCTGGACTCAAAAAAGACCAAGAGGACGATTTTAAAACGGCGATCCTACGCGCTCGTGGCATCATCAAATAACCAGCTCAACAGCCAGTATTCTTTAAGCGACTCTCTCTGTGAGTCGCTTTTTTATAACCAAAGTTTTTAGTCCCACAATTGGTTATAACTGTTCAGCCAATTATCAGGTTAACTGTACTGATTTTTGTTGTTAAACATTGACTGCGTTAAAGAAACGGAATTGTTATTGATTGTATAATCGCCGTTCATCAGTATTTACTAAAATAATTATGTTCGGTCATCTTTATGACGGAACGAGCAGCAATGTCATCGAGCGACATCAATAGAAATGACGCCGTACATTATAAAAGCCTAAGAAGGATGAGTGCATGAGTCAGGACAAGATCGATATCAAAGATGTGACTCCTAAAACCTATAATCCCAAAACCCATAAAGGAAACGGGGATCGGTTCAACCCAAGTAATCGCATCTATGTACGCGAAAGCAAAGGGACTTACCAGAAACTGCGTCGTTACGGTGGTTGGTTTTTACTGCTTCTCTTCGCTTTGATACCGTGGATCCCTTACGGTGAACGTCAAGCGATCTTGCTTGATATTGGCAACCAGCAGTTCAACTTTTTCGGTACCACGTTGTACCCACAAGATCTTACCCTACTCGCCTTGCTGTTTGTGATCGCGGCGTTTGGGTTGTTCTTTATTACCACCTTCTTAGGTCGAGTTTGGTGTGGCTACCTCTGCCCACAAACCGTCTGGACCTTCATGTATATCTGGTTTGAAGAGAAGCTCGAAGGTAGTGCCAATAAACGCCGTAAACAAGACTCCAATAAGCTGACGGCGAATTTAGCGATGCGTAAAACCGTCAAACATATAGCTTGGTTTGCCATTGCACTCGCCACTGGTTTTACTTTTGTTGGCTACTTCGTGCCAATGAAGCAATTGGTTATCGACTTTTTCACCTTTAACGCCAACTTCTGGCCCGTCTTTTGGGTAATGTTCTTTGCCATTTGTACCTATGGTAATGCTGGTTGGATGCGTTCCATCATGTGTATTCACATGTGTCCTTACGCGCGCTTCCAGTCTGCCATGTTTGATAAAGACACCTTCATCGTTGGCTACGATGCAAAACGTGGGGAAAAACGTGGCCCACGTCCGCGTAAAGCCGATCCAAAGCAACTTGGTTTGGGTGATTGTATTGATTGTGATTTGTGTGTGCAGGTGTGCCCAACAGGTATCGATATTCGTGACGGCTTGCAGTATGAATGTATCAACTGTGGCGCCTGTATTGATGCGTGTGATAACACCATGGATCGCATGGGCTACGAGAAAGGCTTAATTAGTTACACCACCGAGCATCGCTTATCGGGTAAGAGTACCAAAGTCATGCGTCCGAAGCTGTTAGGCTATGGTGCCGTACTACTCGTCATGGTCGGTCTTTTCTTTGCCCAAATTGCAGCGGTAGACCCAGCCGGCATGAGTGTTATTCGCGACCGTAACCAACTGTTCCGCGTTAATGGCTCGGGAGAAGTAGAAAACACCTACACCCTCAAGGTGATCAACAAAACTCAGCAAGTGCAAGAGTACTCGTTGGATGTTGAAGGGCTATCCGATGTAAGCTGGTATGGTAAGCAGACAATTCAGGTCCAGCCAGGTGAGGTATTGAACCTGCCAATGAGTCTTGGTGCCGATCCTGACAAGCTAAACTCTGCGATTACGACAATTCAGTTTATACTCACCGATAAGAGCAACGAATTCACTATTGAAGTAGAAAGCCGTTTTATTAAAAAACTATAGCGCTACTTCAGTGACTAACGGAAAAAGGCTCAGTAATGAGCCTTTTTGTTTATATGTCCCAAAGTATGTTTAACTTTGACGCCCTTACCCCAGACTTTATGTGGTACGCGTTAGAAAGCATCGGCGTTCGCGCAGAATCAGGCTTTCTTCCCCTCAATAGCTACGAAAACCGTGTTTATCAATTCACTGACGAAGAGCGTCGTCGTTATGTCGTCAAGTTTTACCGTCCTGAACGTTGGAGCAATGAACAGATCCAAGAGGAACACGACTTTACTTTAGAGCTGATTGGCAATGAGATCCCCGTCGCACCACCTGTGCGCATCAACGGTGAAACCCTGCATCACTATCAAGGCTATGCTTTTGCGCTGTTTGATAGCGTGGGTGGTCGCCAATACGAGGTTGACAATTTAGATCAGCTCGAAGGTGTAGGGCGTTTCCTTGGCCGCATCCATAAAGTCGGCAGCCGCCAAGCCTTCCAACATCGCCCTACGATCGGCTTACAAGAATACCTGTATCAACCAAGAGAGATTCTGCAAAACGCCAATATGATTCCAATGCACTTGGAGAACAGCTTCTTCAATGACTTGGATATGCTGATCAAATCAATTGAAAGCCACTGGCAAGAAGGCTTCAATATCATTCGTTTGCATGGCGATTGCCACCCAGGCAATATTTTGTGGCGAGATGGCCCTATGTTTGTTGATTTGGATGACGCTCGTAACGGCCCTGCAGTACAAGACTTATGGATGCTATTGAACGGTGAACGCCAAGACAAACTGATGCAGTTGGATATTGTTTTAGAGGCTTACCAAGAGTTTTGCGACTTTAATCCTGCAGAATTGAAACTAATCGAGCCACTTCGCGGTCTACGAATGGTGCACTATATGGCATGGCTAGCAAAACGTTGGCATGACCCTGCATTTCCTCTCGCTTTTCCATGGTTTAATGAGCCAAAATACTGGGAAGGTCAGGTCCTTGCATTTAAAGAGCAGATCGCCGCTTTAGAAGAAGCACCGCTGTCTTTAATGCCTCAATGGTAAGTCAGGCCAAAAATTCAAAAATGGAGATATTTCGATGAAAAAACTGTTCGCACTGTTTTCTATGCTGATGTTAAGCCTGTCGGCACATGCAGCGCAATTCAAAGAAGGTGAACATTACAAAGTATTGGATCTTGAGGCATCAAAAAAACCTCTTGTGACGGAGTTTTTCTCTTTCTACTGCCCGCATTGCAATAGCTTTGAACCAGTTATCCAGCAACTGAAAAAGCAGTTGCCAGAAGGTACTAAGCTATTAAAAAACCATGTTTCTTTCATGGGTGGCAACATGGGCCCATCAATGAGCAAAGCCTACGCAACGATGGTTGCACTAAAAGTGGAAGACAAAATGGTGCCAGTGATGTTTAACCGCATCCACAATCTAAAGAAGGCGCCACGTAATGATGAAGAACTTCGTCAAATCTTCCTTGATGAAGGTGTAGACGCGAAGAAATTCGACTCTGCATTCAAAGGCTTTGCGGTTGATTCCATGGTTCGCCGTATGGACAAGCAATTTGAAAACAGCGGTCTAACCGGCGTTCCTGCGGTTATCGTTAACAACAAATACCTAGTTCAAGCACAAAGCATCAAAACGATGGATGAGTACTTCTCTCTGGTGAACTACTTGCTGACACTAAAATAAGCACATCGATATCAATCAAAAGGGGAGCACATCGCTCCCCTTTTGTTTACTTGTAAATCTCTTGTAGTAACCGATCTTTTTCTTGCCACACATCACTCAGCCATTGCTGAAATTGCCGCTTATAGGGCTTATCGTTGAAGTAATCACCAAGCACTCTTTCATCAACGGGTAACACATTTACACGCACAACCACCTTGCTCATGCGGCCCATCAATAAATCCTTGAACGGTTTATGCGTATTTTCTGGGTACGCCAACGTCACGTCGATAATGCTCTCGAACTGTTCCCCCATCGCCGCTAACGTGTACGCAATCCCGCCCGATTTTGGTTGCAGCAAATATTGATAGTTTGCTTTACTCTTACGCTGCTTTTCTTCGGTAAATCGGGTTCCTTCGACATAGTTAACCACTGTGGTTGGAGTGTGTTTGAACTTAGCGCACGAGCGACGTGTCGTCTCTAAATCTTGACCTCGCTTATGAGGATTGCGGATCAGATACTCTCGCGAATAGCGACGCATAAATGGCATGTCGAGCGCCCAACACGCCATCCCGATGAAAGGCACATACAGCAGTTGTTGCTTGAGGAAAAACTTCGGCATGGGAATACGGTCTTTAAACACGCAGCAAAGCACAACAATATCGGTCCAACTGAGATGGTTACTGATCAGCAGATACCACCCGTCTTTTTTAAGCGCTTCACCGCCCTGAACATCCCACTCAACACGGTTAGATACCGCCAGAATGCACGCATTAACGGTAGCCCATAACCACATCACCTTATTGGCACAAACGGTCGCTATCGCTTTTAGCTTTACGCCAGGAAGCAATATTTTAAATACAGCGATAACACAAATTGCGAGTGAACAAACCGCAGAATTGAGAATCACAAAAGAAGCGTTAAAAAAAAATAACAAATATGCCAACATGATAGTCAAACAACAGTGATAATGTGTGAAGAATAAAACAGCGTGTAATTATACTGCGCCTTTGCCACATTGGAACATGCGTGGAAATGGTCAGATTTGTTACCGCAACCAATATGTGCACCACTCATTCGACAACAAGGAGATAACGAATGAAACCAAGGCTACTTCTCTTGCCTTTGGCCTTTGTCGTCAGTTCTGCTCAGGCTCAACTCGCTGAAACCGCAGGTTTTGGCGGTGAAATTTCGCTGAATGCCGGATTCATATCATCAGAATCCAATTTCAATACAGAAAATAGTAACACCATCGATTCTCTCGATAAGCGTGCCGATAGTGACAGTTCCGTTATCGCTGCACCGCTAGGGAGTGTGACATACACCTTTGGTAGCCGACTCAACCACCAAGTTTACGCCGGTACCACACGCTCAGATGTCGCGGTAGGTACACTCGCTTTTCAGTTGGGCTATCAACACGAGCTACAATCTGGCACCGTGCTCGATGTTTCCTATCTGCCGACGGTACTCAAAGGCGAAACTTGGCGCAACCCTTATCAAGTAGGAACCGCACGTAAAGAGACGGATGTTGACGGCAATGCGTATCGCTTTCAGATCAAAGGGTTGATTGATAAGAACTTCAACCTTGATCTTGCTTATGCTGATAAAGACATCGAGCAGGAGGAAGTGACAGACCGCTCACTTGCTCGCGATGCTAACCTTTACTATGTCAAAGGCGACTATCGCATTCCACTCAACCAAACATCTATGTTGCAACCCGCTTTCACCTACATCAATCAAGATGCCGACGGTAAGGCGGAGTCATTTGATTCGTACGGATTTGACATTAGCTGGTTTAAATTTATCAACCGTCATCGATTGGCCCTCACCGCGGGTTATGCATGGAAAGACTATCAAGCAGCTAGCCAAACTTTTGCTAAAACACGAAATGACGACACCATCAGCCTATTTGCGGCCTACGAATATCAAAACGTATTTGACTGGCAAGACTGGTCGTTCATTTCTTTAGCCGGCTATAGCCAAACTGACTCGAATATCACGTTTTATGAGGAGAAAGAGTACCTATTGTCGCTTGGTCTCAACTACACCTTCTAACGTCCTTCATCGCAACAAGGTGCTTACAAAACTTGTTGCGATGACACTTTGCTGTCTATACCGCTTGCGCCGTAAGCTGTTTCAGTAAACGGTCCATCGCTCGATACCCAAGTGCCTCGGCCAAGTGCGTTCGTTCAATTTGCTCCGCCCCATCCAGATCGGCGATTGTTCGCGCCACTTTGATAATACGATGATACGCACGAATCGAGAGTCCTAAACGGTGCAAAGCGGTTTCAAGAAACTCAGCATCACTCTTGTGCAAGGGACAAAACGCCTCAATTTCTCGACTACCTAGCAGTGCATTGACCTTACCACTGCGGTTTAGCATATTGTTACGCGCATGGCTCACACGCGCTTTTACGATAGCAGTCGGCTCACCGCGATCACCACCTTCTGCTAATGTCCCTTTTGGCAAAGCTGGGATTTCTAAAGACATATCAAAGCGATCTAACAGTGGTCCAGATAATCGACCAAGGTAGCGCAAAATAGCTTGTGGATTGGTGCGCGCTTGATTGCCTTCGTAATATCCTGTCGGGCTTGGGTTCAAGGCTCCAACTAATTGGAAGCGAGCCGGAAAGCGTGTTTTACCTTGCGCTCGAGAGATAATGATCTCGCCAGATTCGAGCGGTTCGCGTAACGAGTCTAGAACTTTACGATCAAATTCGGGCATTTCATCGAGAAACAATAACCCGTTGTGGGCTAAAGAGATCTCCCCTGGTCTGGGTACCGAGCCACCGCCGACTAATGCCGCCATTGAACTTGAATGATGCGGAGAACGAAACGGACGCGACTTCCAGTTATGCTCATTAATTTCACTCTGAGTCAACGATGCCACCGAAGCGGTTTCCATTGCTTCTTCGTCACTCATTTCCGGTAATAAGTCACACAAACGCGAAGCCAACATCGTTTTTCCAGTACCTGGCGGGCCAAGGAAAAGTAAGTTGTGGTTTCCAGCGGCAGCAATCTCCAGTGCTCGCTTACCTTGTTGTTGGCCAATAATATCTTGTAAGTCTCGACCATGTTTTTCGATCGTTTTTCGCTTAGGCGTTTGAAAAAGATTCAGTCGATGTTGACCACAAAGCTCGGCACATACTTCCAGTAATGATTGGGCCGATTTATGTTGTTCCTTCCCCACCAGCGCCGCCTGATCGCCATTCACATGTGGGACGACCAAATGACGTTGAATCTTACTGGCTTCCAGCGCAGCAGGCAGCACACCTTTTACAGGTCTCAGACCACCAGATAACGCTAACTCACCAACAAATTCGTAGTTTTTGAGCTTATCTGTCGCGATTTGCTCCGAAGCGGCCAAAATTCCCAATGCAATAGGAAGATCAAAACGCCCTCCCTCCTTGGGTAGATCTGCCGGAGCCAAGTTCACGGTGATCCGCTTAGCAGGAAATTGAAAGTTAGAATTAATGATCGCACTGCGTACGCGATCTTTGGACTCTTTTACCGTTGTCTCTGGCAAGCCTACTAAGGTAAACCCTGGCATGCCGTTGCTGATATGAACTTCTACACTAACCGATGGCGCTTGCACCCCGACGCTTGCTCGACTATGAATGATTGCCAGCCCCATACGTTCCTCAATTTTTTTGAACACTCTGTAAACAAATGTTTTATCTAGTTGGTTATGTTATATACCGCGTCCCAATTGAGAGTTAATGTGAAAAAAGAATGACTTTTTGCTTGTCATGCAGCGGAATTGTGTGATACCACTAATGACGCAAACAATTTCGTAGAACATTACACAACATTTTTTAACGAAAAAAGAACGACAGACAGATGAACCTTTTCGCTCATATCAACGCACTGCTAGCCCTGATTATCGTGGTCATTATTGGCACCGCGCGGGGTATTGTGGGCGAAAGGTAACCACAAATTACAAAAAACCCCCGCACTGAAAAGTCCGGGGGTTTTTTTACAACTACAAGTTGTCATCTGTCTAACCCTCGGACAGTTTAACGGGAAGAATGGGAGTGCACATGAAGTGCAATAAATATGGCAATCGCTACGAGCCACAACGTAGCAAAGGAGGTTTACGATGACTGGTGCACAACTTGTCGTAGCCGCTTTAAGACAGCAAGGCATCGAAACCGTTTTTGGCTACCCCGGCGGGGCCATCATGCCAATCTATGATGCTTTGTATGACGGTGGGGTGGAACACATCCTATGCCGTCACGAGCAAGGGGCCGCTATGGCAGCTATCGGGATGGCTCGTTCCACTCAAGACGTTGCTGTGTGCATGGCAACTTCTGGCCCAGGAGCCACTAACCTTGTTACCGGCCTTGCCGACGCTTTCCTTGACTCCGTACCTCTAGTTGCCATCACAGGCCAGGTTGCTAGCTCTCATATCGGTACCGATGCATTCCAAGAAATGGATGTGATCGGAATGTCCCTAGCCTGTACTAAGCACAGCTATCTCGTGACCGAAATTGAAGATCTAGCTCCGACACTTGCCGAAGCCTTTGAGGTCGCAAAAACCGGTCGTCCGGGTCCTGTCATTGTCGATATCGCCAAAGACGTTCAACTCGCTCAAGCACCTACAGACCTTCTTCCTCCATACATAGCACCAGCAATCGAAGATGTCAGCGCTGAAGATATCAAACGTGCGCAAGATGTGCTGGCAGCATCTACTCGCCCAGTGTTGTATGTTGGTGGTGGCGTGCAACTTGCGAAAGCAACCGATGCAGTACGCGAATTTCTTCGCTTAAACCCAATGCCTGCAGTTAGCACATTAAAAGGCCTCGGTACCATTGAACGCCATGATCCTCACTATCTTGGTATGTTGGGTATGCACGGCACCAAAGCCGCTAACCTAGTGGTTCAAGAAGCCGATCTATTGATCGTGGTTGGCGCGCGCTTTGATGACCGTGTGACGGGTAAGCTCGACACGTTTGCACCAAATGCGAAAGTGATTCACATCGACATTGATGCTGCGGAGATTCATAAACTGCGCCACGCCAACGCACCATTACGTGGCGACATCAACACCATTCTTCCTCAGCTAGAGCTGACTCAAGATATTTCACCGTGGGTTCATCACAGTGAAAGTCTGCGCAGCGGCTTTAAGTGGCGTTACGACCACCCGGGCGAGTTAATCTACGCACCGCTATTGCTTAAACAACTGTCTGACATGATGCCAGATAGCTCAATTGTCTCGACCGACGTCGGTCAGCACCAGATGTGGGCAGCGCAACATATCCAGCCACGCGAACCACAAAATTTCATCACTTCTGCTGGCCTTGGCACCATGGGCTTTGGCTTGCCAGCAGCGATGGGCGCTGCAGTCGCACGTCCTGATGATCAGTCTATCCTTATTACAGGTGACGGTTCATTTATGATGAACGTTCAGGAATTGGGCACGCTGAAGCGTCGGCAGATTCCAGTGAAGATTGTCCTTCTTAATAACCAACGTCTTGGCATGGTTCGCCAATGGCAGTCATTGTTCTTTGACGGTCGCCACAGTGAAACCATTCTTGATGACAACCCAGATTTCGTGATGTTAGCAAAAGCATTCGATATCCCGGGCAAAACCATCACCAAGAAAGAAGAAGTCGAACCTGCTCTCAAAGAGATGCTAGCGAGTGAAACTTCTTACATGCTTCACGTTTTGATTGATGAAGAAGAAAACGTGTGGCCATTGGTGCCACCTGGCGCATCAAACAGTGATATGTTGGAAAATACATAGGAGACAATCGCATGGACAGATATTTACTCGACATCAAAGCCGATGACAAACCGGTACTGTTGGAGCGCGTTCTACGTGTGATTCGTCACCGAGGCTTCGTGATCAAACAAGTCGCTGCTACGCAAAACCACGAAAGCAAAGTAGCCAGCGTCGAGATCATCGTCGACAGCGATCGACCAATCTCGTTTTTGATCAATCAAATAGAGAAGTTGTGGGACGTTCGTAAGGTTGAGGTGCTAAAAATCCGCAACGATGAACTGCCAAATCACAACTTACAACAACACGTAAGTGCATAAGGAAGGCAACAAATGGCAACGAAAACTGCAGATTTCATTTGGTTTAATGGTGAGATGGTTCCATGGGCAGAGGCGAACGTTCACGTTCTGACTCACGCAATGCACTATGGTACATCCGTGTTTGAAGGCGTGCGCTGTTACAACACACCAAAAGGCCCAATTGTCTTCCGTCACCGTGAGCATGCACAACGTCTAAAAGATTCTGCCAAGATTTACCGCTTTCCGATCCCTTTTTCTGTAGAAGAAATCATGGAAGCGACCCGCGAAACACTGCGCCAAAACAAACTCGACAGCGCTTACATTCGTCCATTGGGTTTTGTCGGTAATGTTGGCTTAGGCGTATGTCCACCAGTTGGCACTGAGATGGATCTAATCATTGCAGCATTTCCTTGGGGCTCTTACTTAGGCGAAGAAGCGCTAGAAAAAGGTGTCGATGCGATGATTTCAAGCTGGAACCGCGCTGCGCCAAACACCATCCCAACTGCGGCTAAAGCAGGCGGTAACTACCTATCTTCACTACTGGTTGGTGGTGAAGCGCGTCGTCACGGTTACGACGAAGGTATTGCGCTAAGCGTAGATGGTTACCTATCGGAAGGGGCTGGTGAAAACATCTTCGTTATCAAAGATGGCGTAATCACCACACCACCAGCAACTAGCGCGATTCTACCGGGCATCACTCGTGACTCGATCATGACAATTGCACGCGATAAAGGCTACGAAGTACGTGAAGCGAACATTGCTCGTGAAGCCCTTTACCTTGCCGATGAAGTCTTCATGACAGGTACTGCGGCTGAGATTGTACCAGTGGCAACCATCGACAAGATTGAAGTGGGTACTGGTAAGCGCGGCCCTATCACTAAAGAACTACAAGCAGCCTACTTTGGCCTATTTGACGGCACCACGGAAGATAAGTGGGGCTGGTTAGACTATGTGTACCCAGAACAGAAGTAAGAAGGATTAGGAAATGCCAAAATATAGATCAGCTACCACCACACATGGTCGTAACATGGCGGGTGCACGAGCACTGTGGCGTGCAACGGGTGTGAAAGAAGAAGACTTCGGTAAACCAATCATCGCCGTTGTAAACTCGTTTACTCAATTTGTTCCGGGTCACGTACACCTGAAAGACATGGGCCAGCTTGTAGCGCGTGAAATCGAAAAAGCCGGCGGCATCGCAAAAGAATTCAACACCATAGCGGTTGATGATGGTATCGCAATGGGTCACGGCGGCATGCTGTACTCACTGCCTTCACGCGAACTGATCGCAGACTCTGTGGAGTACATGGTCAACGCGCACTGTGCCGATGCCATGGTATGTATCTCTAACTGTGACAAAATCACTCCGGGAATGTTGATGGCATCTATGCGTCTCAACATCCCGGTTATCTTTGTTTCTGGTGGTCCAATGGAAGCGGGTAAAACCAAGCTTTCTGATCAGATCATCAAACTAGACCTTGTAGATGCGATGATCCAAGGCGCGGATCCAAAAGTGTCTGATGAGCAAAGCGAGCAAATCGAACGCAGCGCATGTCCAACGTGTGGATCGTGTTCAGGCATGTTCACTGCAAACTCGATGAACTGTCTAACGGAAGCACTGGGTCTTTCTCAACCAGGTAACGGTTCTATGCTGGCAACGCACGCTGACCGTGAACAACTGTTCCTTAATGCAGGTCGTCGCATCGTTGAACTGACTCGTCGTTACTACGAGCAAGATGACGAATCAGCACTGCCACGCAACATCGCTACGTTTGATGCGTTCGAAAATGCGATGGCACTGGATATTGCAATGGGTGGCTCAACCAACACCATTTTGCACCTGTTGGCTGCAGCGCAAGAAGGTGAAGTGGATTTCGATATGGAAGATATCGATCGCCTATCACGCCAAGTACCACACCTATGTAAAGTGGCACCATCTACCCAGAAATATCACATGGAAGACGTACACCGCGCTGGTGGCGTCATGGCAATTCTTGGTGAGTTAGATCGTGCAGGTCTTCTACACAATGATGCGCGCACCGTGCTTGGCCTTTCGATGAAAGAGCAGCTGGCGAAATACGACATCATCCAAACTGAAGACGAAGAAGTACTTAAGTTCTACCGCGCAGGTCCCGCGGGTATTCGTACTACTCAAGCGTTCTCACAAGATTGCCGCTGGGATCGCCTTGATGACGACCGTGCGGAAGGTTGTATTCGTACTATCGATCATGCCTTTAGCCAAGAAGGTGGCCTAGCCGTTCTATCAGGCAACATCGCATTAGATGGTTGTATCGTTAAGACTGCTGGTGTTGATGAGAGCATCCATAAGTTCACTGGTCCAGCCGTGGTATTTGAAAGCCAAGAAGACGCCGTAGAAGGCATCTTGGGTGGCAAAGTAAAAGCAGGCGACGTGGTTGTTATCCGTTACGAAGGCCCTAAAGGTGGTCCGGGCATGCAAGAAATGCTTTACCCAACCACTTATCTAAAATCGATGGGCCTTGGCAAAGAGTGTGCACTTCTGACTGACGGCCGTTTCTCTGGCGGCACATCAGGTCTGTCAATCGGTCACGCCTCTCCTGAAGCAGCAAACGGCGGTGCAATTGGCCTGGTAAAAGAAGGCGATATGATCGCAATTGATATTCCAAACCGTTCAATTTCACTCCAAGTGTCTGAACAAGAACTTGCTGAGCGCCGTGCAAAACAAGACGAACTAGGCTGGAAACCAGTTGACCGCCAACGTGAAGTTTCCTTTGCACTCAAAGCGTACGCGAGTATGGCAACCAGTGCTGACAAGGGTGCAGTACGAGACAAGTCGAAGCTAGAGGGCTAGCAATGATGGAAGCTCAACCCGAAAAACAAGTGAACCAAACTGGCGCAGATTATCTGCGCCAAATCCTTCGCGCACCTGTTTATGAAGTAGCAACAGTGACGCCACTGCAAGAAATGCCTCGTTTATCTGCACGTATCGGGAATAACGTGCAGATCAAGCGTGAAGATCGCCAACCCGTACACTCGTTCAAATTGCGCGGTGCATACAACATGGTGGCGAGTTTATCTGAAGCACAAAAAGCCGCTGGTGTCATTGCAGCATCGGCAGGTAACCACGCTCAAGGCATGGCGCTCTCTGGTACTAAGCTAGGCATCAAGACCACCATCGTAATGCCCAAAACCACACCAGACATCAAAGTCGATGCGGTACGCAGCTTTGGTGGCAATGTAGTGTTGCACGGCAGTAACTTTGATGAGGCAAAAGCCGAGGCAGAGCGTCTATCCGAGTTAAACGGGTACACCTTTGTCCCTCCCTTCGATCATCCACTGGTGATTGCTGGTCAAGGCACCATCGGCATGGAAATGCTGCAACAAAATGGTCACCTTGACTACATCTTCGTTCCTGTCGGTGGTGGCGGTTTGGCTGCCGGTGTTGCGGTACTCGTGAAGCAGCTCATGCCAGAAATCAAAGTCATTGCGGTCGAGCCAGAAGATTCTTCATGCCTCAAAGCGGCATTGGATGCAGGTGAACCAGTAGTATTAGACCAGGTCAGCATGTTTGCCGATGGCGTTGCAGTAAAACGCATTGGTGAAGAGACGTTTCGTCTATGCCAAAAGTACATTGATGGCCATATTGCCGTCTCTAGCGATGAAATCTGCGCAGCCGTAAAAGACATCTTTGAAGACACTCGCGCCATTGCTGAGCCTTCGGGCGCACTTGCTCTGGCAGGTTTGAAGAAGTTTGCTGAGCAAAACAAATTGCAAGGTAAGAATCTAGGAACTGTACTGTCTGGTGCAAACACCAACTTCCACGGTCTGCGTTATGTTTCTGAACGCTGCGAGCTTGGTGAAAAACGTGAAGGTCTGCTTGCCGTCACCATCCCTGAGCGTCAAGGTGCTTTCTTTGAGTTCTGTAACCTCATTGGCGGCCGTGCCGTGACAGAGTTTAACTACCGCTACAACGATGACGCATTGGCAAATATCTTTGTCGGTGTGCGTTTGCAAGGCGGTCAGGAAGAGCTAGAACATATCATTCACGACTTACGTGATGGTGGCTACCCAGTGGTTGATTTGTCTGATGATGAAATGGCGAAGCTGCACGTGCGCTACATGATTGGTGGTAAGCCGTCTAAGCCGCTTAAAGAGCGCCTATACAGCTTTGAATTCCCAGAATATCCGGGAGCGCTACTCAAGTTCTTAAGCACACTCGGTACTCATTGGAATATCAGCTTGTTCAACTACCGTAACCACGGCGCTGACTACGGACGTGTTTTATGTGGTTTCGAGTTAGATGAAAGCGATTTAGCTCAGTTTTCTGCACATTTACGTGAACTTGGCTATCAATGCAAAGACGAGACAGACAACCCATCGTATAAGTTTTTCTTGTCATAAAACGCCACATTTCAAATATATCAAAGACAACACCTCGCATTAGCGAGGTGTTTTTTATGACTGTAACCAATCTTTATGTAGCTGATTAGGCGACCCAAGATAGTCCACCATCCACTGGATCAATTTATGATTATCATCTTTGCGCCATACTAAGCAGCAGTGACTGAGCGGTTTATCATCCGGCATGACCTTCTCCACCAGTACACCATCATTGATTAAGGGTGTTGCAATATGACGTGGCATGTAACCCACGCCCACCCCATTTTTTAAACATTCAATCGCACTATACCAATTGGGCAATAATAATCGGCGCTGTTGCGGATAATGGCCAGTATGGCGTTTTGGCAGCACGTTCGAAGTATCATCAAGACAGATCGCCGGAAATTGACTCACAAACTCTTCAGTAAGCACTTGTTGTCGAACGCAAGGATGAGCGGGTGACATTACAAATGCCCAATCTAATACGCCCATATCTTTGACTTCAAAATCCCCACCAACGGGAACCGCAGACGTGGCTCCAACGACTATATCGGCTCGTCCTTGTGCTATAGCCTCCCAAGAACCATTGAAGACCTCCATATTGATCTGCAATTCAGCAAATTCAAACTCGCGATAAAAATCTTCCACCAAAGGTTTGAGTTTTTCTAACTTCACCACGTTATCCAAGGTCAGCTTTAACGTGCTTTTCCATCCTTGAGCCGCTCGCCGCGTTTGTGCTTTCACCTCTTCCATTTGACGCAGCAAAGAGCGCGCCTCGGCCATAAAAAGTTCACCCGCTGGAGTTAGCTCGACTTTCCTTGGTAAACGTCGAAACAGCACCACATCTAAATCTTGCTCGACCTGCCTTACTCCATAGCTGATGGCTGAGGGGACTTTATGCAATACCTCAGCCGCAGCGGTGAAACTGCCTAAACGGGCAACCGTATCCAGCATTTCCAAAGACGCTTTAGAGAACATGATTTAACCTTTCAAAAAATTTGATTGATAACCAACAATTTTAGCGTTTTATTTTCTAAAAATCGAAAAATAGAATAATAAGGTAAATAAATCAGGGTTGGCGCCAACTGATGTTGATTAAAAAATGATTAAATAATTTGACTGGTTGAATCATGAAAATCTCAAAACTACAGCTCATTTATCTGGCAGCATTATCGATGCTTGGCTTCGTTGCTACCGATATGTATCTGCCAGCATTCAAAGCGATGGAAATCGACTTTGCAACAGGCCCTGAGCAAATTGCGCTCTCTTTAACGGTATTCCTCGTTGGTATGGCGATTGGCCAACTAATGTGGGGATTGGCATCCGATAAATTTGGCCATCGTAATACACTCGCAGCCGGGTTGGTGCTATTTACTATCGCGTCATTCGGTTTGGCTTTCTGTGATCAAGTATGGCAACTACTCACACTGCGCTTTATCCAAGCTATCGGTGTGTGTGCACCAGCCGTGATCTGGCAGGCTATGGTCATTAAGCGCTACTCAAGCAGTAGCCAACAAATTTTTGCGACAATCATGCCACTCGTCGCGCTATCACCAGCACTAGCACCTCAATTAGGGGTTGTGTTGGCAGATAACTTCGGCTGGCACAGTATCTTTATTACGCTAACACTAGTTGGCGTCTTTTTGGTCTTTGCGACCATGGCACAAAAAGACGAGAAAGCAGAAATCAAACAAACCAGTATGTCTGCCGACATAAAAGCGCTGCTGAGTTCTAAAAAATACCTTGGCAACGTGTTTATGTTTGCGACGGCTTCAGCTGCATTCTTTGCTTACCTAACTGGGATGCCAGAAATCATGGCGCAACTGGGCTACGAAGCAAAAGATATTGGTTTGAGCTTTATCCCACAAACCATCGCGTTTATGGCTGGTGGCTACTTAGGTAAAGTAGGCGTTCGAAAATTTGGTGATGAAAAGGTTCTGCGCCAACTGATTGGCCTATTTAGTGTCGCGGCATTAATGATTTTCATTGCTTCACAGTGGGAGCTGTCATCGATTTGGCCTATTCTTGCGCCATTCTGTTTGATTGCCGTTGCTAACGGCGCACTGTACCCAATCGTGGTAAACCGTGCACTGGCCAGCGCACAACAGAGCCCTGCAACAGCAGCAGGTTTGCAAAACAGCCTGCAAATCTGTGTAAGTAGCTTCTCAAGTGCATTGGTAGCCGCAATGGCAAGCCAAGCTCAGATGGTTACTGGCATCGCAATCATCATCTGTATGGGTGGGCTGTGGATGGGATACATTCTGTCGAATCGCGAATTATCCAAGCACTTTACGACTCCTGACAACGCCCGAGTCGTGAGTGAAGACGAACTTTAATCGTTCAGATAATAAAAAGAGCCGCGCAATGCGGCTCTTTCTGTTTATAAGCTTTTCAACCCCCATTTCTTGGCAGTCTGCTTAAAAAAGCCTTGAGTCTTTTTCAACTCTACCCAGTGATTGATGTAATTAATCCATACTTGATCGTCTTGCGGCAACAACATAGCAATTGGGGTTGGTTTACGCGGTGCGGTCACTGGCACTATCGCCAACTGTTTAAACTTATCCACCAACGTCGCTGCTTCCACATTGGACGTCACGGATACATCGGCCCTGCGAGCTAGTAGTTCTTGGAAGTCGCGCGCTGGCGCTTCAATAACAATATGCTGAGCAGACGGGAAGAACTCTTTCACCATTTTTTCTTGTACCGTACCTAACGTCGCTGCGACTTTTACTTCTGGTTTATTAAAATCCGCCCAATCAGAAAATTTGGCGAGATCTTTCTTTTGCACCACAGGTACAAAGGCAAGGTAGAAATACGGCTGGCTGTATCCAGCTACTTTCGCGCGCGACATGTTCAGAGATGCGCTGCCAGTAATATCGTATTTGTTGGCGGTAATGCCATTAACTAGCGTCTTCCAATCCGTGGGCACATACTCCACTTTTACACCGAGATCTTTAGCAAGTTCTGTTGTTACATCGATATCGAAGCCACGATAACTGTTTGTCGCGGGGTCTTTCATCGTCATCGGATTCCAATCTCCCGTCGTTCCAACTCGGAGTACGCCATTGTCTAAAATGGATTGAAGACGGCTTTCAGCGTGAGCGACTTGAGTCACAGCAAGCAAACACATTCCTAGCACTAGTAAAATCTTTCTCATTTTTATTCCCTTAAAAATAATGACCTTATACGGTTTAATAATTAACCTTTATTAGAGCTCTACTGATAACATAGCAGCAACAAAGGAAGTTTTTTAGTTAATTCAGGGAGTAAATGTGACGTTTCGAACTCTATGGCTATTTTCATTGCTATTACTCACTGGTTGTTCAGATTATCAATGGGGCTGGTATGTACTTGACCCTTCGACGGATCAAGGGCTCACCAATCTAAAGTTTTTAATCGCTGGGTTTAATGACACCATTCAGGTATCACTCCTCAGTATGTTATTTGCGATGAGCTTGGGCCTGATCGTTGCGTTACCCGCTCTGTCGGACTCTGCCTCTCTGAAGTGGATAAACCGTATTTATGTCGAGGTGATCCGTTCAGTGCCAGTTTTAGTCTTACTACTTTGGGTGTATTACGGCATGCCTACGCTATTGGATGTCTCACTCAATCACTTTTGGGCGGGTGTTATTGCACTGACTATCGCTGAGAGTGCGTTTATGGCGGAAGTGTTTCGCGGTGGGATACAAGCTATCAGCCGTGGCCAGCATGAAGCAGCTGAGTCTTTGGGCTTAAGCTATTGGCAAAAGATGCGCTTGGTAATTCTTCCCCAAGCGTTTCGACAAATCCTCCCTCCACTGGGCAATCAATTTGTCTACATTCTCAAGATGAGTTCTTTAGTCAGCGTGATTGGTTTAAGCGATCTCACTCGCCGTGCTAATGAGCTGGTGGTGAATGAGTACTTACCCCTAGAAATTTATACCTTCCTCGTTTTGGAGTACTTGTTGCTCATCCTATTTGTATCTCAAGCCGTTCGTTGGCTCGAAAAACGTATTGCTATTCCTAGCTACTAACGATGAAGCCAGAGCTAGAAACAACAAAGCCGCTCTTGTTGAGCGGCTTTGACAGTATAGCGATAGAGTGAGTGCAGGTAATGTTTATTTCTGTTTTACAGGACGCTGCCAGCCAGTAATTTTGCGCTCTTTGACGCGAGTAATTACTAACTCACCTTCTTCAACATCTTTTGTTAGTGTCGTGCCTGCACCGATGGTTGCGCCATCAGCGATAGTGACAGGCGCCACCAGCTGGCTATCAGAACCAACAAAAACATCATTACCGATGATGGTTTTAAACTTGTTCGCACCATCGTAGTTACAAGTGATAGTACCTGCACCGATGTTAGTACGTTGGCCGATCTCTGCATCACCTAAGTAAGTTAGGTGGTTCGCTTTTGAACCTTCTCCGATGCGCGCATTTTTCACTTCAACGAAGTTACCCACATGGGAATCGTTACGCATTTCAGCACCAGGACGAAGGCGAGTAAATGGACCAACCGTACATTCTTCACCAACCGTTGCACCTTCAATCACACTGTAAGGGCGAATGATGGTGTTGTCGTCGATTTCACAATCTTTCAGTACACAACCCGCACCGATAACCACGTTATCACCCAGTGAAACTTTACCTTCGATGATAACATTCACGTCGATTTCACAGTCCATACCGCACTGTAACTCACCACGCAAATCAAAGCGTGCTGGATCGCGTAGCATGACACCTTGCTCTAGTAGTTTCTGAGCTTGCATTGACTGGAAAGCACGCTCTAGACGAGCAAGCTGTGCGCGGTCGTTGACCCCTTCCACCTCAATGGCATTGACTGGGTGTACTGCCTCAACGGCACGACCTTCATCGTGTGCAGCTGCAATAACGTCAGTTAGGTAGTATTCGCCTTGTGCGTTGTTGTTGTTTAAGCCAGACAACCAACGCTTAAGATCCCCACCAGTCGCAACCATCACGCCAGTGTTGATCTCTTTAATTTGTTTTTGTTCTTCTGTTGCATCTTTTTGTTCAACGATCGCAACAACAGGACCATTTTTACGGATAATACGACCGTAGCCTGTCGGGTTATCTAGAATCACTGTTAGTAGTGCAATACCGCCTGTTGGCTGTGCATCTAATAGGTTTTCAATCGTTTCAGCTGAAATCAGTGGAACATCACCGTAAAGCACCAGTACTTTTTCATCGTCTTCAAACTTCGGAGACGCTTGATCAACCGCATGACCTGTACCTAACTGCTCCGCTTGAAGCACCCAATTTACAGGCTCTTCTGCTAGCGTTTGCTGCATTTGATCACCACCGTGACCATATACTAAGTGGATGTTTTGTGCGCCAAGACCTGTACATGTATCGATAACATGTTTTGCCATTGGCTTCCCTGCCAAAGTGTGTAGCACTTTAGGCATGTTTGAATACATACGGGTACCTTTACCCGCAGCAAGGATCACAGCACTGAATTTCATTAATAACCTATTGACGTTCTATTTTAATTGGGCGTTATTTTAAACACCTTGGAAGGATTAGTTAATGGTGGGATGTAAATTTCCAACTAAAATTAATCAAAAAGGCGACCAATTGGCCGCCTTTTTTCATGCAACGTTGCTAATTGAGCTTAGCGACGCTTTTTTGTCAGCTCGATAACTCGTAGCTGAGCAATGGCTTTAGCCAGTTCACTGGCCGCTTGTGCGAAGTCCATGTCACCATGCTGATTCTGGATTTGCTCCTCAGCGCGGCGTTTGGCTTCTTCTGCCTTCGCTGCGTCTAGCTCTTCACCACGGATAGCTGTATCAGCTAGTACAGTCGCTGTACCAGGCTGAATCTCTACCATACCACCAGAAACATAAATAATTTCTTCGTGGCCGTGCTGTTTCACAATACGCACCATACCAGGCTTGATAGCGGTCAGCAGCGGTGTGTGACCATGGAAAATACCAAGTTCACCTTCGCTACCGGTCACCTGAAACGTTTCAACACGACCAGAGAAGATTTTCTTCTCAGCGCTTACTACGTCTAGGTGAAAGGTTATTGCTGCCATATCGCCTCCTAGTTAGCCTTATAGCTTCTTCGCATTCTCAATAGCATCGTCGATGCTACCGCAGTACATAAATGCCTGCTCAGGAATGTCGTCGTATTCACCAGCTAGTAGACCTTTAAAGCCACGTAGAGTCTCTTTTAGAGGTACGTAAATGCCAGGGTCACCTGTAAATACTTCTGCTACGTGGTAAGGCTGAGTTAGGAAACGCTCAATCTTACGTGCACGAGATACAACTTGCTTATCTTCTTCAGATAGCTCATCCATACCTAGGATAGCAATGATATCTTTCAGCTCTTTGTAGCGCTGAAGAGTCTGCTGAACACCACGAGCAACTTCGTAGTGATCTTGACCAACGACTAGTGGATCAAGCATACGAGATGTTGAATCTAGCGGGTCGATCGCAGGGTATAGACCCATTGCAGCGATGTTACGGTTAAGTACAACCGTTGCATCCAAGTGCGCGAACGTTGTTGCTGGAGACGGGTCAGTCAAGTCATCCGCTGGTACGTATACCGCCTGTACAGACGTGATAGAACCTGATTTCGTTGACGTGATACGCTCCTGAAGTACACCCATCTCTTCTGCAAGAGTTGGCTGGTAACCTACCGCAGAAGGCATACGACCTAGTAGTGCTGATACCTCTGTACCTGCAAGTGTGTAACGGTAGATGTTATCAATGAACAGTAGTACGTCACGACCTTCGTCACGGAAACGCTCTGCCATTGTTAGACCAGTCAGTGCAACACGTAGACGGTTACCTGGTGGCTCGTTCATCTGACCGTAAACCATCGCTACTTTTGATTCTTCAGGCTTCTCAACGTTTACAACGCCCGCTTCCTGCATCTCGTAGTAGAAATCGTTACCTTCACGAGTACGCTCACCAACACCAGCAAATACTGATAGACCTGAGTGCTGTAGTGCGATGTTGTTGATAAGTTCCATCATGTTAACGGTCTTACCTACACCTGCACCACCGAATAGACCGATTTTACCACCCTTAGCGAATGGACAAATTAGGTCGATTACTTTAACGCCCGTTTCTAGAAGTGCAATTTCGTTTGATTGCTCTTCGTAGCTTGGTGCACTACGGTGGATAGAGTAAACCTCTTCCGCACCCACTTCACCACGCTCGTCAATCGCGTCACCTAGGACGTTCATGATACGACCTAGAGTTTTAGTACCTACTGGTACTGAAATTGGAGCGCCAGTGTTAACCACTTCAACTCCACGACGTAAACCATCAGAGCTACCCATTACGATACAACGAACTACGCCACCGCCTAGCTGTTGTTGAACTTCAAGAACTAGACGCTCTTTTGAGTCCGTTACGTTTAGAGCGTCATATACACTAGGTACATTGCTCTGTGGGAACTCTACGTCGACTACCGCACCGATGATCTGTACGATCTTACCTGTAGCCATCGTTAATCCTCTAAACTATTTCGTTTTACCTAAGCTTAAACCGCAGCTGCACCACCAACGATTTCTGATAGTTCTTGTGTAATCGCAGCCTGACGGGCTTTGTTGTACACAAGTTCCAAATCGTCAATCAAACTGGTTGCGTTATCCGTTGCAGCCTTCATCGCAATCATTCGAGCCGCTTGCTCACAAGCAAGGTTCTCAACCACACCTTGGTATACCTGAGACTCTACGTAACGCACTAATAGCGTATCCAGTAGAGGTTTTGGTTCAGGCTCATAGATGTAGTCCCATGAATGCTCACGCTGCATCTCTTCGCTGTCCGATTTAGGCAAAGGTAGCAATTGATCGATCGTTGGTTGCTGAACCATAGTATTAACAAACTTATTGAATACTACATATAGACGGTCCAGTTCACCTTCATCGTATTTCTTCAGCATTACGCCAACAGAGCCGATTAGGTCTTGTAGGCTTGGATTATCTCCAAGACCAGAAACCTGTGCCGCAACTTTTGCGCCACCATGTTTAAAGAAAGCTGTTGCTTTTGAGCCAACAACGGCTAGCTCAATCTCAGCACCTTTCTCTCTCCATGCTTGCATGTCTGTAACGGCTTTTTTGAACACGTTAATATTCAAACCACCACACAGACCACGGTCTGTCGAAACGATGATGTAACCAACACGTTTAGCTTCACGCTCTTCTAGGTACGGATGACGGTACTCTAGGTTTGCGTTAGCCACATGACCGATCACTTTACGCATTGTTTCAGCGTATGGACGAGAAGCTTCCATTGCATCTTGAGAACGACGCATTTTTGAAGCTGCTACCATTTCCATCGCTTTCGTAATTTTCTGAGTGCTTTTAACACTACCGATTTTATTACGTATCTCTTTTGCGCCGGCCATCGTTACTCTCCGTTAGTTGGTGGCAGAAACTGCCACCGACCTAATTACCAAGTTTGGGTTGCTTTGAAGTCGTCAGTCAGTTTCTTCAACTGAGCTTCGATTTCATCGTTGTAAGCGCCAGACTTGTCGATCTCAGCTGCTAGTTCAGCGTATTGACCGCGAGCGTACGATAGTAGAGCCGCCTCGAAATCTAGAACTTTGTTAAGTTCTACATCATCAAGGTAACCGCGCTCTGCCGCGAAGATAGTTAGAGCTTGGTCAAATACAGACATTGGAGCATACTGCTTCTGCTTCATTAGTTCTGTAACTTTTTGACCATGGTCTAGCTGTTTCTTCGTTGCGTCATCAAGGTCAGAAGAGAACTGAGCAAATGCCGCTAGTTCACGGTATGCAGCTAGTGCTGTACGGATACCACCTGATAGTTTCTTGATGATTTTCGTCTGAGCTGAACCACCTACACGAGATACTGAGATACCTGGGTCAACAGCAGGACGAACACCAGCGTTGAATAGCTCAGTTTGTAGGAAGATCTGACCATCGGTAATCGAGATTACGTTAGTCGGTACGAATGCTGAAACGTCACCTGCTTGAGTTTCGATGATAGGAAGAGCAGTCAAAGAACCAGTCTTACCTTTCACTTCACCGTTAGTGAAACGCTCTACGTACTCTTCGTTTACACGAGCTGCACGCTCTAGTAGACGCGAGTGTAAGTAGAATACGTCACCTGGGAATGCCTCACGGCCTGGTGGACGTTTAAGTAGTAGAGAGATCTGACGGTAAGCTACCGCTTGCTTAGATAGATCATCGTAAACAATCAGTGCGTCTTCACCGCGATCGCGGAAGTATTCACCCATCGCACAACCTGCGTAAGGCGCTAGGTATTGAAGCGCTGCAGATTCAGAAGCTGATGCAACTACAACAATAGTATTTTGTAGTGCGCCGTGCTCTTCTAGTTTGCGAACAACGTTAGCGATAGTCGATGCTTTCTGACCGATTGCTACGTAGATAGAGAAAATACCAGAGTCTTTCTGGTTGATGATCGCGTCGATCGCCAGTGCTGTTTTACCAATCTGACGGTCACCGATGATAAGCTCACGCTGACCACGACCGATTGGGATCATTGAGTCAACTGACTTATAACCAGTTTGCACAGGTTGGTCTACCGATTTACGGTCGATTACACCTGGTGCGATCACTTCTACAGGCGAAGTCATTTTCGCTTCGATTGGACCTTTACCGTCGATAGGCTCACCCAGCGTATTTACTACGCGGCCTAGCAGTTCTGGACCAACTGGCACTTCAAGAATGCGGCCAGTACCTGTAACTTTCATGCCTTCCTTAAGGTCAGCATATGGGCCCATTACAACCGCACCAACCGAGTCACGCTCAAGGTTAAGTGCCAGTGCATAACGGCCACCCGGTAATTCAATCATTTCACCTTGCATCACGTCCGCTAGGCCGTGGATGCGGATGATACCATCGCTTACCGATACGATAGTACCCTCGTTGCGAGCTTCACTAACAACTTCGAAAGATTCGATACGTTGTTTGATCAGATCGCTAATTTCCGTGGAATTAAGTTGCATGCTCCAATCCCCATTAAGACTGCAATGCATCGCTCAGGCGGTTCAAACGACCACGCGCTGAGTCATCGATGACTAGGTCTCCGGCTCGAATAATAACCCCACCAAGTAGGGTCTCATCTACACTGCAATTCAGCTTCACTTTGCGTTCAAGACGCTTTTCAAGTTTGCTGCCAATGTTTGCAAGTTGTTCATCAGAAAGCTCTGTTGCTGAAATTACTTCAACATCAATTTCTTTCTCATGTTCTTTTTTCAGAGTAAAAAACTCCGTGCAAACATCAGGAAGGGCCGCTAAACGACCATTCTCAGCCATTACCTTCAAAAGGTTTTGACCGTGCGCATCAACTTGTTCGCCGCAAACTGCAACAAAAATTTCTGCCATTTTGTCAGCAGAAACCGAACCCGTTAGTAGTTCGTTCATTTGTTCGTTTTTGGCCACTTCAGCAGCAAAAGATAACATTTGGCCCCATTGGTCCAACTGGTCTTTCTCTAAAGCAAAGTCGAAGGCTGCTTTAGCATAGGGGCGTGCGATAGTAGTCAAATCAGACATATGCGCCCCCAGACTTAAAGTTTTGCAGTAATGTTGTCGAGAATATCTTTTTGCGCATCTTTATCGATAGAACGCTCAAGGATTTTCTCAGCACCAGCTACAGCCAGAGTAGCAACTTGTTTGCGCAGCTCATCGCGTGCACGATTGCGTTCAGCTTCAAGTTCTGCTTCTGCTTGCGCTAGGATTTTCTGGCGTTCTGCCTGAGCTTCCTCGCGAGCTTCATCAAGAATTTGAGACTTACGCTTGTTCGCTTGTTCGATGATCTCAGTTGCTGTGCGCTTCGCTTCTTTCAATTGATCAGAAGCGTTGGCTTGTGCTAGATCCAAGTCTTTCGCAGCACGTTCTGCTGCTTGAAGACCATCAGCAATTTTCTTCTGACGCTCTTCGATCGCTTGCATCAATGGTGGCCATACATACTTCATGCAGAACCACACAAATAGTGCGAACGAGATTGCTTGACCTAGCAGAGTTGCGTTTATGTTCACAACAGCTACCCCTCTATTTGGACTTAGTGTTAATCAGTGACAAGCGATAATCGCCCGTCCCGAGTTAAAGGTGATTAACCTAGTTGACCAACGAATGGGTTTGCGAAAGTGAATAGTAGCGCGATTACGATACCGATCATTGGAACCGCATCAAGTAGACCCGCGATGATGAACATCTTAACTTGTAGCATAGGAGCCATTTCTGGTTGACGTGCAGCACCTTCTAGGAATTTACCACCTAGCAGTGCGAAACCAATCGCTGTACCAAGAGAAGCAAGACCGACGATAATACCTACGGCGATTGCAGAAAAGCTCAGTAAAGTTTCCATTACTATCTCCAATTTATAGTTGTTGGCTTAGTGCCCAAATAAAAAGCTTTAAAAAAATTAATGATCAGGATCTTCGTGTGCCATTGACAGGTAAACAATTGTCAACATCATGAATACGAAGGCTTGAATCGTAATAACCAAGATATGGAAGATTGCCCACGGTAGTGAACCCATCCATTGTAAGTACCATGGTAGCATTGCCGCACAAAGAATGAATACAACCTCACCCGCGAACATGTTACCGAATAGACGCATACCAAGTGATAGAGGTTTCGCTAATAGCGATACCACTTCAATTAGTAGGTTAAACGGAATCATCAGTGGGTGATTGAATGGATGTAGTGCAAGTTCTTTTGCGAATCCACCTAGACCTTTTACTTTGATGCTGTAGTAAATCATCAATGCAAAAACGCCTAGAGCCATAGCCATGGTGATATTCACATCAGCAGACGGTACAACCTTAAGGTAAGGAATACCTAGCCAATGCTCTGCTGGGTATGGTAAGAAGTCGATAGGAACTAAGTCCATCACGTTCATCAAAAATACCCAACAAAAGATAGTCAGTGCTAAAGGCGCGATCAGTGGGTTGCGTCCATGGAACGTGTCTTTGACGTTATCGGCGACAAATTCAACGATCATTTCTACAGCACACTGAAGCTTACCCGGTACACCCGCTGTTGTTCTCTTTGCTACTTTGTAAAAAATTCCGAGGAAAATTAAACCAGTAAACCAAGAAAAAAACAGGCTATCGATATGTACGTTCCAGAAACTTGTCTCCGACCCTACTAAACCCAACTTGTATAGCGATAGGTTAGAAAGGTGGTGGGCAATGTAACCGGACGATGTTAGCGCTTCACCTGGCGCAGCCATAACTCATCCTATTTTTTGTTGTTAATGAATAGCACTGGTGCACAGATATTAATACCTAGTACCAGCAAATAGGTTAGTTTGAGGGGAACAAGTTCCACCTGCATATACATGTAGGCAACATAGAACTGTGCAACCGTGATGAGAATTTTCAGTACTTCACCCGTATAGAAGGAAGCAGCGATGCGCTTGGCAGCGCGAGCTCCACTAAACATGAAAGCACACAGCGCGAATACTGCATTGGCAACAACAAAAATGCCTCCGCCAATCAGCGCTGAAAATCCCCAGTCAGGATTTATGGCTACCGCCATTCCTGCTGCCACAAAAATAACCGCGCCAAACTGGATCATTAACAATTGCCTTGCGAGCTCTCGTCCTGGTCTAGCTAACGCAGCTACCATGTATTCGTACCTCTAGTAATATCCACTTCGCACTTAACTCTCTGTGCTGGGAAATTGGCGAAAATTATACGTTCAGTTCAACGTAAAGCAATTCGATTGCATCAAAAACTTACAGTTTTGTTTACAAAACGACAACTTTCGCACAAAATTCGATTAATTAGATTAATTGACCTAAATCAATTATCTCATCTAGGCCTCAAGCTTGGCAATTAGTTGGTCCAATTTGTGAGGCTCATCAAGACTTATCGTCAATTTCGCTTTTCCGTTTGCAGAACGGGTAAGAGAAACTTTTGCATCAAGCAGCTGACTCAATTTATGCGACATTTGCTCGGCTTCGGTATCCTCTTGTTGCCCTTTTTGCTCATTTTGTGGGGCTAAGCACTTTTTTACTAACTGTTCGGTTTGGCGAACAGTCATTTGCTTCTTAGCCACTTGTTGAGCTACTTCGACTTGCTGTTCGCCTTCTAACGCTAACAGAGCTCGAGCATGACCCATTTCCAATTTTTTATCTGCAACCAGACCTTTTACATCAACTTCCAACTGATTCAGACGTAATAGGTTACTCACCGTCGTTCTTGATTTACCAATCACATCGGCCACTTGCTGATGTGTCAGCGTGAATTCATCTTGTAGACGCTCAAGCGCTTGGGCTTCCTCAATCACATTCAAGTCTTCACGTTGAATGTTTTCAATCAACGCCATGGCGATGGCGGCACGATCTTCAACTTTTTTCACCAAACACGGCACGCGTTTTAAACCCGCCTGCCTTGCAGCACGCCAGCGGCGCTCACCTGCGATGATCTCAAACTGACCATTTTCGACCTGGCGAACCACGATTGGTTGAATAATGCCTTGTGATTGAATCGAAGCCGCTAGTTCTTCTAGCGCTTCAGGCGCCATATCTTTACGCGGTTGGTATACGCCCGGCTGCAATTGACCAATCGCTAAATCGGTTAACTCACCGTCTGCCGATAATTCTTGGCTATGCGATGCAATATGCTGTTTTTCACGAGCAAACGAACTGGTCGACAATAACGCATCTAGTCCTTTTCCGAGACCACGCTTAGACATGGGATTGAATTCCTTAGGTTAGAGTTAAACTGGGATTTCTTCGCGGCGGAGCATTTCGCCCGCTAGAGCAAGATACGCTTTGGCACCTGCGGAGTACTTATCGTAGTACATTGCAGGCTTACCGTGACTTGGCGCTTCAGCCAAACGAACATTACGCGGAATGACAGTACGGTAAACTTTATTGCCAAAGTGTTTTTTAAGTTGATCGGATACTTCATTCGATAAGCGGTTGCGTGGGTCGTACATGGTACGCAATAAACCTTCGATTTTGAGGTTTTCATTCACAACAGCCGCTAACTTGCTGATTGTATCCATAAGAGCAGTTAAACCTTCTAACGCAAAGTATTCACATTGCATCGGCACCAGCACAGAGTCAGCTGCCGCCATCGCATTGATTGTAAGAAGGTTTAGAGAAGGAGGACAATCAATAAAGATGAAATCATAGTTATCGCGAACTGAGGACAATGCATTTTTTAGACGCACTTCACGAGCGAAAACTTCCATCAATTTGATTTCTGCCGCGGTGACGTCGCCGTTCGCCGCGATCAAATCATACTTCCCTGTTGTTTGGGTACAAACGACTTGATCGAACGGTGTATCTTCGACCAAAAGATCGTATGCGGTGGCGTCGACCATATACTTATCCACGCCACTGGCCATCGTAGCATTGCCTTGCGGGTCGAGATCGATCACCAAAACCTTGCGCTTTGTTGCCGCCATCGAAGCCGCTAAGTTAATGCACGTTGTTGTTTTGCCGACCCCACCTTTCTGGTTGGCGATTGCTACAATTTTACCCACGATTACCTCGCTAATTTCCCTTGCGCGATAAGATTACTAGATGACGATCACCTTCCAACTCAGGAACAGCCAAAGATATGATCTCTGTCACACTGCACCATTCAGGAAGCTGATCCATTTCATCTTTAGGGTGCTGTCCTTTCAGCGCTAGAAACACCCCGTGCTCTTGTTTCGGCAAATGGTGGCACCATTCCACCATGTCTATCATTGAAGCAAAAGCTCGACTCAAAACGCCATCAAATTTTTCTTCAGGTTGGAATTCTTCGACACGACTTTGAATTGGTGTCACGTTTTTCAGCCCTAATGTGTGCACAACTTGCTTGATAAAACGGATGCGTTTGCCAAGACTGTCGAGCAAAAAGAAGGTTTTCTCAGGGTTCATGATTGCCAAAGGGATGCCCGGTAACCCCGGACCAGTACCAACATCAATGAAGCGCTCACCGGGCAGGTGTGCGCTTACAACGATACTATCAAGAATATGTTTCACTAACATATCAAGCGGATCACGTACCGATGTTAAATTGTACGCTTTGTTCCATTTGTCGAGCAGTTCGACATAACCAACTAACTGCTCTCGTTGCTGTTCTGACACTTCCAAATCTGTTTTCGCGATCAGTGAATCCAGCTTTGTTCGCAATGCGCTCATTATTCTTCCTCACCTTTCTTCAGCAAACCATGCTTTTTCAAGTGAACAAGTAGAATAGAAATTGCAGCAGGCGTAATACCAGAAATGCGTGATGCAATACCGATGCTCTCTGGTTTGGCCTCGCTCAGTTTAGCAACGACTTCGTTTGATAAACCTTTTACATCGCGGTAATCCAAATCAGCAGGTAACTTGGTATTTTCGTGACGCAGTGATTTTTCGATCTCTTCCTGCTGACGCTTGATGTAACCATCGTATTTCACTTGAATTTCAACTTGCTCAGCCGCTTGCTGATCTTCAAGAGCAGGAGCAAACGCTTCAAGTTGCGTCAGTTGCGAATAAGTGATCTCTGGACGACGCAGAAGATCCTCACCACTCGCTTCACGGGCCATTGGGGTTTTCAGCAGCTTGTTCAACTCATCAACACCCTCTGACTTCGGATTCATCCACGTTGCTTTCAAACGCTGACGCTCCGTTTCCATATTGTTGATTTTCTCGTTAAAGCGAGCCCAACGAACATCATCAATCAAGCCTAGCTCGCGCGCTTTTTCCGTTAAACGCAAATCGGCATTATCTTCACGAAGTAGCAGGCGGTATTCCGCACGAGAAGTGAACATGCGGTACGGCTCTTTGGTACCCATGGTCGATAAGTCATCAATCAACACGCCCATGTAAGCTTGGTCACGACGTGGGCTCCAGCCTTCTTTGTCTTGGCTAAACAAGCTTGCGTTTAGGCCCGCCATCAAGCCTTGCGCTGCGGCTTCTTCGTAGCCAGTCGTACCATTAATCTGGCCAGCAAAGAACAAACCATGGATGAACTTCGTCTCGTACGTTTGCTTCAAATCACGTGGATCGAAGAAATCGTATTCAATCGCATAACCTGGGCGAACGATGTGTGCATTTTCAAACCCTTTCATTGAGCGCACGATTTGTACTTGCACATCAAATGGCAAGCTGGTCGAGATACCATTAGGGTATAACTCGTGCGTGGTTAGGCCTTCTGGCTCAATGAAGATTTGGTGGCTGTTTTTGTCAGCGAAACGCATCACTTTGTCTTCAATAGACGGACAGTAACGAGGACCAATACCTTCAATCACACCTGCGTACATTGGACTGCGACCCAAGTTACTACGGATCACATCGTGAGTTTGTTCATTGGTGTGGGTAATGAAACATGGAATCTGACGCGGATGCTGTTCACGTTTGCCCATGAACGAGAATACAGGCGTTGGGTTATCACCGTGCTGAGCTTCTAGCACTGAAAAATCAACTGTACGAGCATCAATGCGCGGTGGAGTACCTGTTTTTAAACGATCCACACGGAACGGCAGTTCACGCAGTCGATCCGCTAATGCGATCGATGGTGGATCCCCGGCACGACCACCAGACGAGCTTTCCATACCTATGTGGATCTTACCACCAAGGAAGGTACCCACGGTTAGCACAACGGCTTTCGCATGGAAGCGAAGTCCCATTTGAGTTACCACACCAACTGCGCGATCTTGTTCAACAATCAGATCATCAACTGACTGCTGGAACAACGTTAAGTTAGGCGCATTTTCTAATGCATTACGAACGTACGCTTTGTACAGAGCGCGATCGGCTTGAGCTCGAGTTGCTCGTACTGCAGGACCTTTGGAGGCATTTAGTGTACGAAACTGAATACCTGCATGGTCGATGGCTTCAGCCATCAAACCGCCCATAGCATCTACTTCTTTTACTAAGTGACCTTTACCAATACCACCGATCGCCGGATTACAAGACATCTGGCCTAATGTATCGATGTTATGGGTAAGGAGAAGCGTTTTTTGTCCTGTGCGTGCAGATGCGAGCGCGGCTTCCGTTCCTGCGTGTCCGCCACCGACAACAATGACGTCAAAGTTTTCGTGATAAAGCATGAACTGACCTCAGGTATTCAAAGGGATTTAATGGACAGATAAAGGAGCCGTATTTTACCTGCTTTATGCCAGAGAGAAAAACGTTTTCTCGTTTTATCCGTTTTAAGCTTCAAGATAAATATATATAAGATCTATATATATGATCTTTTATTAGATCTACTATTAGGATCGACCGTTTCTGTGGATAACCTAAAAATGATCAACAAGATCATGGATCTTCTTTGGATCATATCTTGTGATCATGATTGGATCAGATCGAGGATTACCTGGGATCAAAAGTGGTAGTTATACACAGGAGGTAAAATTGATCAAAGTTGTTATTGGGATAACTAAAGGAAAATCACTGGATCTTATTGTAGTTATCCACAGTCTGTTTGGTTAGTTTTTGAGCGGTTAAACAAAATAATTTGGTGGGAGTTATTCACATGGGAGAAAACAGAGCCGAATTTCGACTCTGTTGAAGGGAAAGTCGTGAGTTTAAAAACGTTCGATATTCTCTTTTAACCACATCTCTGCGGCGTCTTCTGGCACATCATGGCTCAGTACATCGATTTTAAAGCAATCTGTGAGAGGGGTTGCACCAATATCCTCTAATAAATCATAAGCGTGTTGACCAGCGGCACAGAACGTATCGTAGCTAGAGTCACCAATCGCAATCACCGCAAATTTTACATCAGTCATTTTTGGCGGTGTATTTTGTAATGCTGCGATAAAAGGTTGGATATTATCAGGATACTCACCAGCTCCATGTGTAGAGGTGATCACCAACCACGTACCTTGATTTTCGATATCACTGAGGGAAGGCTGGTTGTGGATCGTTGTTTCAAATCCATTCTCGTTGAGTAGATCACTCAGGTGATCCCCTACGTATTCTGCGCCACCTAACGTGCTGCCTGTAATAATGTGGATCATACTTCTTCCTTATTGAATGCGACGGCTAAAGCTCATGGATGGCTTGCCGTACAAAAAGAAACGCGGTGTGAGTTAAGCTCAGCACCGCGCGTTCGATTATTTACTTCCCTATACAGAATGAAGAGAAGATTCGTCCCAGTAAGTCGTCAGAACTGAACTCACCGGTAATCTCATTGAGATGTTGTTGGGTGATACGTAGCTCTTCAGCCAATATTTCACCTGCCATATAGCCTTCAAGCTGCTCCTGGCCTATTTGAAGGTGCTGTGCGGCACGTTCTAATGCATCGAGATGACGACGACGAGCCATAAACCCACCTTCACTGTTGCCAGAGAAGCCCATACACTCCTTGAGATGATCGCGCAGAGCTTCAACCCCTGCACCAGTCTTCGCTGACAAACGGATAAGAGTAGGGTTATTGACGTGGCAGATCCCCATATCTTCACCCGTTTGATCCGCTTTATTACGGATCACAGTTATGCCAATGTTGTCTGGTAGGCGATCCACAAAATCTGGCCAGATATCTTTCGGATCGGTGGCATCGGTTGTCGTGCCATCCACCATGAACAACACGCGGTCTGCTTGGGCTATTTCATCCCACGCGCGTTCGATACCGATTTTCTCTACTTCATCGGAAGCATCACGCAAACCTGCTGTATCAATGATGTGTAGTGGCATGCCATCAATATGGATATGCTCACGCAGTACATCACGCGTGGTTCCTGCGATGTCGGTTACGATTGCAGATTCTTTACCCGATAGCGCGTTCAGTAGGCTTGATTTGCCCGCATTTGGACGACCCGCAATCACGACTTTCATCCCTTCACGCATAATAGCGCCTTGGTTAGCTTCTTTGCGCACCGCATCTAGGTTGTCGATGATGGCTTGTAGGTCACCAGCCACTTTACCGTCGGCCAAAAAGTCGATCTCTTCTTCAGGGAAGTCGATGGCTGCTTCAACATAGATACGCAAATGAATCAGCGACTCAACTAAGGTATTAATGCGGCCTGAAAATGCGCCCTGTAAGGATTGCAGTGCCGATTTTGCTGCTTCTTCAGAACTGGCATCAATGAGGTCTGCGATCGCCTCGGCTTGAGCGAGGTCGAGTTTATCGTTCAGAAATGCGCGTTCAGAGAACTCACCAGGGCGAGCAGCTCGAATACCATCTATACCTAGAATGCGTTTTATCAGCATATCCATCACGACAGGGCCGCCATGGCCTTGCAGCTCAAGTACGTCTTCACCGGTAAATGAGTGTGGGTTAGGGAAGTACAGTGCGATGCCCTGATCAAGCACAGTGCCATCTTCTGACTTAAACGGCAGGTACTCTGCGTAGCGGGGCTTTAGTGTTTTGCCAGTGACTTCTAACGCCACTTGGTTGGCTTTAGGGCCAGAAACTCGAATAATACCGACACCGCCACGACCAGGCGCGGTCGCTTGAGCGACAATCGTATCTGTAGTCATAATTTTGCCTTTTGAGCTGGGCTATAGGGAAGATACCTAGGGAGCCATCACAATTAATTAGCTGAATTGTAATCAGCCAAAAACAAAAAGGCGACCTTTTGGCCGCCTTTCTCAATCATTTCCTAAAAGGTTACTTGCTGTGTAAGCCTTTTTTCTCTAATCCTTTGTAGATCAGAGTTTGCTGGATAAGCGTTACGATGTTCGACACCAACCAGTACAGAACGAGACCTGATGGGAAGAACAAGAAGAAGAAGGTAAACATAACCGGCATAAAGGTCATGATCTTCTGCTGCATTGGATCCGTTACTGTTGTCGGGCTCATCTTCTGGATTAGGAACATAGACGCACCCATCAGTAGCGGCAGGATGTAGTAAGGGTCCTGCGCTGAAAGGTCATGAATCCAACCGAAGAATGGAGAGTGACGTAGCTCAACCGATTCCATTAGTGCCCAGTATAGTGCGATGAAAATAGGCATCTGTAGGATAAGAGGTAAACAGCCACCTAGTGGGTTCACTTTCTCTTTCTTGTACAGTTCCATCATTTCTTGGCTCATGCGCTGACGGTCATCACCGATGCGCTCACGCATAGCTTGCAGCTTAGGCTGAAGCATACGCATTTTCGCCATAGACGTGTATTGCGCTTTTGTTAGTGGGTACATTGCACCACGAACGATGAAGGTCAGACAGATGATTGCCACACCCCAGTTGCCAACAAAGCTCTGGATGAATGAAAGCAACATATGAAGAGGCTTCGCAATGAACCATAACCAGCCGTAGTCCACTACTAGGTCTAGGTTAGGTGCCACTTCTGCCATTTCATCTTGCAGTTTTGGACCAACCCAAAGTGTTGCTTCAAACTTAGCCTGATCGCCTGTTGCGATAGTTTTGTTCGGCATACGAACGCCGATGTCGCCGAGGTTGCCAATTACACGAGTGTATAGGTTAGTACCTGGTTCGTTACGTGGGATCCAAGCTGCGGCAAAGTAGTGCTGAATCATTGCTGCCCAACCTTGGCCATCGGCTAGGTTAAGAGACAGGTTGCGATCCTGCATATCATCAAAGCTGTACTTCTTGTAACGCGTATCTTCTGTTGAGTATGCGCCACCACGGTAAGTAGGCATTGTGATGCTACCACCATCGTCCATTAGGTTTTGACGTAGGTGAGCGTACATACCAAATGTTGCGTTGTTGCCTGAGTTGTTCACTACATCGTATTCAACATTAAGCGCGTAGCTGCCGCGTTTAAAGATGTAAGTTTTGGTGTATTCGATACCGTTTGCAGTGAATGTCATCGGAACGCGAAGTTCATCTTGACCGTCAGCCATTGTGAAGCTGTCTGCACTTACGTTGTAGTGAGGGCGATTTGTGCTGCTCAAGTCGATACCTTGAGGGCCCACTAGACCGCTTTGAGCGATAAATTGGTGACCTTGAGCGTCTTTAAGCAGAACAAAGGAATCTGATGAATCTAACTCAGCAGAGTATTCGTTAAGGTTGGCATGTACCACATCGCCACCAACGGTGTCGATCGACAGAGTTAAAACATCAGTCGTTACTGTGATAGTTTTTGCAGAAGCTTGCTGTTGACCAGGAACTGGGTCAAGTTCATCAGCAAAAGATGGTGCAGGTAGAGTGCTGCTTGATTGAGCCTGTTCAACTGCTTGAGGTTCTGGATTCTTTGCAACTTGCCATTGTTGAAACAGCAAAAAAGAAACCAGGGCCAAACCGATGAGCAGGATATTACGTTGAGAATCCATCGTTAGTTATCTCTGTCTTGTTTTTGGACTGGTGGAACGGGGTCATACCCCCCTTCATTCAAAGGGTGGCATTTTAATAGACGTTTGCCTGATAACCAACATCCTTTTACAAAACCGTGAGCTCTCAAAGCTTCTAGCGCGTAAGTGGAACAGGTTGGTGTGAACCGGCAACGAGGACCAATCAAAGGGCTGATAAACCAGCGATACAGATAAACGAGCCCAATGGCTATCCACGTGAAGGGCGAGACAGGCGTTGCCATAGCTTATCAAACAACTTAAAAATTTCCTCATTGCTTAAATCTTGCGCGCTTTTCTTCGCAATCACAACAAAATCTTTGTTTGGAAGCTGATGTTGATTGTTACGAAAGCTTTCACGAGCCAAACGCTTAAATCGGTTACGACCGACAGCCGTTTTGATTTGCTTTTTGGGAACCGCTAAACCTAATCGTGGGTGAGAAAGTTTGTTATTGCGAGCAATGATGGTGAAATGAGGCGAGCCAGCTCGATGAGCTTGCTGGAAGACGTTTTGATAATGCTCGGGAGTTAACAAACGTAACTCCCGATTAAACGCGTACGTGTTCAAAATAAACTAGCGATTATTTTGATAGGCGCGCACGGCCTTTTGCACGACGTGCGTTGATAACTTTACGACCGTTCTTAGTTGCCATGCGAGCACGGAAGCCGTGAGTACGCTTGCGCTTTAGAACTGTAGGTTGAAAAGTGCGTTTCATGATAATTACCTTTACTGATCAGTAGTTTTAGGTTCTTGTTAAACCCGGCGTGGGTATTTGCTTTCTTATATAAAGAAGCTCTTTATATAGAGAAGGACAACCGACGCCTCTCAACAAAGAGGCGGAATTGTAATCACACTCACATAATGTGTCAATGACTCAATGAGTACGAAATTCCGGCCGGGCGATTATACGTAGTGTGAGTAAAATCTCAAGGATCAATCGATCCTGATGCTTGATCGTTACTCTATTCCTACTTGGTTAAGGAATTTTTTCAAACGAGGATCTTGTGGATTATCGAAGATATCCTGTGGAGAACCTTGCTCAACGATATTGCCTTCCGCCATGAAGATCACTCTATCAGCGACTTCTTTCGCGAATTGCATCTCGTGCGTCACCACCAGCATGGTTTGATGCTGATTAGCTAACTTCTTCATTAATGAGAGAACTTCACCGACCCATTCAGGATCCAGCGCAGAAGTTGGTTCGTCAAACAACAGCAGTTCTGGTTGCAGCGCCATCGCTCGGCCGATACCCACACGTTGTTGTTGGCCGCCAGACAATGCCGCTGGATAACTATCGCCTTTATCCCCAAGGCCGATGTCATCCAGAATTTGTTGCGCTCGTTTGAGAGCATCGGCTTTTTTCCAGCCTCGAACGGTCACTAGACCTTCGGCAATGTTCTGGCGCGCATTCATGTGGGCAAACAGGGCATAGTTTTGGAACACAAAGCCAGTTCGACGACGCAGCGCTAATACTTCGGCTTTAGTGTGTTTTTGAGTATCAACGGAGATGTCATCTATCGTGATACGACCTTCATCTGCTTGTTCTAGAAAGTTCACCGTACGCAGCAAGGTTGATTTACCCGTACCACTTGAGCCGATAATCACGATGATCTCACCTTGCTTAATATCGAGGTCGATGCCTTTCAGCACTTCAGTCTCACCAAAACGTTTGTGAATATTTTCTAACTTAATCATCGTACGTACGCCTTATTCAGTTTTGCTTCTGCCCAGATTTGTACGCGAGTCAGAATCACCACCACGCCCCAGTAAATAAGAGCAACCGCAAGGAAAGCTTCAAAGAAACGGAAACTTGATGAGGCTTCCATCTGTGCTTTCGCCATGATTTCGGCCACACCAAGCGTGAAAGCAAGAGACGTTGACTTGATCATATCGATGAAATAGTTCATCAATGAAGGCAGTGCGACACGCGTTGCTTGAGGTAAAATCACTCGGCGCATTGCTTGGGATGTCGTCATACCGACCGATAAGCTCGCTTCCATTTGGCTGCGATCAATGCCAATAATGGCGGCACGAATACTTTCCGCCATATAAGCGGCAAAGTGCAGCGTTAAACCGATAACCGCTGCTGAAAAGGCGTCGATACCGACCATCAATGGAAAAATTTGCGGTAAGCCGTAATAGAGCAGGAAAAGCTGAACCAACAGTGGGGTGCCACGGAAGAAGCTGATGTACAGTTGGCTTAATTGATCCAGAACTGGCAGTTTAAATACGCGAATATTGGCTAAAATGACGGATAAAATCAGCGAAAACACCAATCCCCATGTCGCCATTTCCATGGTTGTGCCAAGATATTTCAGCAATATCGGCAGCAGTTCCAACATGTAATTAAAGTCAAATCCCATACGGCTTACCTAAAGGCTAGAGAAAAGAAAAGGTGGAAAACAAGTTCCACCTTTACGTAAGTTTATTTTAGTCCGAGAGTGATACCACTTTGCGGCCTAAAGTACAAAGAGTTCTTATTTCGTGATGTCAGCGCCAAACCACTTCACGGAAATTTTCTCTACTGTACCATCTGCGCGCATCTCAGCCAGTGCTTTGTTTACTTCTTCTTGCAGCTTACGACCTTTCTCGTTGTCAACGAAAGGCCATGCGTTTTGAATGGTCTCAAACGGTTCGCCTGCCAATTCCAGAGGAAGGCCAGTTTTCTTAATCAGCTCTAACGCAGAAAGACGATCCATTACAAACGCGTCTGCACGACCGAGCGCCACGTCATGTTCGATACCTGTGTCGTACGTTTTAATGTTGATCTTGCCGTCTTTGTCGTATTGACGCAGCAGTTGCTCAAAGTTAGAGCCTAGGTTCACCGCAACGGTCTTGCCCGCAAGATCGTCAACACCTTTGATGCTGTCGTTGCCTTTACGCACGGTAATTTGTGCGCCATCTACAACGTAAGGGTCAGCAAATAGGTATTTAGCTTTACGCTCGTCAGTCATGGTGATTTGGTTGGAGATCGTATCGATACGACCAGTTTCTAAAAGACCAAATAAACCAGAGAAGTTGGCTGTTACGTATTCGATTTTGTAATCGTTACGTTTACCGATTTCATCCCACATGTCGACTTCAAAGCCTTGTAGCTTGTCTTGCTTTACAAAAGTAAACGGGAAGTAGCGACCTGACATACCAACTTTGACTTCAGTAGCGGCTTGTACGGTTGCTGCCGACAGTGCAATGGCTGCAACGGCAACCTTAATCCAGTTTTTCATAATACATCTCCATAATTTTATGGTTGGAAATACTACTGTTAGTTAGCTCAATTAAATAAATAACCAAGAGCAATAACCTAGACCTGTGAGTTATTAGATAATAGAAGAAGAATGTTAAATGTGACGAAAATGCGAACTGAACCTAGCGAAATGATCGACAAAATCAGCATTGGGAATAAAATAATACACAGACTTATCACCAATCGCTCGATCTTGTGAATTTTGCCCAATTGTGGATCGTTGTGTGGGCAAATTTGGGGCAAGGTGTGTTGATCTCATCAAGTTTGCAGAAATAATTGTGAATAACTTGGATCTTATTCACTGGATCGTCGATCAATCGCTGGCGATCTTGGTTATCAACAGGTAAAATTGCCAGTCTTTTCCGATAATTCAATTACTCAGTGGGGGCACCGTGTCATCTTCGCTTTGGCTGCAATGTTTGCAGCAGCTTCAAGAAGAGCTACCAGCTACAGAATTCAGCATGTGGGTTCGTCCGCTACAAGCGGAGCTCAATGACAATACTCTCACTCTATTCGCGCCAAACCGCTTTGTGTTGGACTGGGTGCGTGATAAGTATCTGAACAATATTACTCGCTTACTGCAGGAATACTGCGGTGGCGATATTCCTAACTTACGTTTTGAAGTGGGGAGCCGACCTGTCTCTGCACCAAAACCAGCGCCGACACGTACGCCTGCAGATGTGGCTGCCGAGTCATCTGCACCTGCGCAATTACAGGCGCGTAAGCCAGTACACAAAACCTGGGATGACGACGCTCAAGCGATTGCGGCTATCAATCACCGCTCAAACATGAACCCAAAACACAAGTTCGATAACTTTGTTGAAGGTAAGTCGAACCAACTGGGTTTGGCTGCGGCGCGTCAGGTATCGGATAACCCAGGTGCAGCTTACAACCCACTATTCCTATACGGCGGCACGGGTTTGGGTAAAACCCACTTATTGCATGCGGTGGGTAACGCGATTGTGGATAACAACCCGAACGCAAAAGTGGTCTACATGCACTCAGAACGTTTTGTGCAAGACATGGTGAAAGCGCTGCAAAACAATGCGATTGAAGAATTCAAACGCTACTACCGCAGCGTGGATGCGCTCCTTATCGATGACATCCAATTCTTTGCTAATAAAGAACGTTCACAAGAAGAATTCTTCCATACCTTCAACGCACTATTGGAAGGTAATCAGCAGATCATTCTAACGTCTGACCGTTATCCTAAAGAAATTAATGGCGTTGAAGATCGTCTTAAATCTCGCTTTGGTTGGGGTCTTACTGTTGCGATCGAGCCGCCTGAGCTTGAAACGCGTGTGGCGATCTTGATGAAAAAAGCTGAAGATCACCAAATCCACCTTGCTGATGAAGTGGCATTCTTCATTGCCAAGCGTCTGCGTTCGAACGTTCGTGAGCTAGAAGGTGCACTGAACCGTGTTATTGCGAACGCGAACTTTACTGGCCGTCCAATTACGATTGATTTTGTTCGTGAAGCGCTGCGCGATCTGCTTGCTCTACAAGAGAAGCTTGTGACAATCGATAACATTCAAAAGACAGTGGCGGAATACTACAAGATTAAAGTAGCGGACTTGCTGTCTAAGCGTCGTTCTCGTTCTGTAGCGCGTCCTCGTCAGCTGGCTATGGCGTTAGCAAAAGAGCTAACCAACCACAGTTTGCCTGAAATTGGCGATGCGTTTGGGGGCCGCGATCATACGACCGTACTTCATGCTTGTCGCAAGATTGAGCAGCTGCGTGAAGAGAGCCACGACATTAAAGAAGATTACTCTAACTTGATTCGCACCCTGTCTTCGTAATCGGTTAGAATAACGGTATTCTAAGCAAATCATTTATTGAGCTGACAGCGTAAAGAGCCAAGCATGAAATTTACCATTGAACGTAGTCATTTAATCAAACCGCTACAGCAGGTTTCGGGCGCTTTAGGTGGCCGACCAACTCTGCCAATCCTGGGTAACCTACTTCTTAAAGTAGAAGAGAACGTATTGTCGATGACGGCAACCGATCTTGAAGTAGAGTTAGTAAGCAAAGTGATGCTAGAAGGTGATTTTGAAGCGGGCAGCATTACCGTTCCTTCGCGTAAGTTTCTCGATATCTGCCGTGGTTTACCGGACGATGCGATCATCACATTTGTATTAGAAGGTGATCGCGTACAAGTTCGCTCTGGTCGCAGCCGTTTCTCATTGGCAACGCTTCCTGCGAACGATTTCCCTAATATTGAAGACTGGCAAAGCGAAGTGGAAGTATCACTGAGCCAAGCTGATTTACGTACGCTGATCGACAAAACTCAGTTCTCGATGGCGAATCAAGACGTTCGTTACTACCTCAACGGCATGTTGTTTGAAATTGACGGCACCACGCTACGCAGCGTGGCGACGGACGGCCACCGTATGGCGGTATCGCAAACTCAGCTAGGTGCGGACTTTGCGCAGAAGCAAATCATCGTGCCACGCAAAGGTGTGCAAGAATTAGTAAAGTTGATGGATGCGCCAGAGCAGCCTGTCGTACTTCAGATCGGTAGCTCCAATGTTCGTGCTGAGGTGAATAACTTTACTTTTACCTCTAAGTTGGTTGATGGTCGTTTCCCTGACTACCGCCGTGTATTGCCTCAGAGTACCAATAAGACACTAATAGCCAGTTGTGACGAGTTGCGCCAAGCCTTCTCTCGTGCTGCGATTCTTTCCAACGAAAAATTCCGTGGCGTGCGTGTGAATCTGGCTGATACTGAAATGCGCATAACTGCGAATAACCCAGAACAAGAAGAAGCGGAAGAGATGCTTGATGTAAGCTTTGAAGGTGACGCCATCGAAATCGGCTTTAACGTAAGCTATGTGCTTGATGTTCTGAACACGTTGCGTTGTGAAAATGTACGTGTGTCGATGTCGGATGCTAACGCTAGCGCGTTGATTGAAAATGCCGACGATGACAGTGCCATGTACGTGGTGATGCCAATTCGTCTATAAGCCAACTGAATGCCTCTTTCTCGTCTCATCATTCAGCAGTTTCGAAACATTAAAGCCTGTGATATTGAGTTATCAGCAGGCTTTAACTTTCTTATCGGGCCGAACGGCAGCGGTAAAACCAGTGTCTTAGAAGCGGTTTATCTGCTCGGGCATGGCCGCTCATTCAAGAGCTCTCTCACCGGACGAGTGATACAAAATGAGTGTGACGAACTGTTTGTTCATGGTCGTTTTTTGAACTCGGATCAATTTGAGCTACCTATCGGCATTAATAAGCAGCGTGATGGCTCAACAGAGGTTAAAATAGGCGGTCAATCTGGACAAAAATTAGCGCAGTTGGCACAAGTTCTGCCTCTGCAGTTGATACACCCAGAAGGGTTTGATTTACTGACAGATGGCCCTAAACATCGTCGTGCGTTTATTGATTGGGGCGTGTTTCATACCGAGCCCGCTTTTTATCAAGCATGGGGAAGGTTCAAGCGCCTGAACAAGCAGCGCAACGCGTTGTTGAAAACCGCCAATAGTTATCGTGAGCTCAGTTATTGGGATCAGGAAATGGCAGGGTTGGCTGAAAACATCAGCCAATGGCGAGCAAGTTACATCGAGCAGATGAAAACCGTCGCAGAAACTATCTGTCAGACATTTTTGCCAGAATTTGAGATCCAATTGAAGTATTATCGTGGCTGGGATAAAGACACTCCATACCACGAGATACTAGAAAAGAATTTTGAGCGTGATCAGGCATTGGGATACACCTTTAGTGGCCCAAACAAAGCTGATTTGCGCATTAAAGTGAACGGAACGCCCGTTGAAGATGTTCTGTCACGCGGTCAATTAAAACTCATGGTGTGTGCATTGCGTGTAGCGCAAGGGCAACACCTGACAGAGATGGCCGGTAAACAATGCATTTACCTAATTGATGACTTCGCGTCGGAATTAGATAGCCAACGTCGCAAGCGTCTTGCTGACTGCTTAAAAGAGACGGGCGCACAAGTATTTGTAAGCTCTATCACTGAAAGCCAAATCGCCGATATGTTGGACGATAACGGTAAATTGTTTCATGTGGAACATGGCAGGATAGAGTCAAACTAGAAGAGAGAAACTCATGTCTGAAAATTACGATTCATCGAGTATTAAGGTACTGAAGGGTCTGGATGCGGTACGTAAGCGTCCAGGAATGTACATCGGCGATACGGACGACGGCACCGGCCTTCACCACATGGTTTTCGAGGTGGTGGATAACTCAATTGATGAAGCGTTGGCAGGTCACTGTAAAGACATCGTTGTGACAATTCATGAGGATAACTCGGTTTCCGTTAGCGATGATGGTCGTGGCATTCCAACAGAAATCCACTCAGAGGAAAATGTCTCTGCAGCAGAAGTAATCATGACGGTTCTTCACGCGGGTGGTAAGTTCGACGATAACTCATACAAAGTATCGGGTGGTCTTCACGGGGTAGGTGTTTCAGTAGTAAACGCACTATCAGAGAAAGTTGAGCTAACGATTCATCGTGGTGGCCATATCCATACGCAAACCTACCGCCATGGTGAGCCTCAAGCGCCACTAGCCGTTGTGGGTGATACGGATAAAACCGGTACACAAATTCGTTTCTGGCCAAGTGCCGAAACGTTCTCTAACACTGAGTTCCACTATGACATTCTGGCGAAACGCCTGCGTGAACTGTCATTCCTGAACTCTGGTGTGTCGATCAAATTGGTTGATGAACGTGAAGCGGACAAACATGATCACTTCATGTATGAAGGTGGTATTCAAGCGTTCGTTGATCACCTAAACACCAACAAAACGCCAATCATCGAAAAAATCTTCCACTTTAACTCTGAGCGTGAAGACGGCATTTCAGTTGAAGTGGCGATGCAATGGAACGATGGTTTCCAAGAGAACATCTTCTGCTTTACCAACAATATCCCACAGCGTGATGGTGGTACTCACCTTGCTGGTTTCCGTGCTGCGCTAACACGTACATTGAACAGCTTTATGGATAAAGAAGGTTTCTCGAAGAAAGCGAAAACAGCGACTTCAGGCGACGATGCGCGTGAAGGTCTAACTGCGGTTGTTTCGGTGAAAGTGCCTGATCCTAAGTTCTCAAGCCAAACAAAAGACAAACTGGTTTCTTCTGAAGTGAAATCAGCTGTTGAGTCTGCAATGGGTGAAAAACTGTCTGAGTTTCTGATTGAGAACCCGACAGAAGCGAAGATGGTTTGTTCGAAAATCATCGATGCAGCACGTGCTCGTGAAGCAGCGCGTAAAGCTCGTGAAATGACGCGCCGTAAAGGTGCACTAGACCTAGCTGGCCTTCCAGGTAAACTTGCAGACTGTCAGGAAAAAGATCCGGCACTCTCTGAACTATACATAGTGGAGGGTGATTCGGCAGGCGGCTCCGCAAAACAAGGCCGTAACCGTAAGAACCAAGCAATCCTACCGCTAAAAGGTAAGATTCTTAACGTAGAAAAAGCGCGTTTCGACAAGATGCTGTCTTCGCAAGAAGTAGCAACGCTGATCACTGCACTTGGTTGTGGTATCGGTCGTGACGAGTACAACCCGGACAAGCTTCGTTACCACAACATCATCATCATGACCGATGCCGATGTCGATGGTTCGCACATCCGTACGCTACTGTTGACCTTCTTCTACCGTCAAATGCCAGAGCTTATCGAGCGTGGCTATGTGTACATCGCTCAGCCACCACTATACAAAGTGAAAAAAGGCAAACAAGAGCAGTACATCAAAGATGAAGAAGCGATGAACCAATACCAAGTATCATTGGCTCTGGACAACGCATCGCTACACGTAAACGCAGAAGCACCAGCATTGGCAGGTGAAGCACTAGAGAAGCTTGTTCAACAGTACAATGCGGGTATTAAACTGGCGGAACGTATGAGCCGTCGTTACCCAAGTGCTTTGGTAAACGAGTTGATTTACACTCCTCGCCTAACGCCAGAGCAATGCCATGACGCATCAGTTGTGGAAGCTTGGACGAAGCAGCTTATTGAACAGCTGAATGCGAAAGAAGTGGGTGCAAGCCAGTACAGCTACGAAGTTGAGCAGCACGAAGAGCTAGGCTTAAACTTGCCTAAGATTGTGGTTCGTACTCACGGCGTGACGCACGAACATGCAATTAGCATCGACTTCCTAAACTCGAAAGAGTACGGCAAGTTGGCCGATCTATCAGAAGCACTTGATGGACTTCTGGAAGAAGGCGCGTACATCAAACGTGGTGAGCGTACTATGCCAGTGGCAAACTTTGCAGAAGCGCTTGACTGGTTAGTGAAAGAGTCAATGCGTGGATTAAGCCGTCAGCGCTACAAAGGTCTAGGTGAGATGAACCCAGACCAACTTTGGGAAACCACCATGGACCCAGAAACACGTCGTATGATGCAGGTAACGATTGAAGATGCGGTAGGCGCAGATCAACTGTTCACGACGCTAATGGGTGACCAAGTAGAGCCTCGTCGTAACTTCATCGAAGAGAACGCACTGAAAGTAGCGAACCTAGACGTATAACGACACTGTTCGTGATAGTAAAAAGCAGCGAGAAATCGCTGCTTTTTTTGTTGTACCACCAGCTAAAATCGCCACTTTCTGCTAAAGCGGATGTTTTTCTGGTACTAACTGCCAACAACCCGATCAAGCCTGCCATTTTATTTCTGTTTTCTTTTTTTCTCGCCATTTTGTTCGCTTGAGCGTTTTTGCTTTCTTTTTTCTGCTCGCTATAGTGCTGAAGAGCTGATGAATAAGGAGACTAAGAAAATGGTGATGACTTTCCTGAACTAAGCCGGAAGTGATGCACTTCCGGTTCAATGCACTGAATTTATTTGTAAGACAAGGCATTAAGAAGGAAATAATCATGTTTGAACGCTGGTTCTCAGCGTACTGCTTGGCGCTGCGAACTTGGTGGTTAACCAGTCGCTTTTTAACCTATCAATCACCACTAAGGTTGTTATCGCTATTTGAAATCTGCGAGCAACAAGCCCATTGCCGTAACCGAGCTCGTATTGCGGTTGGGGACACGGTTCGCTTAGTGGATGTTGAACGCGCCTATCAATATCGCATGACATTGGTCAGCTCGCGTAAGGGGCAACCCATGACAGGTATGCTCGCGGTCGATTCTTATTTGGGGTCTCGACTGTTAGGTCGAGCTAAAAATGATGCGCTCGAAGTGGAAATTTTTAATCAGCGACGCTGCTTTGTGATTACTGAAATTGTTCATCAATCGCAGCCACCAGCTCAGAAAATGCTGTGTGGTTGTCTGTTGTGCCAATAAATAGAGGTGAAGTCATGAGTAAGAAAGAAAAGAAACAACCGCAGTTGAGTCTAAAAGAAAAGCGCAAACTAAAGCAGGAAAAGGCGGCAGAAAAGGACGTTGTAAAAGCGCGTAAATCCTCCCGCAAGTAAAGTGTAGATTGAGCCCCCCAGAACGGCGGGCTTTTTATCACAGATCGCGAAGTGATGAGGAACTAAGCTGTTCAAGGGGATAGTGGATGCTTTAAAAATTTTTTATTTTTTCCCTTGAAAGTCATTTTTGACGACCTTATATCTAGTTACGAAGAGGGTGACTGGCTTGCTAGAGACTAGAAGACCAGCCCTCTGAAATCGCTAAAACGAGATCGCTCAGAAGAGGATATGGCGTTTTAGCACACAACTTAAACCTTTAGATTCAATATCATGTCTCCGAGCCAAACCAAGGCCAGTGGAATGATAAGAATCTCTTAGTTCGGCGTTGGTTTTTGCATAAACACGCCAGTAGGATGAAACTCATCTGAACTAAGACTATTGCTTAATTAAGAGGATAGATTTATGCGTAATGTAGATTTCTCACCACTATACCGTAATGCAATTGGCTTTGATCGTCTGCTAAACCTGATGGAAGCGAATACAGCGAAAAATACTTCTGGCGGTTACCCTCCATACAACATTGAGCAAAAAGACGAGCACAACTACCGTATTACTATGGCCGTTGCTGGCTTTGCTGAAGAACAGCTCGATCTGACTCAAAACGAAAACATGTTGATTGTAAAGGGCGAACGTAAAGCCGAAGAAGGCAAAAACTATGTTTACCAAGGTATTGCAGAACGTGATTTTGAACGTAAATTCCAGCTAGCGGATTACGTAAAAGTTGTCGGTGCATCAATGGAAAACGGTCTGCTTCATATCGATTTAGTTCGTGAAATCCCTGAAGCCATGCAACCACGTAAGATTGCTATCGGTGGTAACAACCTGATTGAGAACAACTAATCAGTTAACCACCCGGTTATAGAATGAGAAAGAGCGCCGTATGGGCGCTCTTTTTAGTTTGGGGGGTTTCAAATCCGCTATTTCAAAGCCGTAATTTCAAAGAGAAGAACGGCTGAGTTCAATCCGTCTATTTACCTTCGCGGTAAGCCTTTTCCACTTCTTCAGCGATAATCGCAATGCCTTTTTGCATCATCTCATCATCTTGAACGTAGTTCATACGCAGGCATTGGTGCGCGTGATCCCACTCGTCTTGCTGACCAATAAAGAAATATTCACCAGGGACAATCAATACGCCACGCGCTTTCAAGCGTTGGTACAGTTCCATTGTTGAGATTGGCAGTTCATCAAACCATAACCACAAGAAGATAGCGCCTTCCGGCTTGTGGATGCGGAATCGCTCATCGGTAATTGCTTGTTGGAGCAGTTCAACCGCACGTTGTGATTTTTGCTTGTAGAACGGCTTAATCACCTCTGAACTCAGTTTAAGCAGATCACCTTTGCCAATTATATGGTTTGCCAGCGCTGGACCAACACTGCCCGGCGCTAGGCTGATGATGCCGTTCATATTGGTTAACGCTTGAGTGATTTCTTCACTCGCAATCACAATGCCACAACGCACACCTGGCAAGCCAAGTTTAGATAGGCTCATGCATAGGATGGTGTTTTCATTCCAGAACGGTTCGACATCTTCAAAGATGATGTTCGGGAAAGGTAGACCGTAGGCATTATCGATGATCAGCGGGATGTTGTTCTCACGTGCTAGCTTGTCCAGCTTACGTACTTCTTCGTCTGTCAGTACATTACCCGTTGGGTTGGTTGGACGAGATGCACAGATTGCCGCAACAGAGTCGTCGACGGTTAGCTGCTCAAAATCGACGTGGTATTTAAACAGACCGTTATCTAACAGCTCGATTTCTGGGTGGTAAGAGATAAAGATATCTTCATCAATGCCTGCATCACCATAACCGATATACTCAGGTGCGATAGGCAGTAGCACTTTCTTATGCGAACCATCTGGCTGTTTACCTGCCAACAAGTTGAACAAGTAGAAAAAGCCACTTTGGCTGCCGTTAGTTAGGCTGATGTTTTTTTCTGAAATATCCCAGCCGTAAGTTTCACGGAATAACTGAGCTAGCGCTTTGACGAACGCGTCTTTACCCTGCGGGCCATCGTAGTTGGCGAGGGCGGCGACGAGCTCCCCACTGGCGAGCATTTCCTCACTGGCTTGGTGAAAGTAATCGAGCATGGCAGGAATGGCGGCAGGATTACCTCCACCGAGCATGATGGCACCTGGTGTGCGCAGACCATCATTCAAATCGTCCATTAACTGCGTAATACCTGAATACTGATTAAATTTTTCACCAAACTTTGAGAACTGCATGCTGACTTATACCTAATTCATTGTGATTGCTTTGTGTATGTTTATGCCGATGTTTTATCGGCTTATCGAGTAATCCTTGACCTTACCTCAATGCGTAATTAACGCAAAGTGTGAATTAAGCCGAAAAAGAAAAAAGTGTGTCATTAGACCAGAGGTACGAGATAAAAAGGCAAAAAGAGCAATAAAAAAGGGAAGCTTATGCTTCCCTTGCTGGTGGAGAGAGTGTGATTTACTCACCGGTGTAAACAATCAGCACCTTATCGTCTTGGTATTGGCGTTCGAACGCGTAGTAACCTTCTTGGTTGCGAGTGATGTGCTTACCTTGAGCAACTGCTGGGTGGCGTTTACGGAATTCACCCAACTTTTGCCAGTGTTGCAGTAGATCTTCACGTTCGCCATGAATCTTATCCCATGGCATATCTGAGCGTGTGCCTTGGTGAGCATCTGAACCAGTAATGCCAAAATCACGAGCTATCTCATCACCGTAATAGATCTGTACTGCACCCGGAGCCAGCATCAGTGCATTCGCGGCACGTGCTTGGTCATCAAAGCTGCGGCTGCGCGCTGACCAAAACAGCTGTGTATCGTGTGAAGACAAGTAGCTCAACACGTTGAACTCAGGATCGTTATTGATGCGCTCTGCATAGCGGCGGTAATCATTATCAAGTTGAGCGAAACACTTCAGTGCTTTTGGTGCCACATCAGATTGGAACTCGAAGTTAATGATGGAATCGAAGCCGTTATCGAAATACGGGCTCTTCACTACGCTGTGTGCCCATACTTCACCCGTCATCCAGAAAGGTAGATCATCCAAGGCTTTGTCCGGGTTGTTTTGCTTCCATTGAGCTAGCGCTTGAGTGGTGCTGGCTTTCAGCTCTGCCCACGCTTCCATTTCAACGTGTTTGGCTGTGTCAACGCGGAAGCCATCAATGCCGTAGTCACGTACCCAATCGGATAACCAGGTAATCAGGTGTTCACGTGGGGTTTGTAGCTCATCTTGCGCATTGGTGTCTTTATTGCGGAAGAAGTTTGGTAGTCCGGTTTTCTGAGTCGATTCGGTTTTGAGATCCGGTAGGTAGTTCAAAGACATGGTGATGTCGTTGTAGCCCGGAGCATCGTAGTCACCAATGTCAGTGCGGATCCAATCTTTGCCCCACCATTTATCCCACGCTTCGCTATCACCGTATTTGATGTAGTCGTTAAAGCTGTGCCAGCTTTGTCCTGATTTTGGCTGCCAGTCGGTCCATTTTTCACCAAGGACTTCTTTGGCTTCTTGGTCATCAAGGTAAAGCTGACCAAATCCGAATTCCTGCATGTCTGCTAATGTCGCATAACCTGTGTGGTTCATGACCACATCCCAAATCACGCGGATACCTTTCTTATGGGCAGTATCGACGAAGGTTCTGAGTTCATCTTCGGTACCCATGTTGGCATCAAGCTTGGTCCAATCTTGGTGATAGTAGCCGTGGTAGCCGTAGTGTTTAAAATCGCCTTTATCGCCGCCGCCAACCCAGCCGTGGATTTGTTCCAGTGGTGAAGTTATCCAGATAGCATTGACACCAAGTGATTCGATGTAATCGAGTTTTTTCGTCAGACCCGCTAAGTCACCACCGTGGAAGGTGCCAATCTCGTATTTTCCATCTTTGCTGCGACCGTAGCTGTTGTCGTTGTCTGGGTTGCCATTGTAGAAGCGGTCAGTCATGACGAAGTACACCGTCGCGTTATCCCAGCTGAACGGTTTATCGGCTTGCTGTTCAACCTCTTCTAGTAACAACAGACCTTGACTCATAGGACCCGGCTGCATGGTGACGCTGCCATTGGCGACTGTGGCTTCTTGTTCGGTTAAGGCATCACGAACGACAGTGCCATCATTAAAGGTTTGAGCAACATTGATGGTTTTTGGCGTGTCAGTTGCGACAGGGCAAGAGTAGGTGATGTCCTGACTCTGTTTTGGTTTGATTTTTACAGTTAGCTCATTGGTGGTTGGATTGAGCGTAAATTGATAGGTATTGGCTTTGAAGATGCGCAGCGGCATTTGTGCATCAGTGGCGCAGTTATCCATTTTTAATGGACGATTGAACTTGATGCGATTTTCTTCTGCTAGGGCAAAGCTACTGCCACAGCTTTGCTTGCTGTCAGCAATGGTAAAGGTGTAACTGCCTTTTTCGAGTTTTTGCTCGGCGACAAGTAAGCCTTGTGAGTTTTCTTCAAAAACAGCGGTGTCATCACCGACGCTTAATACGATGGCATTTTCTGGAATCTGGCTGCAGGCGCTCAGCAGACCGATAGAGAGTGCGAGAATTGTTTTTTTCATTGTGTCCTTCCCCCGAATAAACAGTCCAGTTATAGCAAAACTGTGCCTCTACAATCCGAGCTCTACACCAACAAGTTAAACGCGTCTCACCCTACAAATTTTAGTCTTGTTCACAAAATGAATAATAAGCGTCACCTTCATCGGTTTGAAGGCAACAAAAAAGGGAAGCATCTGCTTCCCTTTTACTTATTTCTTAATCACTTCGAAGAGTAATGAATTACTTTTGAAGCAAAGAAATGTCTGCGATCTGAAGGAACAGGTTACGCAGGTTGTTCAGTAGTGTCAGACGGTTCTTCTTAAGTGCTTCGTCGTCTGCCATTACCATTACGTTATCAAAGAACGCGTCAACTGGTTCACGTAGGTCTGCTAGCTTGCTTAGGGCTTCTTGGTAGTTACCTGTAGCAAATGCTGGCTCTAGCGCTTCTGTCATTACTTCAACGCTTTCTGCTAGTGCTTTCTCTGCGTCTTCTTGTAGAAGTGCTAGGTCGATGTCTGCTGCTAGTTCGCCGTCGAATTTCGCTAGGATGTTACCTACACGTTTGTTCGCTGCGGCTAGAGACTCTGCTGCTTCTAGTTCACGGAAGTGAGAAACCGCTTTAACTCGTTGGTCGAAGTCTGCTGGTTTCGTCGGACGACGAGCTAGAACCGCTTGAATGATGTCTACGCTGAAGCCTTCGTCTTGGTACCAAGCACGGAAACGACCAAGCATGAACTCGATAACGTCTTGTTCAACGTTGTCGTTGGTTAGGCGGTCGCCAAACAGTGACTTCGCTTTCGCTACTAGGTCAACAAGATCTAGGTTGTAGCCGTATTCAACGATGATACGTAGTACACCTAGAGATGCGCGGCGTAGTGCGAATGGGTCGCTGCCTTTAGGTGCTTGACCAATACCGAAGATACCTACGATAGTGTCTAGCTTGTCTGCCATTGCAACTGCAGTTGAAACACCGTTTGATGGCAGTTCATCACCTGCGAAACGAGGCATGTATTGCTCGTTCAGTGCTACTGCAACTTCTTCTGCTTCACCGTCGTGGCGAGCATAGTGCATACCCATAACACCTTGAGTATCCGTGAATTCGAATACCATTGAGGTCATTAGGTCACATTTTGCTAGTAGACCAGCACGCTTTGATTTCTCAACGTCAGCACCGATTTGCTCAGCAATGTAGCCAGCAAGCTCTGTGATGCGGTCTGTTTTGTCTTTGATCGTACCCAGTTGCTTTTGGAAGATCGCTTGCTCTAGTTCAGGCAGACGGTCGATAAGTGGACGCTTACGGTCTGTGTTGAAGAAGAACTCTGCGTCAGCAAGACGAGGACGAACCACTTTCTCGTTACCTTCGATTACGTAACGAGGCTCTTTTGATTCGATGTTCGATACGAAGATGAAGTTAGGTAGTAGCTTCTTGTTTTCGTCGTAAACAGGGAAGTACTTTTGGTCACCTTTCATGGTGTAAACCAACGCTTCAGAAGGCACTTTTAGGAACTCTTCTTCAAACTTCGCTGTTAGTACCACTGGCCATTCAACCAGAGACGTTACTTCTTCTACTAGGTCATCTTCTAGGTCAGCGATACCGCCAACCGCTGCTGCCGCTTTTTGTGCGTCAGCTAGGATGATTGCTTTACGCGCTTCGTAATCTGCCATTACTTTACCGCGCTCTTCTAGGATCGCAGGGTATTGTTCAGCAGAATCGATAGTGAACTCTTGCTCACCCATGAAGCGGTGACCACGGATAGTGCGGTCTGAAGCGACACCAAGAATCTCGCCTTCGATTAGATCGCTGCCCATTAGCATGGTTAGCGTCTTAACTGGACGGATAAATTGAGTCGTTTTGTTACCCCAGCGCATTGGTTTTGCGATAGGTAGGTTTGCTAGTGCTTTCGCTGCAAGTTCAACTACGATCTCAGACGTTGGCTGACCTTTCACTTCTTGTTTGAACAGTAGCCATTCACCTTTGTCTGTAACCATGCGCTCTGCTTGGTCAACCGTGATGCCACAACCGCGTGCCCAGCCTTGAGCCGCTTTTGTTGGGTTGCCTTCCGCGTCAAACGCTGCAGAAACCGCAGGACCACGTTTTTCAACAACTTTGTCAGACTGGCTGTCTGCTAGTGCTGCGACTTTAAGTGCAAGACGACGAGGTGCCGCGAACCATTTCACGCCTTCGTGAGCAAGCTCAGCGCCTTTTAGTTCTGCTTCGAAGTTTGCTGCGAATGCTTCAGCTAGAGTGCGAAGTTGCGTTGGTGGTAGCTCTTCTGTACCTAGCTCGATTAGAAATTCTTTTGCCATGTTACTCTACCCCTTACGCTTGTTCTTTCTTACACATTGGGAAACCAAGAGCTTCACGCGATGCGTAGTATGCTTCTGCAACTGCTTTCGTCAGGTTGCGGATGCGTAGGATGTAACGTTGGCGTTCAGTTACTGAGATCGCTTTACGTGCGTCTAGTAGGTTGAATGCGTGACCGGCTTTTAGAATGCGCTCGTAAGCCGGTAGTGGCAGTGGCTTTTCAAGCTCAAGCAGCTCTTTACACTCTTTCTCGCACTGTTCGAAGAAACCAAATAGGAATTCAACGTCTGCGTGCTCGAAGTTGTAAGTCGATTGCTCTACTTCATTTTGGTGGAAGATATCACCGTAAGTCACTTTGCTGCCATCTGGTGCGATGTTCCAAACGAGGTCGTAAACAGAGTCTACTTCTTGGATGTACATTGCTAGACGTTCGATACCGTAAGTGATTTCACCAGTTACTGGTTTACACTCAAGACCACCAACTTGCTGGAAGTAAGTAAACTGGGTCACTTCCATGCCGTTTAGCCAAACTTCCCAGCCCAGACCCCATGCGCCTAGTGTTGGGTTTTCCCAGTTGTCTTCTACGAAACGGATGTCGTGTACAAGAGGGTCAATACCAAGAACTTCAAGGGAGCCAAGGTACAACTCTTGAATATTGTCAGGCGATGGTTTTAGCGCTACTTGGAATTGGTAGTAGTGCTGAAGACGGTTAGGGTTTTCACCGTAACGGCCATCAGTAGGACGACGTGAAGGTTGTACGTAAGCTGTCGACATTGGCTCTGGGCCAAGCGCTCGTAGACAGGTCATTGGGTGAGAGGTACCCGCACCCACTTCCATATCTAGCGGTTGAACAATGGTACAACCATTTTGAGCCCAATAATCCTGCAGCGCGAGGATCATTCCCTGGAAGGTTTTGATATCGTATTTTTGCATAAGTCAGGTTCGCGCGATTCTCTTGTTACTCGTTAATTCGTCATCTATGCCGAGTTTTTCAACTCTAACAACGGCGATAAAGAGTAATTACGGTTGAATAAATTAACAATCTAGTATAACCAGATATTGAGCATGGGAGTAGAGCTAATCTTGATTAATTCGTGGGCGATTTTCTCCTTTAATGAATTTTTACCGCGTTATCTGCTGTATTTTTCCTAAAAGGGAGTTTTTGCCTGCTTTGGCTCTTGAGAAGCGCAACAAAGGTGGCTAGAATTGCGCCTGTCTTTGGGGAGTAGCTTACCTGATGAAGTTTCTGTTTCATCTGGTTCGTCCGTCAACATAATTGGTGCAAAATCACCATGGCGTTCGAGACTTGAAGCCTTTCAAGTTTAGCAAGACCTTAGACAAATCATCACGAACCGGGGTAGGGGCGTGAGGTTTGTCTTCGGTTAAAAATAATAATCCCTGCCCCAATGAGCATGTCGTGAGCGTTTTAGCTATTTCAATTACTACTGTAGCGTTAGCAGAAATTGGCGATAAGACCCAATTGCTATCTCTATTACTCGCAAGTCGTTACCGAAAACCAATCCCAATTATTGCAGCAATCTTTTTGGCAACTATTGCCAACCACGCTTTGGCTGCATGGTTAGGTGTGGTTGTCGCAGACTATCTATCACCTGAGATTTTAAAGTGGGTGCTGGTGGTCAGTTTTGTCGCGATGGCGGCTTGGGTTCTGATCCCGGACAAACTGGATGATGACGAGCAGATTTCTAATCGAGGCCCATTTATTGCCAGCTTTATCGCGTTCTTCGTTGCGGAGATAGGCGATAAAACTCAGATCGCCACTTCCATCTTAGGGGCGCAATACGCGGATGCGTTAAGTTTGGTGATTATCGGTACCACAATCGGTATGCTGCTTGCGAATGTACCTGTGGTCCTGATTGGTAAATTGTCGGCCGACAAGATGCCTTTAGGGCTGATCCGTAAAATTACCGCATTTTTGTTTATTGCTCTGGCAATAGGGGCTGCACTGTTCTGATTTTTTGCACGTGAAATGATGTGAGTTATCAATCATTAGTGGCGTGCTGCGCGAGTTCAAACTCTGACTCTAAATCGTTCCGTTGCGTGACGGATGACATATAAGTGTCATACTTGTCATGGTAGTTTAATGGTGTGAATGATAGCGAGAGGGCAAGTTTATGCTTACACGTTACATGGGGATGTCCCCGAAGAGTCAGAGTTATTTATTCACTTTTGGTTTAGCGCTGTGTTTACTAGCGATGGTGCTAACTGATATGTGGTTACCGATTGTAGCAGGATCGTTCGTTCTTACTGGATTGACAGTAGAAGCGTGGATTCGTGTCGCTCACATCATTCCTATGCATGAAGAGATGCGGGCAATGAAGAAACAACTTAACAAGCTCCAATCAGAAGTTCGCACACTCGAATACGACGAATAAACAAACGGCAGCCAATATAGGCTGCCGTTTTTAGTTCGACCAGATTATTCCAATCCTTTCTTGATCAGGTACTGATACGGAACTTGCTCCGTTTGTGCCGCAACTAATTGGTGGTCCATAAAGCGGCAGAAACTCGGAATGTCTCGAGTCGTGGATGGATCGTCTGCTTTGACCAGCAAAATCTCACCATCTTGCATGTTGCGAATTGTCTTCCTGACCATCATCACTGGCTCTGGGCAGCGCAGTCCTTCCGCCTCTAATGTCTTGTTTGCCAGTTCAGGATTAAAGCTCATAGTGTGATTCTCGTAACTAACTGAACGTTGAATTTTACTTTCGTTGAAAAAATATTCAATAACCACTTGGCAAACCGAATTTTTTGTTTTACCTTAAATTAACAATTTGGTAACAACTGGCAAGGGAGAGGCAATGTTAACAGCGTTAGACAGACTTACGATTTACTCAGTGCTGTGTTTTATCTCGTTTTGTGCATTGGTACTCAGGACGCCAGCTGACGCCTCTTTGACGCCTCTCGTAGGCATGGTTGCCACTATTATTGGGATTTGGATCGAGATGCGCAGATGGTCTGGCGCATCTGAGCAAGAAAATTAGCGCTTCTTGCTTGGATCAGAATGCTTTTAATAACGCTCACCTATTTTTACCGACACTTCATTCCGACACTATCCCCATTTTTCTTGGGCTTCCCCGCTGAAAGGCGGGATTTTTTTTGCCTAAAGAGTACAATTTACCCAAACACATACAAAATAAGTGGCTAATTCGTGGAACTGGAAGATATCTATCGCCGAGATTTAAATTTACTGGTTGCGTTGCGAGTACTGATAGAAGAAAACAGTGTCAGTAAGGCGGCAACACGTCTGAACTTGAGTCAATCGGCAATGAGTCGTGTGCTTGGTCGTCTGCGTGACTTATTGGGAGATCCGCTGTTTACTCGTCAGGGACAGCATTTGATCCCAACTCAGAAAGCGTTAGAGATCGATCGCTCATTGGGCGAGCCATTAGAGTCTTTACGTCAGTTGTTATCTCCGGTTGAGTTTGACCCATTGCAATGCGTGCAGACTTTCAACATCGTGACCACCGACTATGCCATGCAAACAATCTTACCGTTCGCTTTGCCGAGAATTTACCAAGAAGCGCCAAACGTGTCTTTCAACTTCTTACCACTGCAACACGACCGTTTATCAGATCAGCTCACTTATGAAGGTGCAGACTTAGCGATTTGTCGCCCGACAGGCCCGGTAGAGCCTCTACGCAGTGAAGTGTTGGGGCGAGTGGGGGTGCTGTGTATGCTTTCAAAACAGCATCCATTAGCGGATAAAGAAATGAGCTTGGATGATTATCTGAGTCATCCACATGCCATGATCGCCATCAGTGATGGTGTTAAGGCACTGATCGAACAAGCTTTGATGGAGAAACCTAAGCGTAAAATGGTTCTGCGGGCTTATCATTTAGAAGCCGCATTGGCGATCATGGATACCTTGCCAATTATCATCACAGTACCAGCGGATTTGGCGTATCTGGTTGCCGAGCGTTATGACTTGGTGGTGAAACCATTACCATTCCAATTCACGCCGTTTGAATACTCGATGATTTGGCATGCGCGTTGCGAACATTCTCCCGCTCAAGAATGGTTAAGAACGATTGTGCGTGAAGAGTGTAGCCGTCTGATAGCTAAACGTATCGAAGATATGGGACTGAACTGCTAACAAAAAAGAGCCAGCAATGCCGGCTCTTCGTCTATTTACACTGAGTCAGTGTTTATAGCTTGATAACCACACGACCCGTTACTTGACCGTTGGTGATGTCTTCTGCATATTTCGGTGCTTCAGCAAGAGCAACTTCAGTACACGCTTGCTCGAAGTAGCTGTCTGGTAGTAGCTCGACCAGCTTTTCCCATGCAGCGATACGTTTCTCTGTTGGGCACATTACTGAGTCCACACCTTGTAGGCGAACATTACGTAGGATGAACGGCATCACTGTGGTTGGTAGATCAAAACCACCAGCAAGACCACAAGCTGCAACTGCACTGTTGTAATCCATTTGCGCCAATACTTTTGCTAGTACTTTGCTTCCTACAGTATCAACCGCACCTGCCCATACTTGTTTTTCAAGCGGACGTGCTGGTTCTTCAAATTCAGTACGGTCGATGATGCGGCTAGCACCTAGTTTTTCAAGTAGCGGGCCGTTTTTCTCTACACGACCTGTCACTGCAGCAACTTTGTAGCCAAGCTGTGCTAGAAGCGTTACTGCGACTGAGCCTACACCGCCACTTGCGCCAGTTACTAGGATTTCGCCATTTTCAGGTTTGATGCCTGCATCAAGCAGTGCTTGAACACACAGCATACCAGTGAAGCCAGCAGTACCAACCATCATTGCTTTCTTGCTGTCTAGACCTTTTGGTAGTGGTACTAGCCAATCCGCTTTTAGACGAGCACGCTGAGACATACCACCCCAGTGGTTTTCACCCACGCCCCAGCCAGTAAGGACAACTTTGTCACCAGCTTGGTAGCGGTCGTCTTCTGAGCTTACTACCGTACCTGCTAGGTCAATACCTGGCACCATCGGGAAGTTACGGATGATTTTACCTTTACCTGTGATCGCAAGACCGTCTTTGTAGTTTAACGATGAGTAATCAACGTCAATCAAAACGTCGCCTTCAGGCAGTTGTGTTTCATCGATTTGCTCGATGTTAGCGATAGTACGTTTGTCTTCTTGATTTAGAACTAGAGCATTAAACATAAGGTTCTCCGATTGTGCGGTAGCATGACTCTGGGTCACATGCAGCAAAATATTAACTGGTCTAAGTGTATGTCTTCTTTGTCTATGAATAAAATGAAACTTGAGCATTTAATGTATGCTCTTCATGCATGTTTGATGTAAAACAAAGGGCGACATCAATTGTCGCCCTTAAGTGTAATACTAAAAATTTTAGTACTAGTTCATTTGCTTATGATTGTTGGCTCGATCACTACAACAACGTCTTGAACTGTTATGGTCGTTCAAATACTGTCGCAATGCCCTGACCCAAACCGATACACATGGTGGCCAGACCGTATTTCGCGTCTTTCGCTTCCATTAGGTTGATCAACGTTGTTGAGATACGTGAACCAGAACAGCCTAGTGGATGACCCAATGCTATCGCACCACCGTTAAGGTTGACCTTCTCATCCATAACATCAAGCAGGCCTAAGTCTTTAGCACACGGCAGAGACTGCGCGGCAAATGCTTCGTTTAGCTCAACCACATCCATGTCTTCAATTGAAAGACCGGCACGCTTGAGCGCTTTTTTCGTCGCAGGTACAGGACCGTAACCCATAATAGAAGGATCGCAGCCCGCAATGGCCATGCCTTTAATACGTGCACGAATATTCAAGCCAAGCTCATTGGCTTTCTCTTCGCTCATGATCAACATCGCTGATGCACCATCGGACAGAGCCGATGATGTACCGGCTGTTACTGTACCGTTTGCAGGGTCGAACACTGGGCGAAGTTGAGATAGACCTTCAACGGATGTTTCAGGGCGAATCACTTCGTCATAATCCAGAGTGAACAGTGTGCCGTCTGCTGCGTGGCCTTCAATTGGTAGAATTTCGTTTTTAAAACGACCCTCTACGGTTGCTGCGTGCGCACGAGCGTGAGAGCGAGCGGCAAACTCGTCTTGTTGCTCACGGCTAATGCCATGTAATTTACCCAGCATTTCAGCCGTTAAGCCCATCATGCCCGCAGCTTTTGCTACGTTCTTTGACATACCTGGGTGAAAGTCTACACCGTGGTTCATTGGCACATGCCCCATGTGCTCAACACCACCAATTAGGCAGATTTCAGCATCGCCAGTCATGATGGCACGTGTACCATCGTGAAGCGCTTGCATTGATGAGCCACACAAGCGGTTCACCGTCACGGCGCCAATTTCAATCGGCAGACCAGCAAGCAGCGCCGCATTACGTGCAACGTTAAAGCCTTGCTCTAGTGTTTGCTGTACACAGCCCCAGTAGATGTCTTCAATCTCGCTTGGGTTCACTTGTGGGTTACGCGCAAGAATGCCTTTCATTAGGCGCGCAGATAGATCTTCTGCTCGTGTATGACGGAAAGCACCACCTTTAGAGCGACCCATTGGAGTACGTAGACAATCGACTACGACAACATTTCTTGTTTGATTAGTCATTTTAGAATCCCTCCTTAGATAGAACCTTGCTGTTGTGCACCGTAAAAGCTTTCACCTTTCGCCGCCATATCAATCAGCATTTGCGGTACTTGGTACATCGCACCTAGCTCGGCGTGTTGTTTTGCCATTTCAACGTATTCAGCAATACCCACGCTGTCTAGATAGCGGAATACGCCACCGCGGAATGGAGGGAAACCAAGACCATAAACCAGTGCCATATCCGCTTCTTGTGGAGTGGCAATGATGCCTTCTTGTAGGCACAGCACCACTTCGTTGATCATTGGAATCATCATACGTTGAATGATGGTCTGATCGTCAAAGTCCTGCTTATCGGCACAAACGTCAGCAAGTACCGGTAAGATCGCTTCGGAGAAGGTTTTCTTCGGCTTACCTTTTTTATCTATGGTGTAGCTGTAGAAGCCATTACCATTTTTCTGACCATATTTGTCTGCTTCGAACAGTGCATCAATCGCATCACGACCTTGTTTACCCATACGCTCAGGGAAACCGTCAGCCATCACAGCTTGTGCGTGGTGCGCGGTATCAATGCCGACTACGTCAAGCAAGTACGCCGGTCCCATCGGCCAGCCAAACTTACGCTCCATGACTTTGTCGATTTTCGTAAAGTCAGCACCATCACGAAGTAGCATGCTGAAGCCGCCAAAGTATGGGAACAATACGCGGTTAACGAAGAACCCTGGGCAGTCATTAACGACAATTGGTGATTTGCCCATTTTCGCAGCATACGCCACAACACGATTGATGGTTTCATCAGAGGTGTGCTCACCACGGATGATCTCAACAAGAGGCATACGATGCACTGGGTTGAAGAAGTGCATACCACAGAAGTTTTCTGGGCGTTTTAGTGATTTTGCCAATAGGTTGATAGGAATCGTCGAGGTGTTTGAGGTGATAACGGTGTCGTCACCGACATGGGACTCAACTTCACTCAAAACTGCTGCTTTTACTTTCGGGTTTTCAACGACAGCTTCAACAATCACATCAGAGTTTTCAATACCTGCGTAATGTAAGCTCGGTGTGATTGACGCTAAAATACCCGCCATCTTAAAGCCATCAATGCGACCGCGAGATAAGCGTTTATTCAGCAGCTTAGATGCTTCAGTCATGCCTAGGTCGAGCGACGCTTGCGCGATGTCTTTCATTAAGACTGGCACACCTTTTAGCGCTGATTGGTAAGCAATGCCGCCACCCATGATACCTGCACCTAATACGGCTGCACGTTGCGTGTCTTTACTTGCTGACTTCGCTGCTTTTTTCGCAATGCCTTTGATGTATTGATCATTAAGGAATAGGCCAACGAGTGATTTTGCTTCTTCCGATTTAGCCAATTTCACGAAGTGCTTACGTTCAATGTCTAACGCTTCATTACGTGCAAAGCGAGCACCTTCTTCAATCGTGATAACGGCTGTCATTGGGGCAGGGTAGTGAGGACCTGCTTTTTGTGCCACCAGACCCTTCGCCATGGTGAAGCTCATCATTGATTCAAGCTTACTCAGCGTTAGAGGCGATGTTTTCTGTGCTCGGCGTGCTTGCCAGTCAAGTTTCTCATTAATTGCAGAGTTAAGAGTTTGTAGTGCTGATTCGTATAAAGCATCAGTCTCTACAACAGCATCGAGTAAGCCAATTTTCAATGCTTCATCAGCTCGGCATGCTTTACCTTGGGTTATGATTTCCATTGCGCTGTCTGCGCCAATAACGCGAGGTAAGCGTACACAACCACCAAAGCCCGGCATGATTCCCAGTTTCGTTTCTGGTAGGCCGATGCTGGTGGTTTTGTCACCAATACGCATGTCTGTTGCTAGCACACATTCACAACCGCCACCAAGAGCGTGGCCTTTGATCACTGAGATGGTCGGAACGGGTAAGTCTTCTAATTTGTTAAAGATGCTATTAGCAAATTGCAGCCATTGGTCGAGCTCGGCATCCGTTTTAGCAAACAGACCTAAAAACTCGGTAATGTCTGCGCCTACAATGAATGCGTCTTTATCTGAAGTGAGCAACAACCCCTTGAGGCCTTGATGGGCAATGAGCGCATCAAGAGCTTTATCTAGCGATTCTAATGTCGCTAGGTCGAGTTTGTTGACGGATTTTGGAGAGCAGAAGCTTAGCTCTGCAATACCATCTTGTATTTCCTTTACCTGTAGGGTTTCGGCTTGGTAAATCATTGTCTATCTCCATGACATACAATCGTGGATTGTCTGTATACCTATTTCAACGACGCCGTGTACCTCGGCAAATAGGTATCGAGGAAGTCGTTTTATTTTTGTTCTGGTTTGACCAGTAAGGTTAGTTTGGATCGTGGATTGTTTAATTTCAATACATTTTTTAAACAAGTGTTTAACATTTTGCGCTGTGGCAGATCTTATGCGACGGGTAAATCACACTCGTGATAGACTTCAGGCAAATAGACATGAATCCATAATCCTATGAATGACAAGCCTTATCTGATTCCAGCAGAGCCCGCTCAATTTGAAGAAGAAATTAAAAAGAGCGTCTTCATTACTTATTTGGCACACACGCCAAGTATCGAAGCTGCAAAAGCATTTGTTGATCAAATCAAAGCTAAACACGCTGATGCTAGACATAACTGTTGGGGCTTTGTTGCTGGTCGACCAGAAGATTCGATGAAGTGGGGCTTTAGTGATGATGGAGAACCTTCAGGGACGGCAGGCAAACCAATCCTGGCGCAGCTGTCTGGATCTGGGGTGGGGGAGATCACGGCTGTGGTCACGCGATACTCTGGTGGAATCAAGTTAGGTACAGGCGGCTTGGTTAAAGCGTATGGGGGTGGGGTTCAACAAGCGCTCAAGCTGCTTCAAACTATTGAGAAAAAAATAACCACAAAGCTCAGACTAACGTTAGACTATGGGTTTATGCCTATCGCACAATCAATCATGCCGCAATTTGGTGCGATAGAAGTCGAGGCTGAATACAGCGATCAGGTCGTATTAGTGGTGGAAATTGAGCTTCGAGAAGTGAGCGCGTTTACCCAAGCAATCATCAATAAAAGCGGGGCAAAGGCAATTGTCACTCCGCTAGACGGACAATAATGAAAAACAGGAAGCAACAGGGACAGCTTCGCTAGTCAATTTATCCATGCAATTTCGTTCAATTATTCGAATCGTCGGGCTACTGCTCGCACTCTTTAGTGTCACTATGCTTGCGCCAGCACTCGTTGCGCTGATCTATCGAGATGGTGCTGGTGTGCCTTTTGTCACGACATTTTTTGTTCTGCTGTTTTGTGGGGCCGTTTGTTGGTACCCAAACCGCAGGTATAAGCACGAGCTTAAAGCTCGAGATGGCTTTCTTATTGTCGTCTTATTCTGGACAGTACTTGGCAGTGCAGGCTCGATCCCCTTTCTCATTGCTGACAATCCGAACGTCTCAGTGACAGATGCGTTTTTTGAATCGTTTTCTGCTCTCACGACGACCGGGGCGACCGTTATTGTTGGTTTGGATGAGTTACCTAAAGCGATTCTATTCTATCGACAGTTACTGCAGTGGTTCGGCGGTATGGGAATCATCGTATTAGCGGTGGCGATTTTGCCAGTACTTGGCATCGGTGGTATGCAGCTTTACCGCGCCGAGATCCCAGGTCCAGTCAAGGATACTAAAGTGACGCCGCGCATAGCAGAAACTGCTAAGGCGCTTTGGTACATCTATTTGAGCCTGACTATCGCCTGTGCTTCGGCTTTTTGGTTAGCTGGTATGACGCCATTTGATGCCATCAGTCACAGCTTTTCCACCATTGCCATTGGTGGCTTCTCTACCCACGATGCCAGCATCGGATACTTTGATAGTTACGCGATTAACCTGATTACGGTGGTTTTTCTGCTTATATCTGCATGTAATTACACACTGCACTTTGCTGCATTTGCATCAGGTGGCGTACATCCCAAGTATTACTGGAAAGATCCTGAGTTTCGCGCCTTCTTGTTTATTCAAGTGCTGCTATTTATCATTTGCTTTCTATTATTACTGAAACATCACTCTTACACATCGACATACGATGCTTTCGATCAGGCTCTGTTCCAAACTGTATCAATATCCACAACAGCGGGCTTTACGACAACAGGTTTTGCGGATTGGCCGCTCTTCTTACCTGTGCTGTTATTGTTCTCTTCCTTTATAGGTGGTTGTGCTGGTTCAACAGGCGGCGGCATGAAAGTGATCCGTATCCTGCTTCTTACCTTACAAGGTGCGCGTGAACTAAAACGTTTGGTGCACCCTCGTGCGGTTTACACCATCAAAGTGGGTGGCAGTGCCCTACCGCAACGTGTTGTCGATGCAGTTTGGGGTTTCTTCTCCGCATACGCATTGGTATTTGTGGTTTGTATGTTGGGGTTGATTGCAACAGGAATGGATGAGCTCAGTGCGTTCTCGGCGGTGGCTGCGACTCTGAACAACCTCGGTCCTGGCTTAGGAGAAGTAGCGCTGCACTTTGGTGATGTTAACGACAAAGCAAAATGGGTATTGATAGTTTCTATGCTGTTTGGTCGTTTGGAAATCTTTACCTTACTTATTCTACTTACGCCGACGTTTTGGCGTAGCTAAGGGGAAATCGTGGCAAAAGCATTATTTCTATACTCTTCCCGCGAAGGGCAGACTAAAAAAATTCTCCACTATATAGATGAACAACTTCCAGACTTCGATTGTGAGCTGGTGGATTTACATAATGTCGAGACGATTGACTTCAGCCAATACGACAGAGTATTGATAGGCGCCTCTATTCGCTATGGCCATCTTAATAAAAAGCTATACCAGTTTATTGAGCGAAACCTCAATCAATTGGAGCAAAATAAAGTGGCATTTTTCTGCGTAAACCTAACCGCTCGTAAAGAGGACCAAGGAAAGGATACACCTGAAGGTAGTGCCTACATTCGCAAGTTCCTAATTAAGTCGCCTTGGAAACCAACGCTAATCGGTGTTTTTGCTGGTGCACTTTATTACCCACGTTATAGCTGGTTCGACAGAACTATGATTAGGTTCATTATGTCGATGACGGGTGGCGAAACCGATACGACCAAAGAGGTGGAGTACACCAATTGGGAAAAAGTGGCTCTTTTCGCAGATAAATTTAGAGAACTGTAGAAATAACGTGCTCTTTTGACCGCTTTTGATGCAAATTTATCCG
>NZ_JAWPOT010000229.1:0-733 GCF_033344415.1 Vibrio sp. 1727
TTAGGTGATTGGGATGTGGAGCCGCTCAAGCCTTATTTGGGTGAACGTTGGTTGAGCTTGGTTTCCGGTCATGCACCTTGGCAAATGGACATTGACTTGCAGCTCAACGATGTGGGCTTTACTTACCAAGTGGATGTGTTGGCGCAGCTCGGTCGATTAGCCAGTGAATACCCATACCCATTGACGAAAAAGGTCGGTGAAGCTGGTCAGGCGAAACTCCAAGCATCGGGGAATCAGGAGAGCATTTCGGCTCGTTTGCAAATCCCAAATGCGAAATATCAGACCGAAATTGATATCTCGGGCGATGTGCCAGTGTTAACCGCGACCAACTTAGTGTTAGGCAAAGGCGGTTTTAAAATTAGCCCTGTCGTTGGGCACGATGCTTCGATTCGTCTAGATGAGGTAAACCTAGATAAGTGGGCGACGTTACTGGATACGCCAGAGAGTAAAGCGCAATCGGTGCTGGCAAACATGAAGACGCCTGCGATTCCTTTACCAACGCGTATTGAAGTCGAAACGCCGAACTTGTTGTTGGGCGGCATTGAGTTTCACGATGTGGCATTGAACGCCAGTAAAAAGAACCTAAGTTGGCAGTTGGACGTGAGTAGCCAAGAGGTGAAAGGCAAAGCAACGTACCTCAAACCGTACGATTTATCGGTGTCTCTAGACCATCTGCATTTGTACTTGCCAGACTTTGAGGAAATGACCAAAGAGCGCAGTTCAATTTTCGCTA
>NZ_JAWPOT010000230.1:0-732 GCF_033344415.1 Vibrio sp. 1727
TATTGGTCCTGCGTTTGCAGCGCCTCGTACAGGTCTAGTGGCTTACGAGATGGCCGTGAAGCCATTCTTTGTTGAAGCTTCTCAAGCTCACCTTACCGCGTTCTCTGTGATCTTTTTTGCGGTTGCAATGCTGTTCTCTTGGTTCCAAGGCCGTCTTATCGACTTGATCGGTAAAGTGCTGACTCCAGCGCTGTTTGTCGGTTTGATCATTCTTGCTGTTGCAGTATTCCTAGATCCTCAAGGCGATATGATCGGTGCACGCGGTGAGTACCTAACTCAGCCATTAACCAAAGGCTTCCTTGAAGGCTACAACACCATGGATACTTTCGCATCGCTGATGTTTGGTATGTTGATGGTGGATGCACTGCGCGGCAAAGGTATTACGGAGCGTTCTGCGACGACTAAGTACCTGATTTTTGCAGGTTGTATCGCTGCGGCTGGTCTAGCATTTGTTTACATTTCGCTATTCTACCTAGGCGCTACCAGTGCAACAGTTGCTGCGGGCGCAGACAACGGTGGTCTGATTCTAAGCCAGTACGTTCAAGCATTGTTTGGCCCTTACGGTCAAATCGTTCTTTCTGTGATTGTATTGTTAGCGTGTCTGACAACGGCTATCGGCCTGATTTCAGCATGTTCTGATTTCTTCAGCTCGAAGACATCACTGTCATACAAGCAGTGGGTTCTAATCAACGGTGCCGTATGTGCGCTAGTTGCTAACGTTGGTCTAGCACA
>NZ_JAWPOT010000231.1:0-732 GCF_033344415.1 Vibrio sp. 1727
GTGGTACTCCTACTATGGGCGGTATCATGATTTTGGCTGCTATTTCGATCACGATTCTATTGTGGACTGATTTATCCAACCCTTATGTTTGGGCGGTACTGACGGTGTTGCTAGGTTATGGCGCCGTTGGCTTTGTCGATGATTATCGCAAAGTCGTGCGTAAAAACACCGATGGTTTGATCGCGCGTTGGAAGTATTTCTGGCAGTCTTTGATCGCATTTGTTGTGGCATTTGCTCTATACGCTTATGGTAAAGACACAGCAGCGACGCAGCTTGTCGTACCATTCTTTAAAGACGTGATGCCACAGCTTGGTCTGATGTACATCATTCTGACTTACTTCGTGATTGTTGGCACCAGTAATGCGGTAAACCTCACTGATGGTTTAGATGGTTTGGCTATCATGCCGACGGTACTGGTTGCTGCAGGCTTTGCCGTTATCGCTTGGGCGACTGGTAACGTTAACTTTTCTGGATATCTGCACATCCCATATCTACCGCACGCCTCTGAGCTTGTTGTGGTATGTACGGCGATTGTGGGCGCGGGTCTTGGGTTCTTATGGTTCAACACCTATCCAGCACAAGTATTTATGGGTGACGTAGGCTCTCTTGCGCTAGGTGGTGCACTAGGCACTATCGCTGTTTTGGTTCGTCAAGAATTGGTGCTGGTTATCATGGGCGGTGTATTTGTAATGGAAACACTGTCTGTAATCCTCCAAGTCGGTTCATACAAGC
>NZ_JAWPOT010000232.1:0-732 GCF_033344415.1 Vibrio sp. 1727
CACCAGGTGCGCACCATAGCCAAGCACCAAAGCGTCGAGGGTCGTTATAACGCAGCACTTTACCATTTGTAAGTTTGAGATCGACATGATCGTGCTTAGCCGCAGGAAAATCAGCATCCAACACACGTAACGAGCCGGACATTCCAAGGTGCACAATGGCAGTCCCTGTATCCGTTTCTATGAGCAAATACTTTGCGCGGCGGTGAATAGCTCGAATCACTTGCCCTTCAAGCAATTTCAGCTCTTGCGGGATATCCCAGCGCAGTTTGGGGGTGCGAAAAACAAATGCCTTAATCGTTTGTCCAACCATATGTGGACTAATACCCATCCGGCTTACTTCAACTTCTGGTAGTTCAGGCATTTATTTCTCCTTAGAACACTCAAAGCCTTACTGAAAGGCAGTTAGAATAATCGAAAAGTACAAGCGTAAACACTGCTTACCTACGAGGTTATTGACCACCTCTCACTTAGGCATGATGTAATTGCTATCAACAGAAATCGCGATCCACTTGTCTTGCCAATTCTTGAACAACCAAAAATCATGAAGACGATAAAGAGTAATTCGCTGCGGTTCTTCGACGCCTTGATACCAGACTTCGATGGTTTCTGGTGTGCCTAACTTATCTTTAAGAGTGTCGTATTGCTGCGCAGATAACTCCGTACCTTCAAGCGCTTGCCAGCGAGCAATAAGTTCAGATAGAGGGAGAGGAACATCTGCATTCGCATGCCATC
>NZ_JAWPOT010000233.1:0-731 GCF_033344415.1 Vibrio sp. 1727
TGCTCTCCCGGCCGAGTGACCAACACTGCCATGATTAATCGTGGTCAGCGTACAGCTTGGTTAGAATGTCGCGGGCACCGTTATCAAGTAGCTCGTTAGCCAACTGGATACCGAGCGCTTCTCCATCTTTACGGTGACCACGCACTTCGCCACGCACAATTTCGCTGCCATCTGGTTCACCGACTAGCGCGCGAAGCCAAATTTCATCACCTTCAAGTAGCGCGTAGCTACCGATTGGCACCTGACAGCCACCTTCAAGAGTTAGGTTCATGGCACGTTCGCACAACACGCGATCGGCGGTGTCTTTATGGTTGAGTGGCTCCAGAAGTTTGAGTAAGCGTTCGTCGTCTACGCGGCATTCAATACCGACTGCGCCTTGGCCAACCGCTGGCAGTGAGTGTTCTGGTTCGATAAAGCTGCGAATTCGGTCTTCCAATTTCAAGCGCTTTAGACCTGCGGCTGCAAGAATGATAGCGTCGTACTCACCCGCATCCAGTTTGCCAAGTCGAGTCCCCACGTTGCCACGCAGTTCTTTGATAATGATGTCTGGGCGGTATTCTTTCAGTTGGCATTGGCGACGCAAACTGCAAGTACCGACGACCGCACCTTGAGGGAGTTCATCAATGTTGCTATAGGTATTAGAAACGAAGGCGTCGCGAGGGTCTTCTCGCTCGCAAATGGTCACGAGGCCAAGGCCTTCTGGGAAGTCGACAGGTACGTCTTTCATTGAG
>NZ_JAWPOT010000234.1:0-730 GCF_033344415.1 Vibrio sp. 1727
CCTAGTAAAAGACGTTGAGTTCAAAGTATTCTCTGGTCCAGCGAACGACGAAAAAGGCCGCGTTGCAGTTATCCGTGTACCAGGCGGTGCAGAGTTAACTCGTAAGCAAATCGACGGCTATGCAGAGTTCGTAGGTATCTACGGTGCAAAAGGTCTAGCATGGATGAAGGTTAACGACCGTGCGGCAGGTGTGGAAGGTATCCAATCTCCTGTAGCTAAATTCCTAAGCGAAGACGTAATCAACGGTATCCTAGATCGCACTCAAGCGGAATCTGGCGACATCATTCTATTTGGTGCAGATAAAGCTAACATCGTTGCGGAAGCACTAGGCGCACTTCGTCTTAAACTAGGTAAAGACCTAGGTCTGACTAAAGAAGGCACTTGGGCTCCTCTATGGGTTGTTGACTTCCCAATGTTCGAGGAAGACGACGAAGGCAACCTACACGCGATGCACCACCCATTCACATCACCTCTAGGTGTGACAGCGGAAGAGCTAAAAGCGAACCCAGCAGTAGCGAACTCAAACGCATACGATATGGTGCTAAACGGCTACGAAGTGGGCGGTGGTTCTGTACGTATCCACAACGCAGAAATGCAAGCTGCGGTATTCGATATCCTAGGTATCGATGCAGAAGAGCAACAATTGAAATTCGGCTTCCTATTGGACGCTCTAAAATTCGGTACGCCTCCACATGCTGGTCTTGCATTTGGTCTAGACCGTCTAGTAATG
>NZ_JAWPOT010000235.1:0-728 GCF_033344415.1 Vibrio sp. 1727
GAGTGAAGCAAGCTCTTATCTCAGCACGTATTCGGTCGTTTGGACGACGTTAATGGGTGTGATTCCTGCCCTGATTGTGTTCAAAGTAAAGCTGCAACCACAACGCGGACAATGGCTACGCTTTGTGCTTACAAAACTGGTCGCGATGCTCGCTTCGTTAGCAGTTATTGCCGTGATTGCGGGGTTGTACTATCAAGATTACGCATCTGTGGGTCGCAATAACAGCTACCTGAAAAAAATGATCATCCCAACGCAATATGTCTACAGCGCGACAAGTTACGTAAAAGAAAATTACTTAACTACGCCACAGCCATATCGTGAAATCGGTACTGATGCACAGCAATCTTCGACCGCTTTACAGCAAGCGCAGGACAAACCGACGTTACTCGTTTTTGTAGTAGGTGAAACCGCACGTACTCAAAACTATCAACTGAATGGTTACGAGCGTGAAACTAACCCCTACACTAGCCAACTAGATGTTATTTCTTTTAAAGATGTGGCGTCATGCGGCACTGCGACAGCAGTATCTGTACCATGCATGTTTTCTCAGTTAACGCGCAATCAATTTGACCGTAAACAAGCTGATAACCAAGACAACGCGTTAGATATCATGCAACGTGCAGGTATCGACCTACTGTGGAAAGAAAACGACGGTGGCGATAAAGAAGTCGCGCATAAGATCAAAAAAATCGAAGTAGACAGAAAGCAACAAAACGCACTGTGCAACG
>NZ_JAWPOT010000236.1:0-727 GCF_033344415.1 Vibrio sp. 1727
TTTACGTATATTCTCGAGCCACGCTAGAGCGCCACTGGAAGGCGTTTGATAGTGCTGTGGGTCAACATCCTCATCTTGTGTGCTACGCAGTAAAAGCCAACTCAAACTTGGGCGTATTGAACGCGCTGGCTCGTTTGGGTTCGGGTTTTGATATCGTATCTGGTGGTGAACTAGAGCGTGTGATTGCTGCGGGCGGTGATGCGAAGAAAGTCGTGTTTTCTGGTGTGGGTAAAACGCCAGCAGAAATGAAGCGCGCACTAGAGCTTGGCATCAAGTGCTTCAACGTTGAATCAGAGCCGGAACTCGAACGCTTGAATAAAGTGGCGGGCGAGCTTGGTGTGATTGCGCCTATTTCGCTACGTATTAACCCAGATGTTGACGCGAAAACTCACCCTTATATTTCGACTGGTCTTCGTGACAACAAATTTGGCATTGCGTTTGACCGCGCGCCAGAAGTGTATCAATTCGCCCAGAGCCTACCTAATCTGAATGTGCAAGGTATCGACTGCCATATTGGTTCTCAGTTAACGAGCATTGACCCATTTATTGATGCAACCGACCGTTTGCTGGCTTTGATTGATGACCTGAAAGCACAAGGCATCAACATTCGTCACCTCGACGTTGGTGGTGGCTTAGGCGTGGTATATCGTGATGAATTACCGCCTCAGCCGTCTGATTACGCGAAAGCGTTGTTGGGGCGCCTTGAAAATCATCAAGACCTAGAACT
>NZ_JAWPOT010000237.1:0-726 GCF_033344415.1 Vibrio sp. 1727
CTGGGAAGAGAGACAAGATTTCATGGGACTCGCCAGAGTTAGAAATGGCGATAACAATGTCACCCGCACTGATCATACCCAAGTCACCATGCGCTGCTTCACCCGGGTGAACAAAAAACGCTGATGTACCTGTGCTGGCAAGCGTTGCTGCAATCTTGTTGCCAATGTGGCCTGATTTGCCCATACCCATCACGACAACTTTGCCGCTATTGGAAAGGATCAATTCGCAAGCTTGTTCAAACTGCTCATCAAAGTATTTGTCTAGCTCTTGCAGAGCCGCGACTTCGATATCAAGAACTTGTTTAGCTGCAGCGCGAAAATCAAATGGATTGGACATATCAGGGCTCCAATTTGTCTCTACTTATTAATGGTATTAAGCGGCCATGTTGGCAAATAGGTACACTTGGTAACCCAAGAAACACGTAAACAGAATCGCCCCTTCGAGGCGGTTGATGCTGCGTGACTTACCTAAACACATTGCTACTAACAACAGTGACACGCCAAGCATGACCCAAAAGTCACGTCCCATCGCGTATTCACTTAGTGTGGATGGGTTAATGATGCCAGGAAGGCCCATTACCGCCAAAATATTGAAAACGTTCGAGCCGATGATGTTACCAACTGCCATGTCGTCTTCGCCTTTCAATACACCAGCAAGTGATGCTGCAAGCTCAGGAAGACTCGTCCCGATGGCAATAATTGTCAGACCGATCACTAGGTCGCTCA
>NZ_JAWPOT010000238.1:0-726 GCF_033344415.1 Vibrio sp. 1727
CAGCTGCGCTGACTAGAGCCGACCGAAGCCGGCAATGTGGTTAACCGTTTTCAGCACCCTGCAGAACAACAGGGTTGGAACTGAATAAGTAACCATCAAAATTCGGGTCATCGATGTCAGACAGCTCCAACAGGCGCTGTTTAACGTTTTCAAGGTGTTGCCACATGGCATTTTTTGCAGCGATTGGATCTTTACGCTGCAATGCGGCAAGGATTTTGGCGTGATCGTCTAACCACTCTTCACGGTAGTCTTGACCAGCAATGTGAGAATGAAGTTTCTTCCACATTGGGCTGCTCTCGCGTCGCTCCCAAGATTGCTTCAACATGTCCACCAGCACAGAGTTTTGAGTTGCCTCTGCAATGCATATGTGAAACTTCTCATCACCGTTGCAATCTGCGGTGCCACTGGCAAGTTCTTCTCGTTCTAACTCAAGGGCTGCACGCATTTTCACGATGTCGCCAGGCGTTACTTGCATCGCTGCAAATTCCGCAATGTTACTTTCAAGCAACTGGCGAGCTTGGAGCATTTCAAACGGACCGGCATCATCGCTGATCACGTTCTCACGGGAGTTCGGTTGAGATGGAATATTGATGACATACACTCCAGAACCTTTCTTCACTTCGACAAGGTTTTCCAGCTCCAGCATGATGATCGCTTCACGCACTACTGTGCGGCTAACGTCGAGACGTTCTGCGATATCGCGCTCAGGCGGCAGCCTATCTCCGA
>NZ_JAWPOT010000023.1:0-65486 GCF_033344415.1 Vibrio sp. 1727
CTCCTAGGTTCATCTGGTGATACAGATGGTTCACTCGTTAAGCGGTGAACAGCGCTTCATACGACTTCACGTCGCACGCCCCAAACCGTTTTGACAATATCCAAAATGGTCGCGTGACCTAAACAAAACTTTGCAGTTGTACTGCATGCTTACATAGAGAGAGTAAACAATGAAAAGACAAGGTGGTTTCACCCTTATCGAATTGGTAGTGGTAATTGTAATCCTAGGTATTCTAGCGGTCACTGCAGCACCACGTTTCCTTAACCTGCAAGATGATGCTCGTGATTCAGCTCTTGATGGTTTGAAAGGTGCTATGACTGGTGCTGCTGGCATTACTTACGGTAAAGCAGCAATTGAAGGTCAAGAGGCAACAGCTGACGGTGCAATCAGTATCGGTACTTCAACTTTAAACCTAGAGTTTGGTTACCCAGAAGCAACTTCGGCAGCGCTATCTCTAGTTGTTGATGGTCTATCGGAAGATTGGGTTGTTAAGAAAGTAGATACTAATGCTGACCCTAAATACATTGCATACGGTTTCGATAACTACGACACGAAATGTGTTAAATACACTCAAGCTAAAGACAAAGATACTCCAGCAACAGTCGCTGTTACTAAAACTGCGAATGAGTGTAAGTAATAAATATTACTCAAAAGGCCAGCTAGTCTGGCCTTTATCTCTTTATTTTGATTAATTTCGGAATAGTTCATATGCGTAAATCATCGGGTCTTAGTGCAATAGAGTTTGTCGTTGTGCTGATTATCTTAGGTATGATCGGTTATGTGGTATTACCAAGATTTATCAGCTTTGAACCAGAAACTTACGAAGCGAAGTGGGAGCAAACCAAGCAGACCGCTGAGCACGTTTCTGAGATGCTAAGCAACAAAGAAACTTACGATCGAATTGAAGAAGAGATTAGTCGTTCAAAAGGGCAAAATAACTAGATATTGGTTATTTGTTCGTCTGTTCACACTTCGAATCGAAAAATTATAAACCTATCATTAATCTCATAATTTCATCGTATACTTATCTCGCTTGTTCTAAGCCTAAGGTTGGGTTATGAAAATTCGCAGCTCTGCATTAGGGTTCACGTTAATGGAGTTAATCCTCGTGATTGTTCTCCTCTCTATCCTTTCACTTTTTGCAGCCAGCCGTTTTATGGGCTCTGGCAGTTTCTCTGCATATGCATTACAAGAACGTGTGATTTCTGTGATTCGCCAAGTGCAGGTGAATCGTATGCAGTCGAATATCAGCATCCCAAATAAGTCTTATCCTGAAAGGTGCCTACCTAGTAGCTATAAAGCTGGAGAGGACTCTAGCTACACTAACTTTTGTTTGTCGATTACAAGCTCTTGCATAGGGTCTAGTGCTGCATGCGGCCTGGCTAGTAAGGAAAGAGACACTCGTAGTGACATGGTTGTTGATAAATCCGCAAAGTTTTCACTGACCAATGCTGCAACTAATCCAATCGAGTTTGATTTATTGGGTAATCCAATAAACTCCGCGAGTGGTGGGGTTTCAATCCTGATTGAAGATAAGCATGGTCGAAGCCGCTGCCAAGTTGAAATTAATACTCAAGGTTATGTTTCAAAAGGCACATGCTCATGAAGAAATCTAGTGGCATGACGTTAATAGAAATGATCATCGCGATTGTTTTAATGGGCATTGCGATGGTGGCGTTTACTTCTTTTCTTGTCCCTCAAATTCGAGATTCCGCCATCCCTCATTATCAAACCCGCGCGGCCGCATTAGGCCAAGGTTTCATGTCTCAGATATTGGCGCGAGGCTTCGATGAAAACAGCGACTTTGATGGTGGCACCGTTCGGTGTGGTGAGAATGGAGTGAGCTGCACTGACGTAAATAAATTAGGTGCGGATAAAAAACTAGACGGTTCCTTGGAAACAACGCCTAGTGATTTCAATGATGTCGATGACTATATCGGGTGTTGGAGCACATCTACAACGGCTTCTCAGTGTGATGGTATCCCTAGAGGGAATATTAGTGATGTACTTGGTGCGGACAGTACTGAGCAGTACAAAAACTTTAGATTAGAAATTAGCGTTGCCTATGATGATCTGACGGATAAAGCTCCCGATGAAATAACCGAATACAAAAAAGTAACATTACGGATTTTTGCGGGGAACACGCAGCCCCTTACTTTAACCGCTATTAAAGGGAACTACTGATGAAAGCTCGTGGTTTCACCTTAATGGAAATGATAGTTACGATTGTGATCGGCAGCTTCATCATGTTGGGTATAGCTGGGTATGTCCAGTTAGGAATGAAAGGGTACGCTGATACTATCGACCGCCAACGAATACAAACACAAGCTCAGTTTGTTTTAGAAAAGATGACGCGTGAAATCCGCCATGCTGTACCTAATAGTTTTCATGTGCCAAAAGGAACAACTAATTGTCTAGAGTTTGTGCCGATTGAATATTCTGGTTTTTACACGTTTAAGAATAATGACTTAGAGTTTTTGCTAGGTAATGACTCAACGCTTAATCCTATTCCTACGAATCGCAGGATGGTGATAAATCCGAGCCGATATGAAGATTTACAATCAACTTCTTCGCGAAATATAGCCATTGGTGGTTTAGCTAAAACAGGTAAGGTTTTTGTTGTTAGTGGGGGGGCAAGTACGATTACGGGATCCTCTGTTTCTAGCCGTCTTTATATTTATCAAGAGAAGTCGGAGGTTCGCTACTGTTTTGATACCAAGCGAGTTACGCGAAATGGTATTACAGTTGCGGATAGTGTCGATACGTCCGTAAGTGGTATGCGTTATCTAGAGTCTACTCTGCAACGAGGTGGTTTAGTTCATATTAATCTAGAGTTTGAGCAGGATGGTGAACGTAGTGTGTATCAACAAGATGTGCAGGTGCTCAATGTCCCGTAAAAGAAACTCCAGCGGAAATGTACTAATCATCGTGTTATTCGTCATTATTGTAATGGGATATTTGGCTTCCTCTTTAATGAAAGTTACATGGTCGAATCAAAGCGGATTAACAAGAGAGTTTTTGGGAACAAAAGCTTGGTTTGTTGCTCAGTCCGCCAATGAGTGGGCACTGACCAAGATGTATCCGTTAGATACAAGTACAACAGATATCGAGACCGTATGCAGTGGGGAGGTTAGCGGTGCCGTTCCGCCGGTAGCTGTGGGAAGTGGGTGCAAGGTTAATGCGATGGCATGTACAAATATAGGTACTTTCAATGAGGGTACCCCTGACGCTGAATCTCTTTTTAAGGTGCAGGCCACGGCAACGTGTGGTTCTGGGGTTATACAGGTACAGCGTCAGCAAGAAGTTTGGGTTAGGGATTAGGATAATGAAAAGAATAATAATTACTGCTTTATTCGTCAGTTTGTTTTCTTCTGAAAGTTTTTCTGCTGTTCCAAATGATATGACTCCATATTGGTCGATTAGTCAGGGGAAAATGAAAGCCAGAGGGAGCTTCTGTGGTGGGTATTATTATGATTTTGGCAACTATATTTGTCCCAATGGTCTTACAATGAATGTAGGCCAGTCAGTCAACGCTTACCGTGATATCAACATTCATGTTTATGGTGGTGTTGAACTTAAAGGAAAAAATACTTTAGGAAGCAGTGAACATTCGATCAATATCCTATCCAAGAACAGCGATTTCAAAGGTAAAAATGACATTGAAATTTTTGGGCGTGTGGAGTCTTTCGGTGCAGTTGAACTCAAGAACGATATTAAGGTTCACGGTTTAATCTACGTATCCCACGGAAAGGTGCTTCTTGAAGATGCAGAAGTACAAGGCAATGTTACCAGTTACTCTGATGGTATTGAGATAAAAGGTAAAAGGAATGTCATTAATGGCAGTGTTGAGGGGGCTAAAGACGTAACTCTCTCGAAAGTAACAGTGAATGGCAATGTTACGAGTACGGGTGGACAAATTAAAACGGAGAGCAATGGTAACAGGATTCATGGTGATGTTATAGCGCATGGTGATATAACGTTGAAGAAGACGGTTGTCGAGGGGAAAGTTACAAGTCAAGGCGGTGAAGTAAAGACAGAATCAAATGAAAATGAAATTCAAGGTGATGTTTGGGCACGAAGCAAAGTTACTTTAAAACAAACGAAAGTTACTGGGGATGTAACTAGTGAAGGTCACGAGGTGATCCTAGAGAGCCATAACCAAGTACACGGAAATATTCTCGCTCTACATAAAGTCGATATTAAAAACTCATTGGTTTGTGGCCGGGTAGAATCAACAGGTAGCGAAGTATCGTTGACTAACTCTAAACTCGATCAAAATCGAGGTGTTTATACTCTTAGTGAAGCGATTCAGTCCCACGGGAAAGCCACAGTAAAAAGCTCGACCGTCTGTGGTTCTGTTAACTCAAAATCACATTCTTACGAGTACAATGATAGTGACATTTATTGTGGTGTAGATGATCCCAACTGTCAGCCCCCCCAGACCGGAGAGTGCCCAATAGAGGCTGTAGCCTCACTTTGTCCTGAATTAGTTCCTGTTATTCCTCCAACACAGCAATGTTCACTATTACCAGAAGAAAACTTCAATTCAGGTTCATTGTCAAACTGGTCGGTGATGGGCTTTGGTACCAGTGACGAGCCCCATATCTCTGATGGACGTTTCATCTTAAACTCAAATAAACCAGAGCAGGCAACAGCCTCTGCATATAACTATATTTTTCCGTCAGATCAGAACTATTTAGAGATTGAGTTTGATCACAATGCATATGGTGGGAATGGTGCTGACGGTGTTGCGCTGGTGATTTCTGATGCGAGTGTCCCTCCTCAAACCGGGGCATTTGGTGGTCCGCTTGGTTACGGGATGAAGCTTCTAAAGAATCACTACCCTGAAGTCTCCAAAGATGTAGAAGGCTTTGCTGGTGGCTGGCTAGGTATTGGTATTGATGAGTTTGGTAACTACATTCGTGAAGGGAGCGAGAAAATCGTTTCAAATAGTGTTGCTGATAATGTTGGGGTGCGTGGACAGGGCGTCCAAGATGCGAATGGTAAGTGGTTGAAAGGTTATCCGTATATCACTGGCAAAAAATACAGCAGCTCGTTGGATAATCGAAAAGGTAAAGAGAAACTGCATCGTTATAAAGTAGTTTTAAATTCGCGTAACACCGATACGATAACGCTGGCTGTATTTCGAAAAGTCGGAAAAAATGGCGGATGGGATCCTGTTATCGAAGAGTTTAACGTTTTGAAAAAAGGTGGTTTTAACTATATTCCAGATAACTTCCGTCTGTCGGTAACGGCATCCACAGGTATGCTTACCAATACGCATGATATTGATAACTTCCGAGTCTGTGCGGACAAGTACTCGCGATTAACAGATGGTATTCATCATTTCGAGTTTGACTACTCAGGCTCAGGCAGTACGTGTCAGGCTTCTGATGTGACACTTAGAGCTTGTATGAATGAAAGTTGTTCTGAGCAATATCCTAGAGATGCATACGATGATGGCAGCTTAACGCCTCTCTCTGTCACTTTACTTCCATCTACTGGCAATAATGTTGCCAACTGGGTTGGTGGTACAAATGTACAGTTTGAGAATGAAACTCAGCTTGAGCTGCAAGGTTCAAGAGCTGGCGATATTACTTTGGGTATCGATCAAAGTTCCGTACCACAGTTTGGCTTTGAAGGGGCACGATGTCGAATTAATGGCGGGCCACTATCTGCTAACAACTGTAATGTAACCTTCGCTTCAAATGTGCTTGCGGTGAATGTTAATGATGTAGTTGCTAGTCGCGAATCTACGGGGGAGGACTACCTATCGTTTTGTTCAACTCGAACTGAAGACGGCGGTGAATCTCGCGGTGTTAATATGTCGATTGATTATGAAGTGGCACCGATCGATAGCTCTCAACCTGTCGTGATTTCTTACAAGAAAAAAGTGAAAGATCAGGCTGTAGAATGGAGTTCAAATGTCGAGCTAACCAGAGCTAATAAATACCTGCCTAATGTTTATTTTGATGATGAAGGCAAGGCATTCTTTAAGTTGAGATACTCTGAAGCTGGAAAGGTCAAACTTAAAGCCAGTGTTGAAGGTGTTGATGACTCGGATGGATTCGGCAGCTTCGTTAGTTTTCCTTCAAAACTGAAAGTTACTGCAAAGAGTGGTGATAAGAGCGGAGAGTGCACCAACAGTAAAAATGGCTGCTCTTCGGGGTTTGTTGCTGCTGGTGAAGTTTTTGAGTTAACCATCTCGGCATTGCAAGATGATGATACGGTTGCTGAGAACTATCAAGAGAAGACTATTACGGTTAGTAATAAAGTGAAGTACCCGTCTAATGGTTCATTAGCCAAACTTCTAAATGAGAAGCTACCAGAATCAAGTAAATGGTCTCGTGGCAGTGTGACGTTTGATCAATCGGTTTCAGAAGTCGGTGTTTTCGAGCTTATTGCTGAGGCACCAGTTGCTAAAGATGAAAATGGCGATGATATTGGCACATCTCTATATCTTGGTAGTAATGCATTTAAAATAGCCGATGGTAAGTCAACCATTGGGCGCTTCTATCCGGATTACTTTAAAGTCACCGGGACAGAGTGGACCTACCCTGATAATCAGAATCAATCTGTATATATGGGACAGAATTTTGAATCGGTTAAGTTTGAAGTCACAGCATATAACGCTAACGGTTACACAACTCAAAATTATGGTGGTTTTGCCAATTCTTTAAAAGCAGATTTGTATTTGGCTGGTGGTTACTCAGATAGACTTAGCATTTTGGATTCCGATTTGACTAGTGATAACTGGTCGGGAGCTGTGTGGAGCAAAACTTGGGATAACTCAGTTTATTGGCGTAAAGATTTATCTTTGCCGAGTCCCGATGGTCCATTTAATTCAAAACTACCGGCAGACAAGGATAGTTCCATCGAAACGTCTATTTCGCTTTCACTTAATAATAATGGAACTAAAGTATCTGGCTATGTTGATCCTACGATGTTCTTAAAAGAAGGGCAAAATAGCACTGAAGATAGAATGGTTTCGCAACAGCTACTATCGCAACCTGATGTCAGGTTTGGTCGCATAGCTCTGGATGATGTGGGAGTGAATCAGGGTAAATCTGTTAATATCCCCCTTAGAGTGGAGTATTGGAGAGATACCCGATTCGTTTTAAACAGTAAGGATAACGGGACAACAGTGTCCCCAACTCTAAAAAGCCAGGAGCCAGTTTGGCCTGATGATGGCTCCGACTGCGACATTTTACTTGAAGGCGTCAGAACGACGGTTAACGATGGTGCCATGCGTGAACTTATTGCTAAGCAAGAGCGCGCAGACTGTGGACGTCAACAAGCTGAAGTTTGGCTTAATCTCGACCCTAGTGGTAACAACCTCCCTTGGCTCAAATATGATTGGGACAATGATGGCTCCGAAGAAAACCCATCCTCCGTCGTCACCTTTGGTATTCATCGAGGTAACGATCGCGTGATTTACCGTGGTGAGCCAGGGTTAACCGGACAGTAACAACTTAGGTTTTTGCCCTTAAGTTAGGAAACTGCAAGAAATTGAGGCTTTCTGCTCATGTTTGTGTACCAATACCTTGCTGTGACAGCGAGGCATTGGTACATTTAGAGCAATTTTTGTCTTCTATATTTTTGCAGGATGAGCGAAGAGTATGTTTAAGAAACTTCGTGGCATGTTTTCTAACGATCTATCTATCGATTTAGGTACAGCCAACACTCTAATTTACGTAAAAGGGCAAGGAATTGTCCTTGATGAACCTTCTGTAGTTGCTATTCGTCAAGATCGTGTAGGTTCTGCAAAAAGCGTTGCTGCAGTCGGTCACGCAGCAAAACAGATGCTTGGTCGTACACCTGGCAACATTTCCGCTATTCGCCCAATGAAAGACGGCGTAATCGCTGACTTCTACGTAACCGAAAAAATGCTTCAGCACTTTATCAAGCAAGTGCACGATAACAGCATCCTAAAGCCAAGCCCACGTGTTCTTGTTTGTGTTCCTTGTGGTTCTACCCAAGTTGAGCGTCGCGCAATTCGTGAATCAGCACTTGGTGCTGGTGCGCGTGAAGTTTACCTAATCGACGAGCCAATGGCGGCGGCAATTGGTGCTGGTTTACGCGTATCTGAGCCGACAGGTTCAATGGTGGTCGATATCGGTGGCGGTACAACTGAAGTTGCCGTTATCTCTCTAAACGGTGTGGTTTACTCATCGTCTGTACGTATCGGTGGTGACCGCTTTGATGAAGCTGTGATCAACTACGTACGTCGTAACTACGGCAGCTTGATTGGTGAAGCAACGGCTGAAAAGATCAAACACGAAATCGGTTCTGCTTACCCAGGTGATGAAGTTCAAGAGATTGAAGTTCGCGGTCGTAACCTTGCAGAGGGTGTGCCACGCAGCTTTAGCTTGAACTCAAACGAGATCCTAGAAGCGCTTCAAGAGCCGCTATCTGGCATCGTATCAGCAGTCATGGTTGCACTAGAACAGTGTCCACCAGAGCTTGCTTCAGACATTTCTGAAAACGGTATGGTACTAACCGGTGGTGGTGCACTACTTAAAGACCTAGACCGTCTACTAATGGAAGAAACTGGTATTCCTGTGGTTATCGCGGAAGATCCACTAACGTGTGTTGCGCGTGGTGGCGGTAAAGCACTAGAAATGATCGACATGCACGGTGGCGATCTGTTCTCTGAAGAATAAAGGTTTAGGTGAAGCTCATGTCGGGCTTCACCTTCATTTCTGCTCTCTCTGTAATTCAAACATGCTCCATACCTAAAAGTATTTAGTTAAGTATTTTTAGGTTGCCAAGTAAGGCTCAATAATCATGGAAGCAATCAGGTCAAAAACAAGATGAAACCGATTTTCGGCAGAGGTCCGTCTCTGCAATTACGTCTGTTTTTTGCTGTCATCGTGTCGGCGAGCTTAATGCTGGCCGATAGTCGTCTAGATACGTTTTCCAACGTTCGATACCTACTAAACAGTATGGTTGCACCGATTCAGTACGCAGCGAATTTACCTCGTAGTATGTTCGATGGCGTATTTGAACGTTTTAATTCTCATCAGGCATTGGTTGAAGGCAATCGCAGCTTAAAGCGAGAAGTGCTACGCCTGAAAAGCGAGCTTATCTTGCTCGACCAGTATAAAGAAGAAAACCAACGCTTACGTAAGTTGTTAGGATCTTCATTTGTCCGTGATGAAAAGAAAGTCGTGACAGAAGTAATGGCGGTTGATACTTCACCTTATCGTCATCAAGTGGTGATCGATAAAGGCCGTATTGATGGTGTTTACGTTGGTCAGCCTGTTATCAATGAGAAAGGCATCGTTGGTCAGGTCACGTTTGTCGCAGCGCACAACGCACGTGTTCTGCTGCTAACGGACGCGAAAAATGCAATTCCTGTCCAGGTGATCCGCAATGATATCCGAGTGATCGCATCGGGCAATGGTGAAATGGATGAAATCCAACTGGAGCACATTCCAACCAGCACAGATATTCAGGTTGGTGATTTATTGGTGACATCCGGTTTAGGTGGTATTTACCCTGAAGGATATCCAGTCGCGACGGTTACCAATGTGGATCACGATACGCGTCAAGAGTTCGCCTCAATCAAGGCTGAGCCGGTTGTGGAATTTGATCGCTTACGCTACCTACTGCTGATTTGGCCGAATGAAGACCGTCAACACAAAGTACTGCGGTCCAATGTAGATGAAGGGTTAGAGCAAGAACAAGAGGTAACCGATGGCCAATAATGTATTGAGTAGCCGAATGGTGATTGGCGTCAGTTTCTTCGTTGCGCTGGTACTGCAAACCATTCCATGGCCAGGTGTGTTAGATGTGTTACGTCCGTCATGGTTGTTCCTTGTCACGTGTTATTGGGTGTTGGCACTACCGCACCGAGTGAACGTCGGAACTGCGCTAGTGTTGGGCTTATTGTGGGATATCTTGATCGGCTCAACGCTTGGAATTCGTGGCATGATGATGTCGATCGTTATCTACCTTGTGGCGCTGAATTTCCTGTTGATTCGCAACATGGCATTGTGGCAACAGTCGATTTTAATTGCCTTTTTTACTGCGTTATTGGAAGTTTTGATATTCTGTGGGGAATATTTGAACCAGGACGTAGTATTTAATCCATTATCTCTGTGGACGGCGGCAATAAACTGTATACTTTGGCCATGGATGTTTTTATTAATGCGACGAGTTCGTCGTGCATGGCACGTAAGGTAAAGCGGTGAAGAAAAGCTTATCTCTCGTTCTCGCATCGGGTTCTCCGAGAAGAAAAGAGCTGCTTGCTCAACTGGGTTATGATTTTGAGATCGTATTGCCTGATATTGAGGAAGCCAAACAGGCTCATGAGCAAGCACGAGATTACGTGTTGCGTCTTTCTTTGGAAAAAGCTCAGGCAGGCTTAGCGTTGGCTAAGCCTGATTCCGTTGTATTGGGCTCTGATACGGTCGTAGTATGCGATGACCGTGTGCTAGAAAAACCAAAAAGTTTTGAAGATTCAAAGCGTATGCTTACTGACTTATCGGGTCGTCGTCATCAAGTGATGACTGCGGTGAGCGTTGTATCATCGGAACAACAACATTCAGTGGTCGTTACCACTGACGTGTGGTTCAAACCACTGACTCACGAAGAAATCGAACAATATTGGCAGTCAGGAGAGCCATGCGATAAAGCTGGAAGTTATGGTATTCAGGGACTCGGAGGGCGATTTGTCACCCGAATCGAAGGCAGTTATCACGCTGTAGTAGGCTTACCTTTGTTCGAAACCGATCAGCTAATTCAAGAATTTTTATAATTGTTTTGAGGTGTGCACATGAGTGCAGAATTGCTGCTTAACGTGACCCCGAGTGAAACTCGTGTGGCCATGATTGAAGGTGGAGTACTACAAGAAATACATATCGAGCGCGAATCGCGTCGCGGTATTGTGGGCAATATATACAAAGGCAAAGTAAGCCGAGTGTTACCAGGTATGCAGGCGGCTTTCGTCGACATTGGTTTAGATAAAGCGGCGTTTTTACATGCGTCAGATATTGTTCCTCATACCGAATGTGTGGCAGAAAACGAAAAACAGCAGTTTCAAGTCCGTGATATCTCTGAACTGGTACGCCAGGGACAAGACATTGTTGTGCAAGTGGTCAAAGATCCGCTCGGCACGAAAGGTGCGCGTTTAACGACGGATATCACCTTACCTTCGCGTTATCTTGTTTTTATGCCGGGGGCCAGCCATGTCGGTGTTTCGCAGCGTATTGAAAGTGAGAAAGAGCGTGAGCGTTTGAAAAAGGTGGTGAACCATTACTGCGATGAGCACGGTGGTTTTATCATTCGTACCGCGGCAGAAGGCGCTGATGAAAAAGAGCTATCTCAAGATGCGGCATTTCTAAAGCGTTTGTGGCTAAAAGTCATGGAGCGTCGCTCAAAATACAAAACGCGTTCAACACTTTACGGTGAACTCGGCTTAGCTCAACGCATTCTGCGTGACTTTGTTGGCACAGAGCTCGATAAGATCATGGTCGACTCCCGCCTTGAATACGAGAACCTGAAAGAATTCACTTCTGAGTATGTACCGGAGTTAACAGATAAGCTTGAGCTTTACGAAGGTGACAAGCCAATCTTTGACATGTACGACACCGAAAACGAAATTCAGCGTTCTTTAGAGCGCAAGGTCGAGCTAAAATCGGGCGGCTATTTGATCATCGATCAAACCGAAGCCATGACCACCATCGATATCAACACGGGTGCATTTGTTGGTCGTCGTAATCTCGAAGAGACTATCTTCAATACCAATATAGAGGCAACGCAAGCTATTGCGCGTCAGCTACGTTTACGTAACCTCGGCGGTATCATCATTATTGATTTTATCGATATGGCATCCGAAGAGCATCGTCAGCGAGTACTTACCTCACTGGAAACGGCGCTGGCGAAAGACCGAGTAAAAACCAACATCAACGGCTTTACCCAGCTTGGCTTAGTTGAAATGACGCGCAAGCGCACACGAGAAAGTATTGAACATATCTTGTGTTCTGGCTGTCCTACTTGTGAAGGCCGTGGCAGCGTGAAAACGGTCGAAACCGTATGCTTTGAGATATTACGCGAGATTACTCGTGTGAACCGTGCTTACGACGCCGATAATTTTGTCGTGTACGCATCGCCGTTTGTTGCTGAAGCGCTATTGGGCGATGAGTCTCATGCGTTGGCAGAGCTCGAAGTATTTATTGGCAAGCAAGTGCGAGTTCAGGCTGAACCCCTGTACATTCAGGAACAGTTTGACGTCGTAATGATGTAATTTGGAACATTTGTGAATTCTGGTGTTAACCGTTTTGGGCGTTTTTGTGCGTGGAGTTTAGTTACTGTATTGGTGTTATTAGCCATATTAGTGACCACGCTGCGCGTCACATTGCCGCAACTTAACCATTTCCAAGATGAGATCAAAACCTGGGTCAAGCAAGGCACAGGTTTTGACGTTTCTATTGCCAATGTCGCAGGGACGTGGCGCAATAATCATCCCTCAATCGCGTTACTGGGTTTAGAGGCAAATCTACCAAACGTGCAAGATGCACGCTTCGCTGTTGAAGAAGTCCAAATTGAGTTCGACCTTATTCAATCTCTTTTTCAACTTAAACCTGTAGTTGCAGACCTTACCATTCATAACCTCGCTTTAGACATTCACACGGTAGACATTCTGCCGACTTCTCATCGTCAAGATCCGAAGCCTGAAGTGGATAAGAGCGAAGTGAAACTCATTGACCAACTCGACTCACTTCTTTTACGTCAGTTCGAAGACTTCACTATTAGCGATTCACGGATTTGGTATAAGTCTGTGTCAGGTGAAACTCGCCGTTTAGATATTGAGCAGCTTCGTTGGAGTAATCAAGGGAAGCGTCACGTAGCCGAGGGCACGGTTAGCATTGCCGATGTTCGCCTGAACTCATTGTTAGTAAGCGCTAACTTTAAAGATCATGGCTCGTTGCGCGATGTATCTGGTGAGTTTTACGTGAGTGCTCAAGATGTCTCGGTCACACCTTGGCTGACCACTTACATGCAAGAAGAGTCAGGAGCAGAGTCGGGTAAAGTCAGCTTAAATACTTGGCTAACGCTCAAACATAGCCAACCGCATGATGCTTATGTTGAATTACTGCCTTCCGAGTTGGTGTGGAATGAAGATGGACATCATGAGCTGTTTATTGAGTCTGGAATTTTCAATCTTCGACCAGATAGACAAGGCTGGAAAGTAAATGGCCACTCACTTCAGATCAGAACCGACAACACCCCTTGGCCAGAGCTAGACGTCGCGTTTGATTGGCAACCAAACGGCTGGATGCTCAATCTCTCTCAAATCGACATCGAAGCACTCATTCCGCTCATCAAGTTGGCTCCAGAGTCAGAGTCGACCAGTGACCTTATTAACAAACTAGCACCGAAAGGTCGGGTCGAAGATGTCCGATTGTCAATGAACGGCGGTTTAGACACCTTACGCTACTCGGCTGAACTGGATGAACTCGCGATGACACAATGGGAGCTCCTACCCGGGTTTCATCACGTACAGGGCAGCGTATCGGGGGATGTGAATCAAGCTAAAGCAAAAGTCACCGTCATTGATGATGTATTTCCGTACGGCGATGTATTCCAAGCTCCGCTGAATATCAAACAAGGTGAAGTCGATATTATCTGGCAGCAAGATGAGAGCGGCTGGCGCTTGTGGTCGGACAAAGTGACGGCAGCAACGCCTGATCTTCAAGTCCTGGGGGCATTCCGTCTTGATTTTCCAAAAGAACAAAGCCCATTTTTATCGTTCTATGCCGAAGCGGATCTCTACAACGCGGGTGAGACATGGCGCTATCTACCGACTCTGGCACTTGGACAAGACTTGACCGACTATCTTTCGACCGCGATTCAGGGCGGTAAAGTGAACACAGCGAAATTGTTGTGGTATGGCGAGTTAGGTGATTTTCCTTACAAAGAACATAATGGCATGTTCCAAGCTTGGGTTGGATTAAAAGACGCGAAATTTAGCTTTGATACGGCATGGCCAACCATCACGGATTTGCAGCTAGACTTGCTGTTTGAAAATGATGCCATGTATTTGGATTCAAAATCAGCCACACTAAATGGCGTTCATGCCAAGCGTATCACTGGGCGAATCCCTGAGTTGGCAGAAGGTGGACACATCGAGATTGAAGCGAAAGCAAGCGCGCCGGGTAATGAAGTCCGTGACTACATGATGGCGACGCCATTAGTGGATTCAGTCGGTGCCGCATTGACAGCGCTGCAAGTGAGTGGGCCCGTTTACTCTGAGTTTCAACTCAACATACCGTTTGATTTTGAAAAAGAGTCTCGCGCTTGGGGTTATGCCGATTTAACAGAAAATCGTGTTGATATTGAAGCGCCGCCAATGACGCTTGAAAACGCCACAGGACGTATCACCTTCGACAATGATGTGGTTACCACATCGGGTTTGTCGGCCGAATTATTACAACAGCCTATCTCTCTTGATTTCCATGGAGAGAGTGCGGAGCAAGGCTACAACGTGACAATTAATACACTAGGAGATTGGGATGTCGAGCCGCTCAAACCCTATGTCGGTGAGCGTTGGTTAAACCTTGTTTCTGGCCATGCGCCGTGGCAAATGGATATTGACTTGCAACTCAATGATGTTGGTTTCACTTATCAGCTTGAAGTGCTGGCGCAGCTAAATCGTCTGGCTAGTCAATATCCTTATCCTTTAGCGAAAAAAATTGGTGAGTCTGGGCAAGCGAAACTGCAAGCATCCGGCAACCAAGAGAGTATTTCTGCACGACTACAGATCCCAAATGTGAAGTATCAAACTGAGATAGATATCGCTGGCGATGTCCCGGTTCTGACTGCGACTCATTTAATGGTTGGCAAAGGTGGCTTCCGGATTAGTCCTATTGTCGGGCACGATGCTTCGGTGCGTGTCGAAGAACTGAATTTAGACCAATGGGCGGAGCTTGCGCAGGTCTCTGAGAGCAAGCCTTCATCGTCTGTTTTGGCAAGCATGAAAACGCCGACCATTCCATTGCCGACACGCATTGAAGTTGAAACGCCAAACTTACAGCTCGGTGGGATTGAGTTTCATGATGTGGATTTTTCAGCAAGCAAGAAAAATTTGAGTTGGCAACTCGAGGTGGACAGTCAAGAGGTTAAAGGGAAAGCTAACTATCTGAAACCCTATGATCTATCGGTCTCTCTAGAGCACTTGCATCTGTACATCCCAGGGTTTGAAGAGATGACCAAAGAGCGCAGTTCAATCTTTGCGAGTGAAGATCAAAACGCACCTTTGATTACCAATTTTGACCGCAAGTTTCACGCAGAGATGCCAAACTTAACTTTGAACATCGATGATTTTTGGCTGCAAGGTTACAAAGTGGGCAAAGTTAATGTTGATTTGCAGCGTCGCGAGAACCGCTTGGAGTGGAAAAATATCACCTTTAGTAGCGGCAAAAACCGCATTGATATGAGTGGTTGGTGGGACCTGACGAAAGAGAGTAGTCATTCCAACTTAACCATGAAAATGAAAGGTGATAACAACACCGATCTTATGGAGCGCTTTGGTATTACATCAGGCATTCAACAAGCACCATTTGAGATCAATGCCAATATGGAATGGGACGGCGCACCTTGGTCAATGAAGACACAAACCTTGCAAGGAAACGTCTCAACGGAATTTGGTAAAGGCGTGATCAGTGAAGTTAGTGGTGCGGCACGCTTGTTAGGCTTGTTTAGCTTGGATTCTATCATCCGTAAGATGCAGCTCGACTTTACCGACGTATTCGATAAAGGCATGGCATTCAACTCGATCACGGGAACGGGCAAAATCCAAGACGGTGTGTTTATCACCAATGATATCGTAATGGATGCGTTAGCAGGGGAAATGCAAATCCGCGGCATCGCTAATATGAACAGCAGAATGGTTGATGCGGAAGTGAAATTCACACCAGACATCACATCAGGCCTACCAATGCTGACCGCGTTTGCCGTTGCGCCTCAAACTGCTTTGTATGTCTTGGCCATCTCTACGGTGATATCTCCGGTGGTAGAGGTCTTCACTCAAGTCAATTATGAAGTGAAAGGCCCACTAGATTCACCAACGGTGAAAGAAATTTCGCGAAGTAAAGGTGAATATAAGCTACCAGAAAAACTGCGTGAACAGGCCAAATAACTCACCGAATATAATGGAATAGGGAGGAAACACATGGAACGTGTTGGCATTATTCAAATGACTTCGGGTCCGGATATTAACGTGAATTTGGACTTCATTGAAAAACAGTGTGCTTTAGCGAGCAAGCAAGGTGCCAAACTTGTTCTTACTCCTGAAAATACAGTGCTATTTGCCAGTCGCGAAGCTTATCATCAACATGCAGAGCCACTTGGTAGTGGCATGATTCAACAGCGGCTCTGTGAAATCGCAAAAAAGAACCAGTTAACACTGATTGTCGGAAGCATGCCCATTCAAACCGCAAAAGGTGTCACGACCACAACACTGGTATTACCGCCGCACGGTAAATGCATTGCTCACTATGACAAACTGCACATGTTTGATGTCGACGTAGCCGATGGTTATGGTAGTTATCGTGAGTCGGATACGTTTATGGCGGGTAATCAAATAGTCGTTGCGGAAACTGATATCGGCAGTGTTGGATTGAGCATTTGTTATGATTTACGTTTCCCAGAACTTTATAAAGTATTACGTCAAGAAGGGGCGGATATCATTGTGGTGCCCGCTGCGTTTACCGCTGTGACGGGGCAAGCTCACTGGGAAATACTATTGCGAGCTAGAGCGATTGAGACACAATGTTGGATTTTGGCAAGCGGACAAACTGGAACGCATCCATGTGGACGAAAAACATGGGGACACTCAATGGTCGTTGACCCTTGGGGACGTATCCATAAACAGCTTCAGGATGAAGTAGGCTTATTGGTGACAGAGATAGATTTGTCACAAAGCCAACAAGTAAGGCAGAATATGCCGCTGACTCAACACAGTCGCTTTCAAAATGAATTGAGACGGAAATAAAAGAGCTAACTATGAGCACAAACCAAATAGAACAGGCACTCCTTGCCCCAAATGGTCTGACAGAACAAGACATTGCTGACACGCTTGCCAGCATTGCGACGCGCCAGATCGATTATGCGGACATTTACTTTCAGTCCAGCTGGCATGAGTCTCTGGTTCTAGAAGACAGCATCATCAAAGATGGCTCTTTTAACATTGATTGTGGTGTTGGTGTCCGTGCAGTAACTGGCGAGAAAACCGGCTTTGCCTACTCTGATCAAATCCAGCCTGAAGGCCTGAAGCAGAGTGCAATGGCGGCGCGCGGTATTGCTCAGCAAGGGCAGAATGGTAAAGTCCAAGCGTTTAAACGCACCGAAAACCAAGCGTACTACGCCGCTGTGAATCCACTAGCTGAATGGGAAAAGCAGCAAAAAACAGAATTGCTCAAATCTCTAGATGCTTACATCCGCACTAAAGAACCATTGATTAAAGAAGTCTCGATCAGCATCAGCGGTGTGCATGAGCAGATGCTTGTTGCGGCAACAGACGGTACTTATGCAGGCGATATTCGTCCTTTGGTGCGTTTGTCTATTAGTGTGCTTGCACAAAAAGGTGAACGACGTGAACGCGGTAGCGCTGGTGGCGGCGGCCGTTTCGGTTACGATTTCTTTTTAACGGAAAGCAATGGTGTGAAACAAGCTTTTCATTACGCAGACGAAGCGATTCGCATGGCGTTAATCAACCTTGAAGCAGAAGCAGCACCAGCTGGCATGATGCCAGTGGTATTGGGTTCTGGCTGGCCTGGCGTGTTGCTACACGAAGCGGTAGGTCATGGCCTAGAAGGTGATTTTAACCGGAAGGAATCTTCGGTTTTCTCTGGCAAAATGGGTCAACAAGTGACGTCTTCGCTGTGTACCATCGTCGATGATGGCACGTTAAAAGACCTTCGTGGTTCACTGAATGTGGATGATGAAGGGGTAAACGGCCAGTACAACACGCTTATCGAAAATGGTGTGCTGAAAGGTTACATGCAAGACAAGCTAAACGCGCGGTTAATGGATGTGAACCCAACAGGTAACGGTCGTCGTGAGTCTTATGCACATTTACCAATGCCGCGTATGACCAACACCTACATGCTACCAGGTGAACATACGCCAGAAGAAATAATCTCGACGGTCGAGAAAGGGTTGTATGCGCCAAACTTTGGTGGCGGCCAGGTGGACATTACTTCGGGTAAGTTTGTGTTCTCTGCATCCGAAGCATACTTGATTGAAAACGGTAAAATTACGCGCCCTGTTAAAGGTGCGACGTTGATTGGCTCAGGTATCGAAGCAATGCAGCAAGTCTCTATGGTCGGTAACGACCTAAGTATCGACAAGGGCGTTGGCGTATGTGGTAAAGCAGGTCAAAGTGTGCCAGTTGGTGTTGGTCAGCCGACCTTGAAACTGGACTCACTGACAGTGGGTGGCACTGAGTAACTCAGTTGAATCGTTATAAAAAGAGCGCTCATTAGAGCGCTCTTTTGCTTTGTGAGTCGGTGTCAATTACAGGTTTTCTTCAGCAAATTCCGCCAAGCGGCTACGAACCACGCCGTTAAGGTGAATATTCGCGCTGCCTTCAAAGTTCTTGAAGCGTTCAACCATGTAGGTCAAACCAGAGGTCACTGGGGTGAGGTAATGGGAGTCAATCTGCGCCAAGTTACCGGAGCAGACGATTTTGGTTCCTTCACCACAGCGGGTGATGATGGTTTTGATTTGTGATGCAGTGAGGTTTTGACACTCATCAAGCAGTACAAACGCATTTTGAATCGAACGGCCACGCATAAAGTTGATCGATTTAAATTGAATGTTGGCTTTATCGCAGATGTACTTCAATGAGCCTTCAGTGCAGTGATCGTGTTTATGTAGCGCTTCCAAGGTATCGGTCACCGCCGCTAACCACGGCATCATTTTCTCCTCTTCGGAGCCGGGTAAGAAGCCGATGGATTCACCGATATCTGGCGTGTTACGTGTTACGATAATTTTATCGAACATGCTTTTTTCAATGGTTTGCTCCAATGCTGCTGCCATTGCCAGTAATGTCTTACCACTACCCGCCGCACCCGTTAGAATCACCAAGTCAATTTCTGGATCGAGTAAGGCATCTAACGCCATTCCCTGGTAGATATTTTTAGGTGTGATGTCCCAAGCCTTACGATGCATTAGACGTTCGCGGCTCAGGTCGAGAAGCGTTAGCTTGTCTTCATTGATGGTTTCTACGCGACCAGCAAAGTCACTGTCTTCATCAATAACGTATTGGTTGATAAAGGTTGGGTCGAAGGGTTCGCGACTGAGTTTGTGGTAAGTTTTTCCGCCCAGTGCATAGCTTTCTACTTCCTCAATACCGCTCCAGAAATCACCTTCACGCAATTGAAAGCCTTTGGTTAGGTATTGAATGTCGTCAATCAGTTGGTCGGTTCTATAGTCCTCAACAAAGCGTACACCAGCCCCTTTGGCTCGCAGACGCATGTTGATGTCTTTCGTGATCAGTACCACTTCACGTGGTGCACGTTTATTTTGCAGATAAAGCACCGCGTTGAGAATACGGTTGTCACCGGCTTTGTCGGCGAAGGCTTTGACGGTTTCCTGCAGTTCAAAATCCGCCAAAATGGAAATGGTACCTTGGTCGGGGTTGTCTTTAGAAACAGGAATGCCTTCAGAGATTTCATCTGGCGTTGCTTCTTTAAACAAATCTTCCAAGGTGCGAATAGCCACGCGCGCATCTCTTGCAACGTCGCGCTTACTGTCTTTGATTCGGTCGAGTTCTTCCAACACGGTCATGGGGATAACGACATCGTGTTCTTGGAAAGAGAAGATGGCAAAGGGTTCATGAAGAAGAATGTTGGTATCGAGTACAAACAGTTTCCGATCGGTATCGCCCATAGCGTCTCCTTGCCGTAGTACGGCTCTGCATGCGAGTTGTTAGGTCGTTTCCAAATAGGTGTGAAGTGACCTAACTCTGATTGCTTGCAATAGAGGTTGTCGGGCTGATGTCGGCTAGTGTGCAACCGAGTAGCAAGACAACTTACTGCAAACCCGTGTTGATCCTAATCGTGTACTAACGCGCTTAAATCATATGCAATGGTTTTAAACGCCCCTCATTAGAAGTATACGTAATATTTACGTTCTACAACTTAATAATTGGCATGAGTATTTTACAATTTGATTGCATTTAGAGTTTGGGAAAAAAAGTTTCTGCTTGGTGCGGTTTCGGCGTGACCTAAATCACAGCTTCAAGTAAGATTAGCGACCTTTTTCTGCGTATAGGCTACGTCCGATTTATCATGTTGAGCTGGCTTAAAAAATACTCAGTTCATACTGAAATGACGAATGCTATCGGCATAGCAGAAGCCAGAATCAGATCTAAACTATTATCCATGCCCACGGGCATGAGTAGACCAACAAGAAATACGAATCAAGAACTAATAACGAGGTAGTCAATTCATGACATTTGCTTTGGGGCAGCGCTGGATTAGCGATACGGAAAGCGATTTAGGTTTAGGTACCGTTGTAGCAATGGATGCTCGTACTGTGACATTGATGTTTGCAGCGTCAGAGGAAAACCGAGTTTACGCACGTAACGATGCACCTGTTACCCGAGTCACCTTTAATGTTGGGGATGTCATCGATTGCCAAGAAGGTTGGTCTCTAAAAGTAGAAGAAGTACTGGAAGATGAAGGTCTTTACACCTATTTCGGTACTCGTGAAGACACGCAAGAAACCGCTGTTGTTCTGCGTGAGATTTTCCTTAGCAACCAAATTCGTTTTAACAAACCTCAAGATAAGTTGTACGCCGGTCAAATCGACCGTATGGACAACTTTGTTCTGCGTTACCGTGCGCTAACCAACCAGTTTGAGCAGCATAAGAGCCCAATGCGTGGCCTATGTGGTATGCGTGCAGGTTTGATCCCTCATCAGCTTTACATCGCGCACGAAGTTGGCCGTCGTCACGCGCCACGCGTCTTGTTGGCGGATGAGGTAGGTTTGGGTAAAACCATCGAAGCGGGCATGATCATCCACCAACAAGTTCTGTCTGGTCGTGCCGAACGCATTTTGATTGTGGTGCCTGAAACACTGCAGCATCAATGGCTGGTTGAGATGATGCGTCGTTTCAATCTGCATTTCTCTATCTTTGACGAAGAGCGCTGTATCGAAGCTTTTGCGGATGCAGAAAACCCATTTGATACTCAGCAATATGTGCTGTGTTCTTTGGATTTCCTACGCAAGAGCCGCAAGCGTTTTGAACAAGCACTGGAAGGTGAATGGGACCTACTGGTTGTCGATGAAGCGCATCACCTTGAATGGAGCCAAGATAAACCGAGCCGTGAATACCAAGTGGTAGAAGGCTTGGCTGAACGTACTCCAGGTGTGTTGCTACTGACTGCAACGCCAGAGCAGCTTGGTCGTGAGAGTCACTTTGCTCGTCTGCGTTTATTGGACCCAGACCGCTTCTATGATTACGAAGCATTCGTTGAGGAAGAAGAGCAATACGCGCCCGTAGCAGATGCGATTACTTCACTCTTTTCCGGTGAAAAGCTACCTAATGAAGCAAAAAACCAGATCACTGAGTTATTGTCTGAACAAGACGTAGAACCACTTTTCCGCATTATCGAAAGTGAAGCGGACGAAGAAGCTAAAGCGTCGGCACGCCAAGAGCTGATCGATAACTTGATGGATCGTCATGGTACAGGGCGTGTTCTGTTCCGTAACACGCGCGCGGCCATCAAAGGCTTCCCTAAGCGTAACGTGCATCTGATGCCAATGGATATTCCACCGCAATACACTACATCAATGCGTGTTGCTGGGATGATTGGCGGTAAGATGAGTTCTGAAGCACGTGCGATGAAGAACCTTTACCCGGAAGAAATTTTCCAAGAATTTGAAGGCGATGACGCGAGCTGGTGGCAGTTTGACTCGCGTGTGAATTGGTTGCTTGAAAAAGTAAAAGAGAAGCGCAGCGAGAAAATCCTCGTGATTGCTTCTCGTGCGAGTACCGCACTGCAATTGGAACAAGCACTGCGTGAGCGTGAAGGTATCCGCGCCACCGTTTTCCACGAAGGTATGTCGATTCTTGAACGTGACAAAGCGGCGGCTTACTTTGCGCAAGAAGAAGGTGGAGCACAAGTTCTTATCTGTAGCGAAATCGGCTCTGAAGGTCGTAACTTCCAGTTTGCCAACCAACTTGTCATGTTCGACTTGCCATTCAACCCAGACTTGCTTGAGCAACGTATTGGTCGTTTGGACCGTATCGGTCAAAATCGCGATATCGACATTCATGTTCCTTACCTGAAAGGCACATCGCAAGCGATCCTAGCACGTTGGTTCGATGAAGGCCTGAACGCTTTTGCGGAAACCTGCCCAACAGGCCGTGCTGTTTACGATAAGTACTCCGATGATCTGATTGAAATTCTTGCCTCTGGTGATACCAGCACGCTAGATGAGATCATTGAAGCGTCAGCAAAAATGAATAAAGAGCTGAAATCCCAATTGGAGCAAGGCCGTGATCGCCTATTAGAAATGCATTCAAATGGCGGGGAAAAAGCACAACAAATCGTTGAGAAAATTGAATCAACCGACGGCGATACCAATCTGGTCACCTTCGCACTTTCTCTTTTTGACACGATTGGCTTGAATCAAGACGATAAAGGTGAAAACGCCCTGATTGTGACCCCATCTGAGCACATGATGGTGCCAAGCTATCCAGGTCTGCCATACGAAGGAGCGACGATCACGTTTGATCGTGATACGGCTTTATCTCGTGAAGATATGCACTTTATCAGTTGGGAACACCCAATGATCCAGGGTGGTATCGATCTTCTTATGAGTGAAGGGGTGGGGACGTCTGCGGTATCTCTATTGAAAAACAAAGCGTTACCAGTCGGGACTATTCTTCTTGAGTTGATTTACGCGGTAGATGCGCAAGCGCCAAAACGCAGTGGTATCGCGCGCTTCTTACCGAAAACGCCAATCCGTTTAATGATGGACTCGCGTGGTAATGATTTGTCTGCTCAAGTGGAGTTTGAAAGCTTTAACCGCCAGCTCAGCCCTGTAAACCGTCACTTAGGTAGCAAGTTGGTTACGTCGGTACAGAAAGACGTACACCGCTTAATTGAAGCCGGTGATGTTCTTATTGAAGAGAAGGTCGAAGAAGTACGCAAACAAGCTCATCAAGATATGCAGCACAGTTTGAATGCAGAGCTTGAGCGTTTGCAAGCACTGAAAGCGGTGAACCCAAATATTCGTGACGAAGAAATTGAAGCTATCGACGCACAAATTAAAGAGCTCACTGGTTACATCAACCAAGCTCAGGTTCAGCTCGACTCGCTGCGTTTGATTGTGGTGAGCCACAACTAAGTAAGTATTTATTGCTCATTAAAAAAGGTCTTCAGTTGAAGACCTTTTTCTTTATTTACGGTTTAGTTTCTTTAAGCGGAATGCATTAATCACTGATAGCTATCTCATTTACATCAACCACTTCCACCAGATAAATACAGCCAAGAAGCCAAACAAGTAAATCAGGCCTGCAATCGACAACCACTTTAGTTTAGGTCCAACAGCCAAAGGCTCAGGTAACTCAGTTTTGCGCACTAATGTGTAATTTAGCAGAGCAAAGAATGGCGTGGTCATAAAGGCGAGGATCATCGCAAAGTTCAGCATAGGCAATAACGCAGAAGCCCAGAAAACCACAATACCCAATGCAAGTAAGGAGACTACCAGCATGATCGCTGAAGTGGTTTTAGGGTTAGTGTCTGGTTGCGAGCGCAGTAAGCGTTGAGAATCCGAAATAACGCGCGAATAGCCATCAATAACGGTAATCGTGCTGCCAAAGATACAGAAAAACGCAATTACCGCGATCAAGTAACGAGACCATTCGCCAATCGTTGCCGCATATAAGCCAACCAATTGGTGGGAGAAGCCAACGCCAGAGCTTTCAAGCGCAACGCCAGAACCATAAAGCATCAAAGAGCCTAGCGATACAAAGATAATGGCAAGAAACGCCGTGCCAATATAACCGACATTAAAGTCAAATAGAGCAGAGCGGTATGTTACTTCTTGCTGGCTTGATTGGCGTTTTAGCCACGCTGAGGTTAAACAGGAGATCTCTATCGGTGCAGGCATCCACCCCATTGTCACGACGATAAAACCAATAGCCGCAATAGACCAAGGTGACGGCGGCTCGAAGTTGGCTACTTGCTCAACAGGGTTACCAAAGGCGATAGAAACAGCGAGTAAAGTCGCGATGGTTAACACCGACATGATCACCTTAGATAGCGTATCGAGCGCTTTGTAATGGCCAGCAAATAATATGATCAGGCAGGTGACAATCACAATGATGTTGAGTGATGCCATTGATAGTGAAAACGGAATGAAGTAGCCCAGCAAGCTAGCGCTAAACATCAACAAAGCGGCGGTATTGATGACGGCCGATACCACGCTAAGAAATAGAAATAGCCATAGATAAGGCCGACCTAATTTCGCGTAGCCCTCAACCAAAGTGAGCCCTGTCCCCATGGTGTACTGTACGCCCGCTCGGAAAAAAGGGTATTTAAACAGGTTTACGAGCAGAATCAGTGCAGCCAATTGCCAACCATAAATCGCACCAGCCTTGGTTGATGCCACGAGGTGAGAGCCACCGACCGCAGCAGATGCCATTAATATGCCGGGGCCTAGCGAACGAAAAAATAAGGAAAGTTTGGATTGGGGTTTATCTATAACGGCGGAGTCCATTGCTTATTGTCCTTTTTATCTTATGTATCTTTCTAAAGAGATACATACCGCAGTACATGACAGGCTGAGCGCTCGCCCTATACTGCGCAACGGTAATGTCTTTTAAATGCTGTATTTGATGTATTTATTTTAAGTATTCTTTGCGAATATCATGCTGTGTGCATCTAGCACTCTATTCAGTTATGCGTCTTGTTGTCAAACTAAATTTACAACGTGCTATTTTTAGTTTTTATGCTAAAGGATTGACTTTACTTTATTGGTTTTAACTTTTCTTCCGAACCCTGCATCTGGATGCTATTTGGGTATATAATCGCGGCGTTTTTATTTTGTAGAGATCTCCCATGGCAATGCTTGAATATACCCCTCCCACCGACCCTTGGGTTGATATCGTTTTTGAGGATGACGACATTCTGGCAGTGAATAAACCATCAGGGCTGCTGTCTGTCCCTGGTCGCCTTGCAGAGCATTACGACAGCATGTGGAGCCGCCTCAAAGAGTTGCATCCAGAAATTCAAGTTGTGCATCGCTTGGATATGTCGACATCAGGGTTGATGTTGCTGGCGAAAAACAAACCAGCGGAGCGAGCATTAAAAAAGCAGTTCCAATATCGCCTCACTCACAAGGTGTATTACGCACGTGTTTGGGGGCATGTTGAGCCGCAAGAAGGGAATATTGATCTTCCATTAATTTGTGATTGGCCAAATCGTCCACGACAAAAAGTATGTTTCGACGACGGCAAACCATCTCAAACTTTATTCCAAGTGGTGAAGCGTGAAGTACACCCTGATGGCACCCATACGACCGTTGTGCGACTACTGCCCATTACTGGTCGATCGCATCAGTTACGCGTGCATTTGATGGCGATTGGTCATGCGATTATTGGTGATGAGTTTTATGCAACTGAAGAGGCGTATCAGTTTTCAGAGCGTTTAGAGTTGCACGCTGCGGAGCTAAGTTTTTATCACCCAGCTACGGATCAGTTGAGAAGTATTTTTGTACCCTGTGACTTTTATCCTGAAGCCGAGGCGATGATCTTTAACTATTTTTCGCCAGAGCGTACATTGCCTGATTATAAAACGTTGCCACACCCTTAATGCCAATTGCACTCAACAGCGGTTCTTTCTAGTTCGCTATTTTTGGCTATTTCGTTACTGTGGTTGATGTATCCTGTCTTTCAGCCGTGAACAAGGAGTTGTTATGTCTTTGCCAAGCATCGTATTTTTAGACCGAGCGACCATCCCAGAACATATTGAGATCCCACGACCTAGCTTTCCGCACCACTGGCGTGAGTACGACCTAACTGCGCCTGGGCAGGTAATAGAAAGGTTAGCAGATGCCGATATCGTGATTAGCAATAAAGTCCTGCTTGACCAACATGTATTAGAGCAACTACCAAAATTACGAATGATCGCGGTTGCCGCAACTGGTTTTAACAACGTCGATGTGAACTACTGTGCTAATCATGATATTGCGGTTGCTAATGTACGTGGTTATGCGACGCGTTCGGTGCCCGAGCACGTGATGGCAATGTTATTCGCTTTAAGACGGAATTTATTTGGGTACCACCAAGATATTGCCGCAGGTGAGTGGCAGCGTAACCAGCAGTTTTGTTTTTTTACTCACCCAATCGGGGATATTGGTGGTAGCACGTTAGGTGTTGTTGGTAGTGGGGCACTAGGGCAAGCGACGGCGAATCTGGCTCAAGCGTTAGGAATGACCGTGTTGTTTTCTGAGCGTAAAGGGGCGGCAGAATGTAGACCAGGTTATGTGTCGTTTGAGGAAGTATTAAAACGCTCCGATGCGCTGACTTTGCATTGCCCGCTCAACGATCATACTCAGAATTTAATTGGTCAAGCAGAGTTGAAACAAATGAAGTCCAACGCCATTTTGATTAATACAGGGCGTGGAGGTTTGGTGGATGAGAGCGCACTGGTGGATGCCTTAAAACAGCAAGAAATTGCAGCGGCTGGTTTTGATGTTTTTACACAAGAACCGGCTGATGAGAGCAATCCGCTGATTGCCAATATGAGTTTACCTAATTTGTTACTGACACCGCATGTTGCATGGGGCAGCGACTCATCTATCCAACGTTTAGCGGAAATCTTGATTGAGAACATTAACGCTTTCGAGCGCGGAGACCGCGTTAATCGCTTAGTGTAACGCTGACTGTAAAACCAAAGATAAAAAAAGCAGACATTGACGTCTGCTTTTTGCGTTTAAATCGAATGCTCATTGCTTGAGCCCTCGAATTAAAACTCTTCTTCGTTTAGACCTTTAAGGATCTGAAAGATTTCGCGGTACGCTTTTGCTGGTTTCCCAGCTTTTTTCTCTTTCGCTGCTTGGCGAGCAAGTTGGCGTAGACGCTGACGATCCGCTTCTGGGTACATTTCCATTACGTCATCAATGGCTTTGTCACCTTCTTCCACTACGCGATCACGCAACGCTTCAAGTTTGTGGAATACCGCCGTTAATTGAGAGTGCTTATTACGAATTTTATCCAGTGCGGCTTGGATTGGCTCTGGATCTTCGTAACGCATCAATTTACCGATACGTTGTAATTGGCGACGACGCGCTTCATTTTTAAAGCGTTGCGCGTCAGCAATTGCTTCTCGCAAATCTTCGCTCAATGGAAACTTTTCTAGAACTGAAGGTTTGAGGCCGACAAGCTCCTCACCTAGCTTTTGCAGTTCTTCCATGTCTCGCTTCATCTCGGATTTACTTACCCAGATGATCTCTTCTTCTGGTTCCCATGGCGCTTTTTGATTCTTACGTGCCATTTCAGTTGCCTGTGTTTTGATTAATATTATGACTATTTTAACAAGAATCATGGGGAGAAAGCGAAATTCTTGTTATCCTATTGTTCATCAAAGACAAGATGTGAAAGACAATGGATATTAAACAGCAGGTTGCTGAGCAACGTACCGAGCTAGAGCAAGCCGTAGCAAGAGCTTTAAAGCTTGCATCGGCAAAATCTGACGCCGCCGAAGTCGCAATTACTAAAAGCACTGGTTTAAGTGTTTCAACTCGTATGGGTGAAGTAGAAAATGTCGAGTTCAACAGCGATGGTGCGCTGGGCATTACCGTTTACCGAGGTCAACGCAAAGGCAGTGCTTCCACGTCTGATTTAAGTGAAGCTGCAATCGAGCAAACCGTTATAGCGGCGCTAGATATTGCACATTACACATCTGAAGACCCATTTGCAGGCCCTGCAGCGAAAGAATACATGGTGCAAGAGATCCCTGAGCTTGATCTTTTCCACCCTGACGCACCCGATCCAGACTATGCTGCCAATGTGGCGATTGCAGCAGAAAAAGAGGCGCTAAATTATAATAGTGCAATCAAACAAAGTGATGGCGCGAGTTATGATAGTCATTACGGCGTGAAAGTGTATGGCAATAGCCATGGCTTATTAGCTAGTTATGCGTCTAGCCGACATAGTACTAGCTGTTGTGTAATTGGCGTTGGTCAAAACGGCGAGATGGAACGTGATTACAGCTACACCGTGGCACGTCATCGTGATGACTTATGGACCCCAGAAACGGTGGGTCGTAAGGCGGCAGAGAATACGGTTAACCGCCTAGATGCGCAGCGTCTAAAAACAGGTCAATACCCAATCATGTTTGCGGCTGATGTTGCGACAGGCTTGATTGGCCATCTCGTTATGGCGATCAGCGGTGGTAACCTGTACCGAAAATCTTCTTTCTTACTTGACCATCTAGGCAAACAAGTGCTTCCTGAATGGTTCAATATCTCAGAACGTCCGCATGTATTGCGTGGTTTGGCATCAAGTCCATTCGATAGTGAAGGTGTGTACACTCAAGACCGTGAGATCATTACCGACGGTGTGCTAGCAACTTATCTGTTAACCAGTTATGCCGCACGTAAAATGAAGATGACGCCGACAGGTCACGCTGGTGGGATTCATAACTGGTACGTGAAGTCGACAGGCCAAAACTTCGAACAAATGCTTAAAGAGCTCGGTACTGGTCTTCTAGTGACAGAAGTCATGGGACAAGGTGTGAACGTGGTAACGGGGGATTACTCTCGCGGTGCCGCAGGCTTCTGGGTTGAGAATGGCGAAATCCAATACCCAGTATCAGAAATTACCATCGCAGGTAATCTAAAAGACATGTTCACCAAGATTGTGGCGGTTGGTAGTGATATTGAAACGCGCTCACAAATCCAAACGGGCTCTATCCTACTGGATACCATGAAAGTGGCGGGTGAATAAGCTTTTCTAGCAATTCAGAATCAAAAAAGCCTGATGTGTTCATCAGGCTTTTTCGTTTTTTCTGTTAGGTAATCAGTATTGTGGCAAGCCCTAAGAAGACAGATAAACCAATCACATCCGTCACCGTTGTTAATGCCATACCACCAGCTAAAGCAGGATCGATGTTCATTTTTTTCAATAGGATTGGAATCGTTACTCCTGCAATACCTGCGACCAATAAGTTGGTCAGCATGGCGGCGGAAATGATTCCTCCGAGCATCCAGTTACCTTTCCAAGCAACAACAATACCACCAATAATCAGCGCCCACATGATACCGTTGAGTAAGCCGATCGAAGCTTCTTTCATTAACAGTTCGCGTTTGTTTGAGTCACCGATATGACCAAGAGCAAGACCACGAATCACTAGTGCGACGGTTTGGTTACCAGCGACACCACCCATGGACGGAACAATCGTCATCAATACTGCAATGGCCGCCATTTGATCTAATGTGGCCTCAAACATATTAGAAACGGAAGCAGCAGCAAGGGCGGCTAATACGTTAGCGCCAAGCCAGATACTGCGTTTGCGAGCTGATTTTACAACAGGCGCGAAAGTATCTTCGTCATCGTCCATACCCGCCATACTCATCATCGAGTGTTCCGCGTCTTCACGAATAACGTCAACCACGTCATCGATGGTGATACGACCGACCAAATGCAAGTTTTCATCAACAACAGGTGCAGATACCCAATTACGGCGTTCGAACAGACTCGCAACATCTGAGTCGCTAGTATCGACGGTGATGGCCTCGTCCGCGTCTTCCATTACATCAACGATTTTTACGTCTGGCTGAGTGGTAATAAGCGTCGTGATCGGCAGTTCACCGATGAGCTTACTCTCTTCATCGATCACATACAGGGCATCCGTAGCTTCTGGAAGCTCGCCTTTCATACGTAGATAACGCAAAACTACGTCCACATCGACGTCACCACGAATTGTGATGACGTCGGTGTTCATCAGTCCACCCGCAGTGTCTTCTGGGTAGGATAGGGCGGTTTCGACCCGTAGACGGTCAGAGGAGTCCATTTGCGACAGGACTTCGCGTGACAGGTTGTCAGGCAAGCTACGCAGTACGTAAGCCACGTCATCGGTATCCATGCCTTCTGTCGCTTCTGCAAGCGCTTCTGGTGCCATTTTGGATACGAGGCTGTCTTTGACGTCTTCGTTCAGCTCGTCAAGGATTTCACCATAATCTTCAGGGTCGGTGAGTTGCCAAAGAACTTCACGGCTCTTACGTGGGGAGGCTTCTAAAAGGTGAGCGATATCCTCAGGTTCCATGTCCTGTAATTGACGACGAACATGGACGAAGCGGCCATTTTCTAGCGCTTCTGTGACTTCTTGGAGGGCTTGGTGAGCTTGGTCGAATTCAATTTGCTCTGCCATTCATTCCTCCCAATTCCTGATATTTACAATGCGTTGAATAATAACTTAATTCTAGGCGCCTTTTAATAACAACTTATGATACTAAGCAAATTTATTTATTAGGTCAGGGAAGAGAAAGATAATGGGAGGTAAGAAAAAAAGCGAGTAAACTACTCGCCTTCATCAAATTTATCTTCGATCAAGTGGCAAACGGCATCCAGTGCTTCTTCCGCTTGCCCACCCGTTGCGTGGATCGTGACGTATTGTCCTTGAGCGGACTCTAGCATTAACAGGCCCATTACGCTGTCTGCTGTGGCGGTTTTGTCTTCTTCATTGTCGATGGTGATGACCGCTTCAAAGCTCTGTGCCAGTTCGACCAGTTTGACTGCTGCACGAGCATGTAAGCCAAGGCGGTTTTGAATCAATACTTTACGACTTAACTCCACGGCTACTCCTTAGCGTTTTTCTCTAGTGAGGTATGGCGAATTTGTACTTGGTGTCCTTTGTTGGAGAAGTATTCACCGATTTGCTGAGTTAAGTACACCGAGCGGTGCTTACCACCAGTACAACCGATTGCAACGGTCAGGTAGCTGCGGTTGTTTTTCTCAAGCAGAGGTAACCAATTCTCTATAAAGCTTTCAATTTGATATTTCAAACTTAACACCGATTGGTGTTGCTCTAAAAATGCGGCGATAGGAGCATCCAGACCTGTAAGCGGGCGTAGTGCTGGTTCCCAATGTGGGTTAGGTAAGAAGCGAACGTCGAATACGTAATCGGCATCGGAAGGCAGGCCGTATTTAAAACCAAAAGACTCAAATACCATAACGAGCCCTTTGCGATCTCTGCCTTCAACGCGCATACGCACGGTTTCACTCAATTCATGCAAAGACTGCCCACTACTATTTAGGACCAGATCTGCATGCGCTTTGAGTGGCGTCAAAATTTGCTTCTCACGCTCGATGGCTTGATCGAGCGAGAGGGAGGTGCCACCTAAAGATAACGGGTGAATTCGGCGTGTTTCGCTGTAGCGTTTGAGTAGCGTTTCTTTATTAGCGTCCAAGAAAAGCACGGTCACATCAAGCTCAGTTTTTAACTGTTCTAGTGTACTCGTCAGTTCTTTTAGCTTTTTAGGAATATTACGAATATCAATGCTGACTGCAACATTCTGTTTGCTGTCAGCAACAGAATGAACAAATGCGTCCAGCAAGTTAACTGGCAGGTTATCAACACAGTAGTAACCTAAGTCTTCCAGTACACGAAGCGCAATACTTTTACCGGCACCTGAGTGCCCGCTAACAACGATTAGTCGCATGGAGTTAGTCCTGCTTATTGGTGAATCATGATGTCGTAAAGTTCTTCATCACTCTGAGCATTACGCAGTAGTTTTAATACTTGCTTATCGCTCAGACGTTCTGCCATAGAGGATAGAGTCTTGAGGTGCTCTTTGCACTGTTCTTCTGGTACAAGGAGCGCAAAAAGAAGATCGACAGGTCGATTGTCAATCGCATCAAATTCGATTGCTTCATCACATTGCAGTAAGACAGCAATGGCCTTGTCGCTTGATTGCATTCTCGCGTGAGGGATCGCAATACCGTTTCCGATACCGGTACTGCCCATTTTTTCTCTATTGAGCATGCATTCGAACAGCTCGGTAGAATCTTGGCCCGTTTGATCAGCCACGATACGGCTGATCATTTCAAGGGCGCGTTTTTTACTCGTGCAGTGGACCGCACTTTTGGTGCAGTCCAATGACAGTATTTCGCTCAGTTGCATGATTAATGACTGTTTAGTTTTTCTTTGTGCTTATTAAGTTGGCGAACCAATTTATCTACCAGCGAATCGATCGCGGCATACATATTTTCGTCATCGGCTGATGCGTGGATTTCGCCTTGATTTATGTGAAGCGTAGCTTCCGCGATTTGAGTAATTTTTTCAACTTTTAGTACAACATGCACTTGATTGATATGGTCGAAGAACCTTTCGAGCTTCTGAAACTTAGAATTTACATAGTCTTGCATTGAATCGGTAAGATCAACGTGATGGCCTTGAATATTGATTTGCATAGACTTTCCTTTTCAGTTAGTGCCTTATAATAGGCGTTTACGCTGACTTGAAGGGGCAATTCCCAAGGATTCGCGATATTTGGCTATCGTACGTCTTGCGACCTGAATCCCTTGGTCAGCCAGAAGAGCAGCAATCTTGCTATCACTCAGTGGTTTGGCAGTATTCTCTGCTGCGACCAGTTTTTTAATGAGTGCACGAATTGCTGTTGACGAACATTCTCCGCCGTTGTCAGTACTAACATGGCTAGAGAAGAAGTACTTCAATTCAAAAATACCACGTGGTGTATGCATAAATTTTTGCGTTGTTACACGAGAAATCGTGGATTCATGCATGTCCACAGCCAAAGCGACATCATTGAGTACCATTGGCTTCATGGCTTCCTCACCATACTCGAAGAAATCTTGTTGATGTTCAACAATACATCTTGCAACTTTGAGTAGCGTCTCGTTTCTACTCTCTAAGCTCTTAATTAACCATTTTGCCTCTTGCAAATTGCTGCGGATGTACTGGCTATCCGCGCTATTACCTTTGCCTAATTGAGCATATTGTTGATTTACTTTTAATTTTGGCACGCTATCCGGGTTTATAGAAACGGTCCATTTGCCATTGTCTTTAAAAACGGATACGTCTGGAATTACGTACTCGGTATCATCAGGAGTGATGCGACTACCTGGACGAGGATCTAACTGTTGGATAAGCTTTAAGACTTCACGCAGATCGGCTTCTTTCAGCTTAGTCTCTTTGATGACGAGCTTGTAGTCACGGTTGCCTAGGTGATCAATATGATCCGCAAGTATCATTTTGGCTTCAGCAAGCCATGGCGTGTCTTCTGGGAAGGTCGTCAGTTGCAGTAACAAACATTCTTGTAAGTTACGCGATGCAACGCCAAGAGGATCGAATTGTTGAATGCGTTTACGAACGGCTTCTACTTCGTCTAACTCTATCTCTTCATTATCGAAGCTCTCATGAATCTCTTCAGGCGACAAAGTTAAATAGCCGTAGTCGTCAACAGCGTCAATAATCGCTAATGCAATCGTGCGGTCGGTTTCACTGAATGGTGTTAGGTCAAGCTGCCACATGAGGTAATCATGTAATGATTCAGTGGTTTCGCCTTGGTAGACGGGCATATCATCATCAAGAGCTAAGCCAGTGCTACCAGTATTCGCGCTGTAGACGTCATCCCAAGTCGTGTCGATTTCAAGTTCAGAGCTAATTTCTGATTTCTCTATCACATCGGAGCTATCTGGAACGTCAATTTCTGTTGGTTCGCTAGCACTGTTGCTATCAGCAGCCTCGACCGCTGACTTATCTTCACCGTTTGCTAGAGGCTCGTCTTGGCCTTCTTCAACTTCCAATAATGGGTTTGAGTCCAACGCTTCTTGGATTTCTTGTTGAAGATCGAGTGTCGACAATTGCAATAAGCGAATCGCTTGCTGCAACTGTGGCGTCATGGCTAACTGCTGACCTAGCTTGAGTTGTAATGAAGGTTTCATTCAGTGTTACTTACCTTGTAATGCTCAGAATCTTACCGTTCCTAATATAATCATAGACGGAATTGTTCGCCGAGATAAACTTGTTTCACCTGTTCATTATTGAGAACTTCTGCCGGAGTTCCCGATGCAATTAGGTGCCCTTGGCTCACGATATAGGCTTTTTCACATACGTCCAGTGTTTCACGTACATTATGGTCAGTGATTAACACTCCGAGACCACGATCGCGCAGATGCTCAATGATTTTCTTGATGTCATTAACCGAAATTGGGTCAACACCAGCGAAAGGTTCATCCAATAAAATGAACTGAGGGTTGGCCGCTAAAGCTCGAGCGATTTCCACCCTGCGTCGCTCACCCCCTGATAGTGCCATACCAGCACTGGTTCTGATGTGCTGGATGTGGAATTCTTCCAACAAATCTTCCAGTTTATCTTGGCGCTCTTCCCTCGTCATTTCTTGACGAGTTTCAAGTACGGCCATGATGTTATCTTCTACTGAAAGCTTACGGAAAATCGACGCTTCTTGCGGAAGATAGCCAATGCCAAGTCGTGAACGGCTATGCATCGGCAAAATACTGATGTCATTGTCGTCAATGGTAATGGTGCCTTCATCGCGAGGTACTAAGCCGACAATCATGTAAAACGAGGTGGTTTTACCCGCACCGTTTGGACCGAGCAGCCCAACAATCTGACCAGATTCAACTTCTAAGCTAACATCAGTGACGACTTTGCGTTTTTTGTAGCTTTTCGCCAAGTTTTTCGCACTCAGTACTGCCATATTAGTTCTCTATCTGATTGGGTTGCAAAATGGTCGTAACGCGCTCTTCCTTAGAGCTATCTGCGACTAGCTTTTGTTTACCAATTTGGTAACGAATCGAAGAACCTTTGATGGTGTTGTTGTCTTGCGCCAGCTGCGCTTGACCTTTCATGGTCAGTTCGTCTGTAGAAATACGGTAATCCAACTCCGTAGCTTGACCACTAAGTGTTTTACCATCGTCCATCAGCTGAGAAAACTTCGCAGGTTTACCAAATGCTTGAATCTGTTTAATTGCTTCGGTTTTAGGATCGCGAGTTACCACGATTCTATCAGCATCGATATTGATGCTCCCTTGCTTAAGAGATACATCGCCTTCAAAAACAACCTGGTTACTCTTCATATCCACCTGTTGGGTGTCAGAGTTTATGTAAACCGGCTGTTGAGTATCCGACTTGAGTGCCAGCGCTTGAGGCGCCGCCAATACCAGTGCCAGTAGGCTAAGGTGTAACGGTTTCATATCGACCTTGAACTTCATCTGTCAGAGTCGCAGTATGCTGTTTTAAGTTGCCTTGCATTGCGCCTCCAGTAGTTTCAAATTGTGGTCCAACCAACATCACTTGTTGGTCAGCTTTAAAATCACGATTGGTTAGATTAATGACCAATTTGTCTGTTGCCATGGTATCAAAACTCGCACCAGGCAGAAGATTTTGCATTAAGACTTTGTCATATAAAGTCAAAACTTGGTCTTCATCTAACACTGCTCTTGTGGCAGTCACCTTCCATTCAATGACGCTACCTTCACGGTAAACCATCAAAGTCGGGTTATTAAAAATAGTATCTCCACTCTTAGCATAATGGTCTAAGTTAGTGGAGCGAATGATGTAACTGCGGACACCATCTTCACCGTAGGTGATGTTTTCTAATCCAGAACCACTGAACATGGGCAGTTCAGAATCTGGTGCTACTTGAATTGCGTCGTTGCCTTTAGGGGTTAGTAGGTAATAACCGCACCACGCTACAACGAAGATCAAGAGCAAATAAATAAGGCGAGTAAAACTCATATAATGAAGGCCTATCGTTTAGCTCAGTACTTCCCTGACCATTGCCTTTATTCGTCTAATAAATGATTTAAATGTTTGTGCTGATATTACATCACGCCAGCTTTTAGTAAATCGTGCATGTTCAGTGCACCCACAATTTTTTCGTCTTTACATAAAATCAGAGCGTTAATGTTTTTATTCTGCATCAAGTTCAAACCTTCAACCGCCAGCATATCAGGGTGTGCTGTGGTTGGGTTTGTCGTCATGACCTCGCCAATTGCCGTCGTATGAATATCGATACGCTTGTCTAAGGTACGACGTAAATCACCATCGGTGAATATACCAAGCATAGCATCGTGCTCATCGACGATGGCTGTCATGCCTAACCCCTTTTCTGAAATTTCAAGCAGGGCATCGCGAATTAATGCGTCAGGAGAAACTTTAGGTAACGCTTCTCCAAAGTGCATAATATCAGACAACTTAAGTAGCAGTTTTCTCCCCAGTGCACCACCTGGGTGAGATAGGGCAAAATCTTCGGCAGAAAAACCACGAGCTTGAAGCAGAGCTACGGCTAATGCATCTCCCATCACTAATGTGGCAGTCGTACTGCTAGTTGGCGCCAGGCCTAACGGACAAGCTTCTTGAGGTACCGTAATTTGCAGGTGTAAGTCAGACAGCTTGGCCATATTTGATTCTGGCTTACCTGTCATGCTGATGATCTTAATATTCAGGCGCTTTAATACTGGAAATAGAGACAGAATTTCGTTTGATTCACCAGAGTTAGAAATTGCCAGCACAATGTCACCAGGGCTAATCATACCCAAGTCACCATGTGCGGCTTCGCCTGGATGAACGAAAAACGCCGAAGTCCCAGTGCTTGCCAGAGTGGCGGCAATCTTGTTACCAATATGGCCTGACTTGCCAATACCCATAACGACAACTTTGCCGTTGTTGGAAAGGATAAGTTCACACGCTTTTTCAAATTGATCATCAAAGTAGGTATCTAGCTCTTGCAGAGCAGCAACTTCGATATCAAGAACTTGTTTAGCAGCAGCGCGAAAATCAAATTGATTGGACATATCAGATCTCTACTTATTGATCGTGGTAATTAAGCGGTCATGTTTGCGAATAAGTACACTTGGTAACCTAAGAAGCACACAAACAAGATGGCACCTTCAATACGGTTAATACTGCGTGATTTACCCAAACACATCGCGACAAGTAACAATGAAACGCCTAACATGACCCAGAAGTCACGTCCCATCGCGTACTCACTGAGCACCGATGGATTAATGATGCCAGGAATCCCCATTACCGCCAGAATGTTAAACACATTCGAACCGATAATGTTACCGACAGCCATGTCGTCTTCACCCTTTAAAACTCCCGCAAGTGATGCGGCTAGTTCTGGCAGGCTAGTGCCAATGGCGATAATAGTTAGACCGATAACAAGGTCGCTCATACCAAAGTGTTTAGCAATAATTACCGCGTTATCAACCAGCATGCTGGCTGCCAAAGGAAGCAGTATCAAGCCAATAACCACCCACATGATTGCTTTAGGGTTACTGACGCCTTCTGGGATCTCTGACTCTTGGTCATCAAGAAAAACATCACCTGATTTTTGCTCTTTGCGGCTGATTTGCAACATAGCAAATAAAAATGCCCCAAAGAGTACAAACAATAAGACACCCTCATAAAAACCGAGATGGCTATTCCAAAGCAGAATACCAGCGAGTACGGTTACGGCTATCATGAGTGGAAGTTCTCGGCGGATGACGGCGGAGCTAATCGACAAAGGCTTGATCAGCGCTGTAATACCTAGGATTAACGCAATGTTCGCTATGTTTGAGCCTAATACGTTACCCACCGCTGTATCTGTTTTGCCATCCCAAGCAGCGGTTGCAGATACCATCATCTCAGGGGCAGATGAGCCCATCGCAAGGATTGTCATGCCGATGACAAGCGGGGAAATACCGACGTTGCGGGCTATCGCTGCAGAGCCAAAAACAAGTTTATCTGCACTCCAAACAAGCAAAACAAGACCGACTATAAGCAACGCAACGGCTTCGAGCATGAGAATTCCTAAGTATTAAATAAGTAAAATGAATAACCGCTAATTTTGACCTTTTGCGGCCTAAAATGGAAGATAAACGAAGAATAAATTAAAGGTTAGTAACGAAAATGTATGTAAATCTCACTCATTTAAATGAGCAATTCTGGTCTAGGATTTAAACACTTCGTGCTAATTAGGTCATAAACCATGAGAAATTGCAGGGATATAGTCGACTTTATTTAATTGAACAGTGCTTTAAATTCAACGCCAATGTGCTTATGATTGCAGCCTAATAAATGTACCGACGTTACTTTATTAAACGTAGAATTCAACTCCGATGAGTATCTGCTTGATGATTCCGTGAGTTGCAACGCTCCTACAGTAGAAGAGATGATATGTCGAACAACGATTTAGTCACCGTGAACAACCTCACTTTTTCACGGGGAGAACGCATGATCTTTGATGATATTGATCTGCATGTTCCTGAGGGCAAAGTGACGGCCATTATGGGACCATCGGGAATTGGTAAAACAACACTGCTGCGTTTGATTGGTGGTCAGTTGTATCCCGAGCAAGGAGAGATCTGGTTTGATGGAGACAATATTCCCTCTCTCTCGCGTAAAAAACTCTACCATGCTCGAAAGAAAATGAGCATGTTGTTCCAGTCAGGGGCTTTATTCACTGATTTGAATGTTTTTGATAATGTCGCCTTTCCATTGAGAGAGCATACCGATTTATCGGAAGATTTGATTCGCACCATGGTGTTACTCAAGCTCGAAGCTGTCGGTCTACGCGGCGCGGCGCAATTAATGCCGAGTGAGCTTTCAGGTGGTATGGCAAGACGCGCTGCTTTGGCTCGTGCAATCGCACTTGACCCTGACCTGATCATGTACGATGAGCCGTTTGTGGGGCAAGACCCAATCACTATGGGCGTTTTGGTTGAGCTAATTAGCAATCTAAACCAAGCGTTAGGTTTGACCTCTATTGTGGTTTCTCACGACGTACCTGAAGTCATGAGTATTGCTGACTGGGTATACCTGATGGCCGATGGAAAAATCATCGCCTATGGTACGCCAGAAGAGCTGACTCAAAACTCTGATCCTCGTGTCCAGCAGTTCTTACAAGGTGATGCCGACGGTCCTGTACCGTTTCGTTTCCCTTCTCAAAGTATCGAAAAGGACTTATTTGATGGTCGATAACTTCATTCACTTTGTCGCCTCGCTGGGTCGACGCACGCTTTCTATTTGCGGAGCATTTGGTCGTGCGACTTTCATGTTGATTGGGGCGCTATTTTCTAAGCCACAACCGATCAGAAGCTTTCCTCTGCTTGTTAAGCAACTTTATTCTGTTGGTGTTCAGTCGCTGGCGATCATCGTCGTATCTGGTCTGTTCATTGGAATGGTTTTGAGTCTACAAGGCTATGTTGTGTTGGTGGATTACGGCGCAGAAGGCAGTTTGGGGCAAATGGTAGCGCTTTCGTTACTCCGTGAATTAGGACCCGTTGTTACTGCACTTTTGTTTGCTGGTCGTGCCGGTTCTGCGTTAACCGCAGAGATAGGTCTAATGAAAGCAACGGAACAACTGTCTAGCCTTGAAATGATGGCGGTAGACCCATTGAAACGAGTGATTGCACCACGGTTTTGGGCTGGGGTTATCTCAATGCCTTTACTGGCTATGATTTTCATGGCTGTGGGAATTTGGGGCGCTCAGCTTGTTGGTGTTGACTGGAAAGGCGTTGATCACGGCAGTTTTTGGTCAGCGATGCAGTCCTCTGTTGAGCTAGGGCAAGACATTGGTAACAGTATGATCAAATGTTTTGCGTTTGCAATTACGGTTACTTGGGTCGCTCTATTTAACGGTTATGATGCTATTCCAACATCGGAAGGGATCAGCCGAGCAACTACGCGCACTGTTGTGCATTCTTCTTTAGCAGTACTAGGATTAGACTTTGTACTGACCGCATTGATGTTTGGGAATTAATCATGCAACAAACACGTAAAACTGAATTATGGGTTGGCAGCTTTGTATTAGCGGGAATTTGCGCGATTCTTGTGATGATTTTTCAAGTTGCTGACGTAAAAAGCATTGGCTCTGGTGATACTTATACCCTCAAAGCCGAGTTCGATAATATTGGCAGTTTAAAAGTTCGTTCTCCCGTAAAAGTGGGGGGCGTTGTGATTGGTCGAGTAAGTAGTATTTCGCTTAACCCAGACAACTTATTGCCAGTTGTAACACTATCTATCAATAGCAAATACAATCAGTTCCCAGAAACGTCGAGCGTACAAATTTTGACATCTGGCCTGATTGGTGAGCAATACATTGGTTTAGTACCTGGCTTCGTTTTTGATGATGAAGTCATGCTAGTGGATGGTGATACCATCGAAGACACCAAATCGGCGCTTGTGCTTGAAGACTTAATTGGTCAAGTACTATACAGCGTAGGTGGTTCAGACGACTCAAGTAAGGAATAACTATGTTAGCGAGATTACTACTTTCAGTTTGTGCTGTGTTTAGCGTCTTTGGAGCAACAGCAGCAGAGGTGGATAAAACTGAACCTTATAAGATGATGAAGCAGGTAGCTGAAGTCACGTTCGAAAGATTGAAAGCCGAACAGCCGAAAATCAAACAAGATCCAAATTTACTTAAAGTGATCGTTGAAGAAGAGCTAATGCCTTACGTCAACTACCGCTATGCAGGGTTAAAACTTCTTGGTCCAAACTTAAAAGGTGCTAAGCGTGAAGATGTACTTGAGTTTATCGATGCATTTCGTGCGTACCTGATTGCGTCTTATGCACAAGTGTTGACGCAATACTCTGACCAAAAAATTGAGTTTGGTCCTGAGCCTAGCATTGATGACTCTAAGCGTATTACAAGCATTAAAGTTGATATCATCGATACTCCGCGTCCAAACATCAAACTTGAGTTTAAACTGCGTAAAGACAACCACTCTGGTGAGTGGGAAGCATTCGATATGATTGCAGAGGGCATTAGTTTGCTTTCTAGTAAACAATCCGAATGGAACAGTAAAATTCGTCAAGAAGGTATTCTATCTGTTGCTAAAGACCTAGAAAAATTGGCCGCAGAACCGATCCGCTTCGAGGCTAAGAAATAATGGCCCAGACTCCCGCTCAGTGGCAATTGGATCAAAACATTCTTAAGCTAACAGGGGCACTTGATAGAGATACAGTGCCTTCATTGTGGGCGTATGCACAGCAATGGCAACCTGCTCAATCGGAGCTGGAATGCTCGCTAAAAGAGATAGAGCGCGTCGACTCTGCAGGAATGGTGATGTTAATCCACTTATTAGAGCATGCAAAAAAGCAAAACTGTCATATAATGCTCAGTTTCGTGCCGGCGCAACTGCGCACTTTGTTTCAACTGAGCAATGTTGAATCTTTAGTGGCCAAACACATACAGAATTATCAGGGGTAAATTGTGGATAGCGCAAAAGTACAACAGTTATTAGAAGAAGCACTAAACCTTCAAGAAGTGCATGTGAAAGGTGAAGGTAGCCACTATGAAGTGGTTGCTGTTGATGCTTGTTTCGATGGAATGAGCCGCGTTAAGAAGCAGCAGCTAATTTATGCTCCTCTGATGGAATACATCCAGCGTAACGACATTCACGCATTATCAATCAAAGCGTTCACACCAGAAGAGTGGGCTCGTGATAAGAAATTGATGTCGCTTTAAGGTTTATTGATGGAAAAGTTTCGAGTTATTGGGTCAGATAAACCACTAGTTGGTGAAGTGACCATTTCAGGTGCAAAAAACGCAGCACTGCCGATTTTATTTGCGTCTATCTTGGCGGAAGAGCCAGTAGAAGTGGCAAACGTACCACACCTTCGTGATATCGATACAACCATGGAATTGCTTAAGCGTTTAGGCGCGAAAGTAAGCCGCAATGGCTCTGTTCATGTTGATCCAAGCAGTATTACAGAATACTGTGCGCCTTATGACTTGGTGAAAACCATGCGTGCTTCTATTTGGGCTTTGGGTCCTTTGGTGGCGCGCTTTGGTCAAGGTCAGGTTTCTTTACCAGGCGGTTGTGCTATTGGCGCTCGTCCTGTGGATCTACATATTTCTGGTTTAGAGCAGCTTGGCGCAACCATTACATTAGAAGATGGTTATGTGAAAGCAGAAGTGGATGGTCGTCTAAAAGGCGCGCACATCGTGATGGATAAAGTCAGCGTAGGCGCGACGATCACCATCATGTGTGCCGCAGCGCTGGCGGAAGGCACAACAACACTAGATAACGCTGCGCGTGAGCCTGAAATCGTCGATACCGCTGATTTCCTAAATAAGCTTGGCGCAAAAATCTCTGGCGCTGGCACAGATACCATTACGATTGAAGGTGTTGAGCGCCTAGGCGGTTGTAAACACAACGTGGTTGCTGACCGTATTGAGACGGGAACATTCCTTGTCGCAGCAGCAGTATCTGGCGGTAAAGTGGTATGTCGCAACACTAATGCTCATTTGCTTGAAGCGGTTCTCGCCAAGCTGGAAGAAGCTGGCGCGCTTGTCGAAACGGGTGAAGATTGGATCTCCGTTGATATGACCGACCGCGAGCTAAAAGCGGTAAGTGTACGTACTGCGCCACATCCTGGTTTCCCGACGGATATGCAAGCTCAATTTACGCTTCTGAACATGATGGCGAAAGGTGGCGGCGTGATCACAGAGACTATCTTTGAAAACCGCTTTATGCACGTACCAGAACTCATGCGTATGGGCGCTAAAGCTGAGATCGAAGGCAATACGGTTATCTGTGGTGATGTTGAGTCACTCAGCGGTGCGCAAGTCATGGCAACCGATCTACGAGCTTCGGCTAGTTTGGTTATTGCAGGTTGCATTGCTAAAGGCGAAACCGTCGTTGATCGTATTTACCATATCGACCGTGGTTACGACAAAATCGAAAATAAACTGGCTGCACTTGGCGCAAATATTGAGCGAGTGAGCTAGTCAAGTTAAACTGCACCGCAGGTAACTTGGATATCAAGAGAGCCGAAACCTGAGTTTCGGCTTTTTTATATCACTCTCATGACCATATTTTCCCTTTATGGAAAGAGAGATATTAATAGCTGTATCTGGCAAAAGCCGGTTCCTGGAGAACAAGAATGATTGCACTGTTACGTGTATTTGCTGTCGCTATCTTTGCGATTGTTATGTTTATTGGTGGTTGTGGTTACTGCCTATTAAGCCCTAGAAACCCTAAGCACGTTTTCACTTTTGGCCGTTTGTTTGCCAAGATGTCTCGTGTGTTTGGGATTAAGTTAGAGTTGCGTATCCCTGAAGATGCGTATTCACGCGGCCAACATGTTTACATTGCTAACCACCAGAACAACTGGGACATGTTTACTGTTTCTGCGGCTGTGACTCCGAAAGTTGTGACAGTAGGTAAAAAGAGCTTGGCTTGGATGCCACTGTTTGGTCAGCTTTACTGGCTTACGGGTAACATTCTGATTGACCGAGCGAATCGTTCTAAAGCAAAAGGTACTATCGATCAGGTCGTGAGCAGTATGAAAGAAAGTGATGTTTCTGTGTGGATGTTCCCAGAAGGCACGCGTTCTCGTGGGCGTGGTTTGCTTCCATTCAAAACAGGTGCTTTTCATGCGGCAATTGGTGCAGGTGTGCCAATCATTCCTATCGTATGTAGCTCGACGAATAAAATTAAGCTGAACCGTTGGAACAATGGTCATGTGATTGTTGAAATGCTACCTCCAATCAGCACTGAAGGCTATGGTAAAGAGGGCATTCGCGAGTTAGCGAATATCTGTCGTGAACAGATGAAAGAGAAGCTTGAATCGTTAGATGAAGAAGTCAAACAGCGCAACGCTGCTTAAGTTTTACTGCGATATCATCACGAAAAGACAATAAAAAACGGGTAGCCTGAGCTACCCGTTTTTTTATGTTTGTCAGCAAGTGCAATTATTTGCGAACAGCGATTGCTTCAATCTCGATGCCAACATCTTTTGGTAGGCGAGCTACTTCTACACAAGAGCGTGCAGGGTAGTTTGCTACGCCGTGCTCATCAAAGAACTTGCCGTAAACTTCGTTCACTGTGCCAAAGTCATTTAGGTCTTTAACAAAAACCGTTAGCTTTACAATATCAGATACTTTAAGACCTGAAGATTCAACTACAGCCTTTACGTTTTCTAGAGACTGACGAGCTTGTTCTGCGATATCAGCAGACACTTCACCTGTCGCTGGGTTTACTGGGATTTGGCCTGAAGTAAGAACCATGTTACCTAGATCTACGCCTTGAACGTAAGGACCGATTGCTGCTGGTGCAGACTCAGTGTGAAGTACTTTCGTCATTTGATTTTTTCCATCAGTTGTAGGGAATAAAGATTCTCAGTTTGCCTCTAAACCCTCGGTAGGTAAAGAGCAAAATACCCTGACATTGCAGGGTATTTTAAACGTATCACAGCCTAGTCGTGCGGCGTGTTTATCGCTCGGTTACGATCTCGCGTGAGAACACTTTCTCGCAGTATTTACACTTTAGGCGGATTTCTTGTTTTTTCTCGAACACGCTAAAGCTGCTTTCTACTGGTTCATTATGAGAAATACAGTTTGAATTCGGGCATTCAAATACATCATTGATGCGCTCAGGAAGCTCTAACGCGAGCTTTTTCACCACTTCATAATTCTCGATTTGATTCACGGTCGCGTGAGGAGCATACAACGCTAGCTTGCTCGCTTGCTCTTCATTGATAAACACATTTTCGATTTTGAGTAGATCTTTATGACCGAGTGCTGATGATGGCAAGTTCAGTCCAATCGTTACTCGTTGTGATGAATTGTGCATATCGAACAGTCTTAATACTTTGATGCCGATTTGCGCAGGGATGTGGTCGATGACCGTACCATTTTTGATTGCTTCTACCTGCAATTGAGTTTCTTTAGCCATGATTTTTCCCCTCGATTACAGTATTTCGTTTAGAACAAGCGCCAGCAGTGCTTGGCGAGCATACACGCCATTTTGAGCTTGCTGGAAGAAGTAGGCATGAGGCGTTTTATCAACATCAGTTGTAATTTCATCCACACGTGGTAGTGGGTGCAGTACTTTCAAGTTCTCACGCGCGCCTTCTAGTAGTGCCGCCGTTAGGATGTAAGCCGACTTAATATGTGCGTATTCCGATTCGTCAAAACGTTCTTTCTGTACGCGTGTCATGTACAGAATATCCAGTTCAGGAATCACACTTTCCATGTCTGTGTGTAGGCTATATTGAATGCCAGCTTCGTCTAGTTCTTCGCAGATGTAATCTGGCATTGCCAGCGCATCTGGTGCAACAAAGAAGAAGCGGATGTTGTTAAACTTTGCTAAGGCTTGAGTCAGTGAGTGCACTGTGCGGCCATATTTTAGGTCACCTACGAATGCGATGTTCAGGTTGTCTAGACGCCCTTGTGTTTCCGCGATGGTGTATAGGTCGAGTAGCGTTTGAGTTGGGTGTTGGTTTGCACCGTCGCCCGCGTTGATCACTGGCACGCCATTTGAAAATTCAGAGGCCAAGCGAGCGGCGCCTTCTTGTGGATGACGCATCACAAAGGCATCGACGTAAGAAGAGATGACTTGTACTGAATCTGCGAGTGTTTCGCCTTTTTTCGCCAGAGAGGTATTACCATCATTATCAAAGCCAATCACGTCACCACCAATGCGCTGAATCGCTGTTTCAAACGATAAACGTGTACGTGTTGATGGTTCAAAGAAACAACTTGCAACGACTTTGTTTTTAATCAGTTCTGGTCGAGGTGCTTTTTTAAGGCTACCTGCTGTTTCTACGATAAGTTCCAGTTCTTCGCGTGAAAGCTCTGGAATAGAGATGATGTGCTTCTGGTAAAGCGAGTTCGCCATGATCTTCTTCCCTATAACATTGATGACTACATCCAAATAACCGAAAGGAATTTTGGACATAAAAAAACCTCCCCAATGGGGAGGTTTTAAAATTCAATAGAATTAACGAAAATAACACCACGTAAGCGTAGTCGCTTAGCGAGAGCAAATCGCGTTTTTACGTCAGCAATCAGCGTGGTCATTTCTTAATCCTCAGACAAATTGCCGAGCATTATACGCTTAACTTTCGTGAGCGCAAGCGATTACATCATGGTTTTTATCGGCTGTTTTTGCGCGCTGGTTTAGCTTCCTAGCGTCGCAACCATCACGGCTTTGATGGTATGCATACGGTTTTCAGCTTCGTCGAATACGATGGAGTATTCCGATTCAAATACCTCTTCTGTTACTTCAAGGCCTTTCATACCGTATTTTTCAGCGACTTCTTTGCCGACGGTGGTTTCATCATTGTGGAAAGCTGGAAGGCAGTGCATGAATTTCACATGTGGATTACCCGTTTGCTCAATCACGTCCATATTGATTTGATAAGGTGTCATTAACGCTACACGCTCATCCCATGCCTCGGCAGACTCACCCATAGACACCCAAACGTCGGTGTATAGGAAGTCACAACCTTTCACACCTTCCTCAACGCTTTCTGTTAACGTGATTTTTGCACCGGTTTGTTGCGCGATAGTTTGACAAGTTGCCACGAGCTCTTCTTCAGGCCAGAACGCTTTTGGCGCGACAAGGCGAATATCCATGCCCATTTTCGCTGCGCCCACCATAAGTGAGTTACCCATGTTGTTGCGCGCATCACCTAGGTAAGCGAAGGTTACTTCATGTAGCTGTTTACCACGGCCGTGCTCTTGCATGGTCAGGAAGTCAGCAAGGATCTGGGTCGGGTGGAACTCATCCGTTAAACCATTCCAAACTGGAACACCAGCATAAGTACCAAGCTCTTCAACAATGGATTGGTCAAAGCCTCGGTATTCAATCCCGTCGTACATACGACCAAGAACACGAGCGGTGTCTTTCATCGATTCCTTATGACCGATCTGCGAGCCAGAAGGGCCGATGTAAGAGACTTGAGCACCTTGGTCAAAGGCAGCGACTTCAAACGCACATCGGGTACGAGTCGAAGATTTCTCAAAGATTAGTGCGATGTTTTTACCTTGAAGTTTCTTCTGCTCTGTTCCTGCATATTTAGCTTTTTTCAGCTCTGCAGACAGTTCGAGCAAAAACTGGATTTCTTTGGTTGAGAAGTCCAATAGCTTCAAAAAGTTGCGGTTACGTAAATTGAAAGCCATAGCTCGTCCCTTAGTACATGTGATTAGATTAATAGAATTCATTAAAACATATAAATGCTTTTATTGTGAATAATTATTTTTAAATAAAGCTAAAAAAGGTTGATGTATTCACATCAACCTTAGTTTTGATTCACCTAATGTAAAGAGACGAGTAAGTTATATATCGTCTCGTTCTATTGGACAGCTCATACAGCGAGCGCCACCGCGACCACGACCAAGCTCGTTACCAGGTACTGTCAGTACTTTGATGCCAGCTTTATCGTATTTTTCGTTGGTGTATACGTTGCGTTCGTAACCAATTACTACGCCCGGTTTTACAGTTAGAACGTTATTGGCGTCATTCCATTGTTCGCGTTCCGCTTCATAGCTGTCGCCACCAGTGGTGATGATTTTCAGCTGATCTAAGCCAAGAGCGGACTCAATCGCGTGCAGATAGTTATGTGAGGCTTCAACATGCATTTCACCGTTGCCTTTTGGTGTTAAGCGCCATGTGTCGAGATCTTTGCGCATGATCTCAGGGTAGACAGAGAAAGTATCTACATCCATATGGGTCATCACTGTGTCTAAATGCATACATGAGCGGTGTTTAGGCAGATCAATTGCAATCACTTCGGTCGCTTGGCCTGCTTTAAATAGGCTCGCTGCAAGGTTCTCTACGCCTTGCGCGGTCGTACGCTCAGACATACCGATCAGAACTGCACCTTTACCAATAACCAACACATCACCGCCTTCGACATTAGCATTATCATAATGCAGATCATCGTCACCGAAGTATTTGATAAAATCTTGGCCAGCAAAAATTGGGTGCCAACGATAAATCGCACGTAGGTGGTTTGTTTCACGTTGACGTGCAGGCATCATCATCGGGTTAAGAGAAACGCCGCCATAAACCCAACATGAGGTATCACGAGTAAAGAGGTGATTAGGCAGTGGCTCAATAACAAAGTCGAGAGGACGCTTCATTTTTGGCAGCATAGAAGATGAGGAGATTGGTAGCTCTGAGTAAGCTAAGCCACCTAAAAAGATGCAGGCAAGATGTTCATCATCCATTTCTGAAAAGTATTGGCGTAGGTCTCGCGCAAATGTTGGCCCGTAGCGAAAGTCAGAAATCTGAGTGTTCAGCAGCCATTGTTTTGCTTCTGGAACGGCGAGGGTTTCGACCAGTAAATCGTGGAGGAGAAGCACTTCAACGTCTTGCTCGCGCAGCGTACGTGCGAATGCATCGTGCTCTTCACCTGCCGCTTCTACAGCAAGAACGTCATCAAATAGCAACTCATGACAGTTTGACGGAGTTAAGTGGGTTAGGGCGCGTTCAGGGCGATTTAATAGAACTCGTCGAAGTTGACCAACTTCTGATCCAACGTACAGCTTGCTCATTTTGTATCCTTACAAATTTTCCAGCCATTAGTTATGACAAGCTTCCTAGAAAGATGCAAGTTATCAAGCTTTGCTTATATTCTGGTGTTTCTGGTTTTGTGAGTTTTTTATTTTTATTTTGATTCTTATGAAATTTGTTATTAGATATAAATGCTATTTTACTAAAATTAGAGTGCGTGCGTTTTTATTCTAATTTTCCCGTTGAGAAAGAATACATGCACAGTGCATAAAACGTGCATTTTTATTCTAAATTATGCATTATTAAAGTGAATTTATTCGTTATGCTTCTTCGTTTTACACGTGAGTGTATTCAAGAAAGCATCATAAACACGCATAGAAAGAGAAAATAACCACATTAAGTGTCAATTAGGATGTTCTGAATATTAAAAAATGCCATTCTTTGTTAATTTTTTGTTTCTTTGTGTGGTCGGTTTAATATTTAGATTCAAATAACCGATAAGAATCGCAGTGGTATGATGTTTGTTTGTGGCTTTTCATCGCAATCCATGCCATATTTCACCGGATCAGCATACTCAGTATCGGGTATTGTGTTTCCATCAAGTAACTAATCTGGAGCCAAAACATGTCTCACGAAGATGAATATCTATCAGTAGAAGAATTAATTGAGATTCAAAAGGAAGAGACTCGCGATATCATTGCAGCATTGCTAGAAGATGGCAGCGATCCAGATTCGCTATACGAAATTGAGCACCACCTGTTTGCCGAAGATTTTGACACGCTAGAAAAAGCGGTAGTTGAAGCATTCAAGATGGGCTTTGAAGTTCTTGAAGCAGAAGAAACTGAAGATGAAGATGGTAACAAGTTGCTTTGCTGTGATGCGACTATGGAGTCCGCACTAGACGCAGAAGCGATTGATGCGCAAGTTGAAAAATTGATTCACTTGGCAGAAAAATACGACATCATCTATGACGGTTGGGGTACGTACTACGAAGGCGAAGATGCGCTTTACCCTGAAGAAGATGAAGACGACGAGTAATCAAAGCTCACTACTTTTGGAAAAACCAGCGTTTAACGCTGGTTTTTTTATTCCTTGAAAAACTGACGAATGTGGAGGCGATAAATAATTCACATTGAGTTTATAGGGGATTTCTCCCTATAATGCGTGAAAATTGATCTAGCTCAAGGTGTATATGCAACTCTCACTCGCCGGTTTATGGCAAGTCTCTCCACTGACGGACCTTTCTATCCCACAGGATGACATTACTTTCCCTGCTCCTTTGAGTCAGGTATTGCCAGCTGAACTGACAGAAGAAGCAATTCGTCAGCAAGAGTGGCACCTGATGCATGACATTGAAGTGGACGAATCCATGATGGCATTCCCAGCGGTAGAAATGGTGTTGGGTGGTGTGGATTACCATGCAGAAGTGCGTTTGAACGGAGTAGCATTGTTCGACTGTGACGGTTCTCAAAATGTCTACAAGAAAGACATTCGTCCGTTCATGCAAATGGGGCGTAACCGCTTTGAAATCTTGTTCTTAGAGGAAGAAGAGGATCTTCTGTTTGATGAAGATAAACCTGAGCTGTGCTCTCTGTCCGATCATGAATATAAAAAAAGTGATGAGCGCTTAGGGGTATGGCAAGAACCGTATCTGCAGTTCATTCGCAATGTACGTTTAGACCGCGTGGCAACCGAGCAGATTTGGCACCACGGTGGTGGTTGCGAGTTTAAAGTAGACTTGTACTATCAAACTTTTGCGCCGGGTTTAGTATCGGCATCGGTTAAGTTCAATGGCATGACTTACCATATTCCTATTGATGTCCGAGCGGAGCATGCGAGCGCTTTATTCCAGATCGAAGCGCCAAAGTATGCCGATCTTACTGATCCTGATCCAAGTGATCTCTACCAGTTGTCTGTTGAGTTGGATGGGCAGCACCAAAACTTCACTGTTGCCTTGAGCCAGGAGCTTTGTGTTACCCATGTTGTGCTTTAACGTCTAAAAATATTATCTATTACAGCATCTTAAGCATTACGACTTCACATGCATCATGCCCTGTTTGTCCAAGCGGGGCATCGAGATGCTCAAAGCCTAGCTTTTCATACAAGCTTACCGCTTCTCTCAGACATTCAGTTGTCTCTAAATAGCACTGCTGATACCCAAATTGTTTCGCCAATTGTAAGCTCAATGCGACGATGCGTTTGGCTAAACCGTGTCCTCGTGTTTGAGGTAAGAAGTACATCTTTTGTAGTTCACACACATTTGGCTCGCCAGCTAAAGGGGCAAAGCCACCGCCACCAACGATCTCTCCGCGATGTTCAATGACCCAATAGGCGGCCCCGAATTGATTGTAAACCGAATACATATCATCAAGCGTTGGATCGGCCACACCATAACCTTTGTCTGCGGTTAAGCCGTATTCTGCAGAGACTTTACGAATCACATCTGCGACTTGCGGGTTGTCTGCTTTAGTAAGAGGTCGAAGAACGTATTCCTCAGACTGACACACTTTTGTTAGCCCTTTTAGGTAATTCTCTAGACCAAGTTTGAGTTGCTCTTGCTCGCTGTCATCGAGTTGGGTAAGCAGTTGTTCAAAGAAGTGGTTTTGCTGTTGGTCCAGTTCTGATAACGCCTGTTGGCCTTGCTCTGTAATCGCTACGAGTTGACTACGTTTGTCTTTTGGGTTTTCGATGCTCTCGACCAAACCTAATTTAATCAAACCAGTAACGGTTCGGCTCGCGTTGGACTTGTCGACATTAAGCTGCTGTGCCAGCTGATTGATGGTCAATGGCTGCAATTGGATTTCACCCAATGCGTGCGCTTGCACTGGAGTGAGAGCGACATCGCCGCATTGTTTATCAAGCATACCAAGCAATCGGACGGCTTGACGGGAGTAGTGTCGAAGTTGACGAGCGTTCATTATCACTTACCTCTAAAAATAAGGTTGCGCACCGCAATTAAATTAATTGCGGTGCGCAACCTTGTCAATGGTAAATGTCATTTTTCTCGTTAGGAGACGTAGTGAGCCTCCATGTTTAAGCGTGGTGATGTAAACAAAACTGCGGTGCTGGAGCTTTTTCTGATGATTTACGCATCCATACTTTCTCGTGGAAGTAGTAAGCCACCGTGTTCAAACTCGGCTCTAGCATCGCCATTACGCCGCCGACAAATGCATCACCTGTTAGTAAGTAAACCACGGTAAAAGCGACGCTGAAGTGCACGGTCGCAAAGCTTGCGGTTTTTAATTTGGTCATCCACTGACGAGCTTTAAGTGCTGGGACTTTTGCCCATGCCTTTTCATGAAAGTAGAAGGCTACGGTGTTCACTGAAGGCTCAATCATGGCAATTAAACTACCAATTAGAATGTCGCCTGTGAGTACGTAAGCGACACTAAATGCGATAGTAAAATGCAGTGCTGCGAAAGTTAGTGTCTTTTTCATGATAATTACTCAATCGTGTTTGTTTCGATGAGCTTATTATCGATAATAATTCTCATTAATGCTAATGGGTAATGAGTATTGTTGTGATAGGGGGAAGCTATTGATGATGGTTTTGGTGAAATGTATACAAAAAAGGTTGGCCATGATGACCAACCTTTTGAACCAAAAAGTGAGAAGTGTTAATTCTTCTCTTTCACTGAGGCTTAAAGCGCAGCGATCGTTGTCTTCTGCTCTTCTAGCTTAGCTAGTGTCTCTTTGTAGCCTTCAAGCTTCTCACGCTCTTTAGCAACAACAGCTTCAGGTGCTTTCGCTACAAAGCCTTCGTTGCCCAGTTTGCCTTCGATACGCTTGATTTCGCCGTGCGTCTTCTTGATTTCGCCATCTAGACGAGCAAGCTCAGCATCTTTGTCGATCAGACCTGCCATTGGGATCATTAGCTCAGACTTAGCAACCAATGCTGTTGCACACGCTGGCGTTTCTTCGTCAGCAGCAAGTACGCGTACAGATTCTAGTTTCGCTAGAGACATTAGTACTTGTTTGTTTGCTTCTAGACGCGCAGCGTCTTCTGCGTTTGCTGCTTTCAGCATAACGTCAAGCGGCTTACCTGGGTTGATGTCGTATTCAGCACGTAGGTTACGGATGCTGGTAATAAACGCTTTCACCCATTCAATATCGTCTAGCGCTTCTTGGTTGAAGTTTGCTTCGTCGAATTGAGGCAGTGCTTGAAGCATGATTGTCTCGCCTTCAACACCTTCAACTAGTGGCTTGATGCTTTGCCAGATAGTTTCAGTGATGTAAGGAATCACTGGGTGAGCTAGACGCAGAGTCTTCTCAAGAACCGTGATTAGCGTACGGCGAGTACCACGCTGTTGCGCTTCAGTACCTTTCCATAGAACGGGTTTAGTTAGCTCTAGGTACCAGTCACAGAATTGGTTCCAGATGAATTCGTAAAGCGTGTTAGACGCCATATCTAGACGGAAGTTGTCGATATGGTTGTTGAACGCTTTCGCTGCAAGTTCGAACTGAGACTCGATCCACTTGTCTGCTAGTGAGTATTCAATCTCACCACCGTTGAAGCCACAATCTTGCTCTTCTGTGTTCATCATTACGTAACGGCTTGCGTTCCATAGTTTGTTACAGAAGTTACGGTAACCCTCAAGACGCTTCATATCCCAGTTGATATCACGACCTGTTGATGCCATTGCTGCAAGAGTGAAACGCAGTGCGTCTGTACCGTATGCTTCGATACCGTTTTCAAACGTCTTACGAGTGTTCTTCTCGATCTTCTTCGCTAGTTGAGGCTGCATCATGTTGCCACAACGCTTCTCTACGAGAGACTCTAGGTCGATACCATCGATCATGTCGATTGGATCAAGGACGTTACCTTTCGACTTAGACATCTTGTCGCCGTTTTCGTCACGGATTAGACCAGTAACGTAAACCGTCTTAAATGGTACTTGTGGCTTGCCGTTTTCGTCTTTCACGAAGTGCATGGTCATCATGATCATGCGCGCAACCCAGAAGAAGATGATGTCGAAACCAGTTACTAGTACGTCTGAAGGGTGGAATACTTTCAGATCGTCAGTTTGCTCTGGCCAACCTTGAGTACCGAACGTCCATAGTGCAGAAGAGAACCACGTATCCAGTACGTCTTCGTCTTGGTGAAGTTCAATGACTGACTCTAGGTTGTTGTTCTTACGAACTTCTTCTTCAGTGCGACCTACGTAAACATTACCTTGGTTGTCGTACCAAGCTGGGATGCGGTGACCCCACCATAGCTGACGAGAGATACACCAGTCTTGAACGTCACGCATCCAAGAGAAGTACATGTTTTCGTATTGCTTAGGAACGAATTGGATGTCGCCGTTTTCTACTGCTTCAACTGCGGTTTTCGCTAGAGGCGCAGTACGCACGTACCATTGGTCAGTTAGCATTGGTTCGATAACCACGCCACCACGGTCGCCGTAAGGAACTTGTAGATCGTGATCTTTCACTTCTTCAAGTAGGCCTAGCTCGTCGAATTCAGCAACGATAGCTTTACGAGCGGCAAAACGCTCCATACCGTGGTATTTAGCTGGTAGCTCAGTGCTGTAAGCGTCGCTTGCTTCGCCGTTAGTGTTGAATACTTCTGCTGAGTCGCGGATGTTCGCGTCGAAAGTCAGAATGTTGATCATTGGTAGCTGGTGGCGCTTACCTACTTCGTAGTCGTTGAAGTCGTGCGCAGGTGTGATTTTCACACAGCCAGTACCTTTTTCCATATCTGCGTGCTCATCGCCCACGATTGGGATGCGACGATCAACGATAGGAAGGATGATTTCTTTACCGATAAGATCTTTGTAACGTGGATCTTCTGGGTTAACTGCAACACCTGTATCGCCTAGCACGGTCTCTGGACGAGTCGTTGCAACAACGATGTAGTCTTTGCCATCCGCTGTTTTTGCGCCATCTGCTAGTGGGTAGCGGAAGTGCCACATGTTGCCTTTAGTGTCTTTGTTCTCTACTTCTAGATCTGAAATCGCTGTGTGTAGCTTTGGATCCCAGTTAACTAGACGCTTACCGCGGTAGATTAGATCGTCTTCGTATAGACGTACGAACACTTCTTGAACGGCGTTAGATAGACCATCGTCCATCGTGAAGCGTTCACGATCCCAGTCTACAGATGCGCCAAGACGACGAAGCTGCTTAGTGATAGTGCCGCCAGATTCGCCTTTCCATTCCCAGATTTTGTCGATAAAAGCTTCACGACCGTAATCGTGTTTTGTTTTGCCTTCTTCTGCAGCGATCTTACGCTCAACAACCATCTGAGTTGCGATACCAGCGTGGTCAGTACCTACTTGCCAAAGGGTGTTTTTACCCTTCATACGTTCACAACGGATAAGCGTATCCATGATCGTATCTTGGAACGCGTGGCCCATGTGTAGGCTACCAGTGACGTTCGGTGGCGGGATCATGATGCTGTATGATTCTTTAGTAGTGTCACCGTGTGGCTTAAAGTAGCCTTTCTCTTCCCAAGTCTGATACAGAGCTTGTTCGATTGAAGTTGGGTTGTATGTCTTTTCCATAGCGCTCTTTTAATGGATACGTTGATGGTTGAATCTTAGTCAATCTTTATAAGTGAGGGATCTTAACAAGATCGCCTTAACTATAAGGATTGACCGTTAAGGATATTGAATTTCGATCGTTTGCAGCTGGTAACCTGCTTGACGGTAAATTTTATATCTTTCTCTTGCGAGTTGTTTAGCTTTTTCTTCGCAGGGCACGAAGTCTACCACTTGAGCAAACTTGTTCGCAAAGGTTGTCTCATTTTCCGCCAAATTAATTACCAGCTGACGGTTCCAATTAGGTTTTACACCTTCATGGCCGATTTCAATGTTGGTGGCGTATTTCGGTCCCTCGCCTACGAGGTTATGTGCCATGAACTTGTCTGCATCAACTTGCCAAAAGGCTTCAGCGAGCTGCTCGGCGTGTGGTTTGTCTTGGCAGTTTAAATACACTTTAGCGCCTTGGCGAGCAAAGTGCTGAGCCAAAAACACGATGTATTCTTCAAAGCCAGCCACCGTTGCTTGCGGGCTCTCTTCGTTAATGATGTAGAAGGTTGCAGTTTGCATCATTCTCTCACTTGCCTTGGGTCTCTTCCTAAGACCATCTTAAGTCCCACTTTCATTTTAGAAAATTAGGATAATAAAAAAGGGCCTTGCGGCCCTTTTAGATTCTGTTCAGAAATTACTCTTCTGTCTCTTGGCCGCTGCGGTTCAAAAGGAATTGGACAAGCATTGAGACAGGACGGCCCGTTGAGCCTTTCGCTGCGCCTGATTTCCACGCGGTACCTGCGATATCGACGTGTGCCCAGTTGTACTTCTTCGCGAACTTAGATAAGAAGCAACCCGCAGTAATTGTGCCACCAGGGCGACCACCAATGTTTGCCATATCCGCAAACGGGCTCTTCAACTGTTCGTGGTACTCGTCTGCCATTGGTAGACGCCATGCACGGTCACTCGCTTGCTCAGAAGCGTTTACTAGCTCATGAGAAAGAGGGTTGTGGTTAGAGATTACGCCGCTGATATGGTGGCCTAGTGCGATAACACAAGCACCAGTTAGCGTTGCAACGTCAACCACGCAGTCTGGTTCGAAACGCTCTACGTAAGTCAGTGCGTCACAAAGAACAAGACGGCCTTCAGCATCCGTGTTCAGAACTTCTACAGTTTGACCAGACATGGTCGTTAGGATGTCACCTGGACGGTAAGCGTTGCTGCCAGGCATGTTTTCACAGCCCGCTAGAACACCAATAACGTTGATTGGTAGGTTTAGCTTCGCTAGCGCTTTCATTGTACCGAATACCGATGCCGCACCACACATGTCGTACTTCATCTCATCCATACCTTCACCCGGCTTTAGAGAGATACCGCCTGAGTCGAAGGTTAGACCTTTACCTACGAGCACAATCGGTTTTGCATCTGAGTCAGGGTTACCTTTGTACTCGATGATAGACATCATAGATTCGTTTTTAGAACCACGGCCTACTGCTAGGTAAGAGGTCATACCCAGTTTTTCCATCTCTTGCTCACCAATAATTTTGGTGGTTACGGTTTCGTAATCGTCCGCTAGACGACGAGCTTGAGAAGCAAGGTAAGCTGGATTAGCTACGTTTGGCGGCATGTTGCCAAGGTCTTTTGAGGCTTTGACACCTGATGCGATAGCAAGACCATGAGTGATTGCTTTTTCACCCAAGTTCAATTCACGACGCGTTGGTACGTTGAAAACAAGCTTGCGCAGTGGGCGGCGAGTCTCAGGTTTCACGCTCTTGAATTGATTAAATGTGTATAGACCATCTTTAGTCGCTTCTACAGCCTGGCGCACTTTCCAGTATGTATCACGACCCTTAACATGCAGTTCAGTTAGGAAACATACCGCTTCCATTGAGCCTGTCTCGTTAAGTGTGCTGATCGTCTTTTGAATGATTTCCTTGTACTGGCGCTCGCCAAGTTCACGCTCTTTGCCGCAACCGACAAGTAAAACGCGCTCTGACAAAACACCTGGTACTTGATGCAGTAGCAGCATCTGACCAGGTTTACCCTCTAGATCACCACGGCGAAGTAGTGAACTGATGTAACCGTCACTGATTTTATCAAGTTGTTCGGCTACTGGAGAAAGGCGACGTGGTTCAAACACACCAACAACGATACATGCGCTACGTTGTTTCTCTGGACTGCCACTTTTTACACTGAACTCCATGCGTACTCCTACATCCTGAAGACAAATTGCTCTAAATGTTAGATAATGATCGCTTACTTGTTGAATTTTAGCTCCAGGCTTACATGCAGAGCTGATTAAGCGACTAACATCTAGTTTATAATTTTTAAAAAAATAAATGGTTCAACGGGAAACTATAGTGATTCGACCAAAAAAACAAGTTTTGTATAGGTAATTTCAGCGTGATTATTGTTAGATATTTGATCCGCGAAACACTCAAGAGCCAATTTGCGATTTTTTTCGTACTTTTTTTGGTGTTTGTAAGCCAGAAATTCATAAGTGTTCTTGCTGATGCTTCTGATGGGGATATTCCTGCTGGATTGATTTTCTCGATTGTTGGTTTGAACATGCCAGCAATGGGTCTGTTAATGCTGCCTTTAAGTCTGTATATCGGCATATTGATCACATTTGGTCGTCTGTATGCAGAGAGCGAAGTTGTCGTAATGAACGCGACAGGTATTGGTAATAAATTCTTGGTTCAAGCGGCCTTATACCTAGCGTTGATTACTTCAGCGGTGGCGGCTTTCAATGCGTTGTGGCTATCGCCGTGGTCTCAAGACCGCGTTGAGCAGCTTTATGAGCAGGTAGCGTCAGAAAACAGCGTTGACCTACTTAAAAAAGGTCAGTTCCAAGGTACACCAGACGGTTCATCGGTTGTGTTCATCGATGACATTAAAGACAATACCTTGAGCAACGTTTTTGTTGCGCAGATGCGCCCTCGAGATTCAGTGTTACCGAGTGTGATGTTCTCATCTTCTGGTGAAGTAAAAGAGCTTTCGGACGGTCGTCAGATCATCACTATGAAAGAAGGTACGCGTTATGAAGGTGTGCCTACTCGCGTTGAATATATGATCACGAAATTCGATGAATACGAAGGTGTTATCGGCCAACGTGAGGTCAAAAAGAAAGGGCGAGACTGGGAAGCATACCCAACGGTTGACTTGATAGGTCACCCAGATCCAGAGGCGCAAGCGGAGCTACAATGGCGAATTTCGTTATTTGTGTGTATTCCACTCTTAACAATGCTCGTTATTCCTTTGTCTGCGGTGAATCCGCGTCAGGGACGGTTTGCCAAAATGGGGCCTGCGATTCTGATCTATCTAGCGTATTTCTTGGCGATCAGTGCAACCAAATCTGCATTAGAAGATGGTGACATCCCGGCTGCTATTGGTATGTGGCCAATCAATGCGATGTTGCTGATTGTTGCTATCATGGCGAATATGATGGACAGCGTTGCTGCTAGACGAATAAAAGACAAATTCCGCAAGAAGAGGCTCGCGTAAGCTGTGTTCAAAATCTTAGACCTTTACATCGGTAGAACCATCATCTCTACCACTGCCTTGGTTTTAGCGACGTTTGTTGGCTTATCGGGCATCATCAAATATGTAGAACAGCTACGTAAAGTAGGGCGAGGTGTGTACGACCTCACTCATGCGTTGTACTTTGTGTTACTCAGTGTGCCGCGTGATATCGAAATGTTCTTTCCAATGGCGGCATTACTCGGTGCCCTGATCGGCTTAGGTATGTTGGCTTCAAGCTCTGAGCTGGTGGTGATGCAAGCTGCTGGTTTCTCTAAGCTGGATATCGGGTTATCGGTACTAAAAACGGCCGTCCCGCTCATGATTGTCGTTATGGCGTTAGGTCAATGGGGCGCTCCTGAGGCCCAGAAGATGGCCCGTGACTTACGTGCGTTTGCGATATCAGGTGGTAGCATTGTGTCTGTGCGCTCAGGTGTGTGGGCTCGTGACGCAAACGACTTTATCTTTATCGGTAAAGTCGAAGACGACAAGCTTTATGCTTTAAATATGTGGCGTTTTGATGATGATAAGAATCTACAAAAAGTTATTTTCGCCGAAGAAGTCGACTACCAACAAGATAACAACTGGCTGATGCGCTACGTACAAATTACGGACATGGAAAATGAAAACGTAATTTCAAAGCAAGACATCGAACAGATGGAGTGGCACACCTCTTTGGCACCAGATAAGCTAGCTGTGGTGACCGTGAAGCCAGAAGAATTGTCACTGAGCGGTTTGTATGATTATGTGACTTACCTGAAAGCATCGGAACAAGATGCATCTCGCTATGAGTTGGCGTTTTGGCGTAAGTTGACTCAGCCGCTTTCAATTGCTGTGATGATGTTAATGGCGCTATCTTTTGTTTTCGGTCCACTCAGAAGCGTGACCATGGGGGCAAGGGTATTGTCGGGCGTGGTTGCCGGGTTTACTTTTTACATATCCAGTGAGTTCTTTGGTCCATTAAGCTTGGTGTATGGCATATCCCCAGTGTTTGGTGCTTTGGCCCCGAGTTTGGTGTTCTTAGCTATTGCGATTGCACTGCTACGAAGAAAGCTATAACTGAAGCATCATCGAATAAACCAAGTTTTACCGAACCAAATGTAAAAGGAAGGCATTACGCCTTCCTTTTTTGTGTTCCTAGACAAGTTAATTTGCCTTAGGTAATACAACAACCTCTGTTTTGGCCCAAATGTCGTGGAAACCACGTTTCTTCGGATCAATCGGCACAGTCAAATTTGCCAAGCCAAAGCCAGATGTCGAAATACGAATCAGAGCTTGAGTTACCGTAATTGGTGCTCCGTCTTTGGCATTGCGAACTCGAAGCTTCCAAGCGCGCATCCCAAGAGTTTGTCCTGCTCGCGTCCAGAAGAACACAAAGAAATATATCCACACACCCGCAAGATAAAGTGTAAATAGAGGGCTCAATACAGGGTGCTTTCCGAGCATATCTGCGGCATCTGCGTACTCGCCATAGCTCAACAATCCTGCTGCATTTAGTGCAAACAAAACGGCCATAACAATACCAGCGGCCATCATTTCAATTGCGATAATAATTAATGTGTCGTAAATCAACGCTGCAAGTCGACGAAAGAGACCAGCAGGTGGAAGAGTTGTAGACGTTGTCATTATTCCATCACTTACCTTAAAAATTGTGCGTCAGAATATAGATTCCCTCACCTAGAGAAAAGAGACCTAACGCACAGAGTCTTTAATTGTGTATAAACGAAGTGACTTTTCAGCCCTACGTTATCAGCACATGTCATGATACACGAGGCCGTGCAGCAATATGTTTCAACTGAATTCGACTCTCTTAACCATTGGCTTTTTGGTCTGTGACCAGATTAGATAGCTGAGAGAGTTGGTGTTTCTCATCTTCGGTATAATGTTGGCTTAATGAAAGCTCTAAAGCTTTTTCTGACAGCTTGATTGCTGGTGACAAAAATAACTTAGGGTGCATACTAGAGAGAGCTAGCAAGGCCTTTTGTAGGCGAATCTGTATTTGGAGTTGCGCTGCACCATCGTGTGCTATCGGCAAAAAGACATCATCAAACAAATCCTGGCAGCTCAATGCGGGCACAAATAGTCTAGGATATCGAGTTTTGGTAGGCGGCTCACTGAGTAGGTCTCCCCATAATGAAAGTGCTCGTACAGAACGCCCAAGAACGTCAATCGCGGTGCCATTATCATTTACAGCCGGAGATAGTGCTCGTGAGGCGATTTCCGCCATAACGACTAAACCAAAGCGAGGGTCCTGATCATATGAACGCTCCGTTCGAATCGTGAAGGCTGCCGTTACTTCGCTTTCGTCTGGCAATTCTCCACAAACCCAAGCCAATGGTTGACCTACGTACACAAAACTTCCCGGTTGTCGCTCAAGGTAGATGGTGCATTGGTTTGCTTCAGCAATACTATCGAGGTGATGCATATCAACATGCTGTAAGTAGCCAATTTCTTGGCTCAAAATAGGTTTACTTCCTCTGGGCTTATGCTCTGGGTGGCTCCATGGGTGAGCACCTAGCCAGCGCTCTTTGCCCCGTTTTCTTATCGCATCTAACAAGGCTTGCTCTACGTATGAAGTGGTTTCACTGACCCTTCCTAGTACGGAAAGGTGCTGAATCCAACGTAGCAGAGTGAGTATGATCATCACGATTACGGCGATAGTCACGATGAATAGATAAATTTGTGCTTGTTGATGATAGGCCCCAATACCTAGCGCGATAATTCCTACCAAACTAAATAGAAAAGAGCCAAGAAAGGTTGCTAAGGCATTTTGTGTTGTGCTGTCTTCCATCAACAGTTTTGTCGCTCGCGGCGTTACCCCTGCACTAGCGGCACTGTACGCTGAGACCATAATATTGAGAGAGAATGTAGTCACTGCAAGCATGGAGGTTGCGAGGATATTTAATATGTTGTTCAACAAATCCTTGCTGACGTTGATGGCAGGGGGCAAAGTAATGAACTGGTTTAAAACAATCGACATTAAGGCGGTAGCAACAGCTAGTAATGCGTAGAGTGACGTCCGGACCCACAGTTTTCGTGTCATCTGTTTCAGTAACCACTGCCATTTTGACCCAGTCATTCTTTGCTCCTATTCAGTTCTCACTAGAAAGTCGATAGAAAATTCAGAAAGTTATTCTTGCTTAAGCATAGGTTAAATGCCCGTCGTTCTGCTTGATATTTCATGCATCACGAAAGTAAGAAAGCTGCTTGCTTCAAAGAATGGTGCTCTTGAGGTGTGAATTACCACGATTCTGTTACCTTAATTGATAGATGAATTAAAAGTATGTGATTGAAAAGAGGTAGCGCATGATTGTAATTACAGGTGCAAGTAGCGGCTTAGGGGCGGAACTAGCAAAGCGTTATGATGCGGAAGGCAAAGAGACGTATGTAATAGGAAGAAATACAGAAAAACTATCCGCACTAGCAAAACAACTCTCTCATAACGTTGGTTATCAAGCTTGCAACCTCTCATTGCACCAAAATGTGAAACAGCTCTTTGATGGGGTGAAACAGTCCCCTGAAATGGTCATTCATAGTGCGGGAAGTGGTTATTTTGGCTTACTGGAAGAGCAGGAGCCGGAAGAGATTCAAAAGTTGATTGATAACAACCTGAATTCTGCGATTCATGTGCTAAGAGAGTTAGTAAAGCGTTACAAAGATCATCCAATAAAAGTGGTCATGATCATGTCCACAGCCGCGCAACAACCTAAAGCGCAAGAGTCTACGTATTGTGCAGTGAAATGGGCCGTCAAAGGATTAATTGAGTCGGTTCGTTTGGAGCTAAAAGGAAAACCTATGAAAATTATCGCGGTTTATCCTGGTGGAATGGATACGGAATTCTGGAAATCAAGCGGCAATACGATGGACACGAGTCACTTCATGCAAGCAGAAGATGCCGCAGAGATGCTCCATAATGCGTTGTCGAGCATTGGGAATGGTTATGTTTCTGATATTACAGTGAATAGAACTTAAAAAGAGTTTCGTATACTCATTTTCATCTGGAAGAGTAGTAGAAAATGGAGCGTACGTTTCTTATGAGTACAGCTTTGTCACACTTTGTGGCGAAATTATCAGCAAACGATAGTTATTTAAGGTATTTCTGCTTGCGCAGGTCAAAAGCTTACGTATAATGCCAACCATCAAAGGGCAATAGCCCAAAGATGCCGGTGTGGTGAAATTGGTATACACGACGGATTCAAAAGGCGTTGCGTTTCCAGTATTATCATGCTAAAGTGCATTTAAATCAATATCTTATATTGATTTCTCTATTCAAATAAAAGTTGTATAGGGTTGTATAAAAAGCCTGCGTGATGGAATTGGTAGACATGAGGGATTCAAAATCCCTTTCCTTCGGGAGTGGCGGTTCAAGTCCGCCCGCAGGTACCATCTTTCGAAAAGCCGCTCTCATAGCGGCTTTTTTTGTATCAATTATGTTGTTCTTCTAATGCTCAATTAATCTTTCTATTATTTAACATTGTATTGTACCTTTCTAATTATCTGACTAAGTTCACGAATTGTTCCAGTAATTTCATTTACCATGTAGCATTCAAGGAGTGAATATGAAGAAAATCGTGCTTGCAGGATTCTGCGCTATCATTATGTCTGGCTGTGCCACATCTCAAAAAATGCCAGAACAACATTACAAAGGTTTTAGTGAGTTTATTGGATACCTACATAAGTGTTTTGAGGCTGAGTTCATTGAGCCTAAAATGTTTGCCGAGACTAAAAACTCCTTTTCTTATGTGTTGAGTACTTGGAGCTACGATCAATATAAGCTTGAAAGTATGATCAGCAGTGAATATTCAAAAGCTTACGCTAATAAACAAAATTGCAGGCAGTTAGAAGCTCAGGCTTATCAAATGAATAGTAAAGTCGCTCAACATAGTTCGACAGTCAAAGCAAACGCACAAGCTAATCAACAAGCTTGGGATAATTTGACAAGAGATATATATAGAAATAAACCAATTTACTGTAATACTATTGGCACGATGACTACTTGCTTTTAAGTAAAAAAGGTATCCTTTTGGAAAATAAAATATTATTTGATAAAATATTTAAGAGAGATAATTATATAACACCTGATGAAGCTGAAATGTTAGATGATTTCTTACTGGACTTTAAATATTCGACATTGAAAAATGAACAACTTCAAATTATTGATGATTATCTTAGTTGCCGCATTTTAATGTTAAATACAAATAACCCTTCCTATAAGAAAACTAAAGATTTAATTGTTCTTAGTGAAATGATTAGAAATAATCATTTATAATTAATATTTAGTAAAACTTATGCGACTTGACTTACTTTTAAATAAGTTTGAAAGGAAGTCCGATTTTTAAAAAAAGTCGAAATCATCTGAAAAGTCTTGAAATGCTTCTTTTATTTTAATATTTTCCATTTTAAAATAAAATATTTTTTTACTTCTAAAATAATTAATATCTTTAATGAAGTTATATTTTAATAGTGTTTCCATAGCTGTATTTGCTGATTTTTGTTTTAACTTCTGACTTTTATCCTCAATACTTAACAATTTCGCTATATGCGAAAGGTGCAGATACTTAGCGTGTGGTCCCATACTCATTAAATACAGTGCGATTTTTTGAGAGTTAATTTTTAATCCTTTCAATAAGCAGGCATTAACAAAGAATGTATTGCTATTAGTATCAAAATAATCAGGTTTGATATTGTAAGTTAAAATCTCATTTTCTTTATCTAAAACAAAATATGAAAATATTTCATTATTAATTTGGTTTAAGAAATCCATTAGGTCATATTTTGATTCTCCTCTAAAAATCTTATATTTCTCTTGTAGCTCATTTATTCTTATTTCAATAGTTATATTTTCTTTTGTTCTGATTATTTCGTTATGAAGCAATATAGAAAATAGATAAAAATCTCTCGGTTTTTCAAATGATCTTATGAAGTTAGTATCTCTAACAGCATTTTGATTTAGCAAAATTATCAGCTTATTTTTTTCTATTTTTGGCAACTGTGGTAGTTCATTATATTTAGTCATAATATCCTCTTTTTGGAACTGTTGTGTAATACAACTATCATATATTCATTAAATGTAAATAGACAATTAAAAAGTATTTATTGGCACTGCGTGCGGATTATCAGAAAGGCGCATGGCGCAATTGGCTTTTAGTATTCTAAAAATAATAATAAATAAATACTTAAAGATATATTAGGTTGTTTTATTAATGACAAAATAATCTGATATTTTAAGTGATAATTCAATGTGTAGCTTTTTATTATGGAACGACTGCGGAATAATATTGGAACTATTGTGTGATGTGATTGGAACAGTTATGGAATGATATTGGAACGGTTGTGGATATCTACCTAATTGTGATTGTCAAAGCCCCAATATTTGACAATATTATAATATATGGTCATATGTTTAATGTATATACGAACAAACACGTTTGTATACTCACTATACAAACTTCGTTTGGTTCGCCCTACGGGATCAAACAATTAAATATTATTATTCTGAAAGTTATAAGGAGACTTTAAATGGAATTAAAAACAATATTAAGATTTGAAAAAATAAAAGATTATAATAATTTAAACTTATCAAACGCTCACGTATATAGGTATTTAGAAACACCGAATGCTAATCCAAAAATAAGTAATAAAAAATTACTTGGCTCAGGTAATGTCGTTAGGGACGTAAAATGCAAGTTTGAAAAAAATAATATAACCCCAAGAAAAAATGCAGTGCTTTGTATTGAGGCTGTATTAAGCCTCTCGCCTGATTTTTTCCAAAGTAATACCAATACAAAAGACTTTGCAATAAATGCCCGTAAATGGCTAATAAGCGAGTTTGGTGATAATCTTGTATCTGCTGTGTTGCACCTTGACGAAAAAACGCCACATATACACGCTCATATTGTTCCAATGACTGATGATGGTAGACTATCAGCCCGTGAACTTTTTAATAAAAGCACATTGCCTGATTATCAAAAGTCTTACCTGAACCAAATGAAAAAAATAGAAACTAAACTAAAATATAACCAAGGTTCTAAGGCAGAGCATACAAAACTAAAAGATTATTATTCTATGGTTAATAAAGAAATTGAAAATAACAAAGATTTAAAAGATAATATTTCAAAATTAGAAAACGAACTCGAAGAAAAAGAAGATCAAATATTCTTTATGGATAATAAGGCTTTGTTGCTTAAATCGATGGAACTAAATCAAAAAGATACGATCTGATCGGCTACACCCATCAAGCATCGTAG
>NZ_JAWPOT010000239.1:0-726 GCF_033344415.1 Vibrio sp. 1727
GGGGCATTGCTCGATGCGGAGATTCTAGCCGACGTTTACCTACTGATGACTGGTGGGCAAACGAGTCTAGAATTTAACGCCAACAAACAAGAAGGCGGGGTAGAAACCATTCGCCGCATTGAAGGAAGAAAAGCACTAAAGGTTTTGCGTGCAACTGCCGATGAATTAGAAGCGCACCAGAAAAGATTAGAACTGGTAAACGACTGTATTTGGCACCAATAGGAGAAGCTATGTTGAGGGCTTTGTCGGTCGCTATTTTAGCGATCTGGAGTTGTTTCGCATTTGCCGCGAGCGAGTCCGCCATGTCTTTGTTGGATAACCGTTTTCGTGTCGACCCGACCATCGAACAGATTACTTTTCTGGTTTATCGTGAACAAAGTTCTCAACCTGTTGTGTTAGTTCGTCCAGATGGTAAAAAATATTACGCGTGGGGCTCTTACGACAACGTTCGTTGGTATCAAGAACCATCACTCGACATCATTTCAGTCGATAACCCAATGCCCGGTCCTTGGCAAGCTGTGGGGAAAGTAACCCCAAAAAACAACATCCGCTTAATTTCACATCTCAAGCTCAGCACCGACGTATTCCCTAACCGTCTCTATAACGGAGAAGCGCTCAAGTTCACCGCGCGTTTAACTTCAGACGATAAGCCGCTTGTCCTGCGAGACTTTCTCGACCGCGTCAACTTGCGCGTCACCTTTACTAAGTTTGTCGAAAATGAAGACG
>NZ_JAWPOT010000240.1:0-725 GCF_033344415.1 Vibrio sp. 1727
TGGCATTGTTTTGGGTTTGATCGTCAGTGCACCTGTGCTTGGCTACTTCTATTTTAATCCCATTGAAATCACTGGAGAAGCCGCTCAAGTCATGTTGGAAAGTGGTTTTGAGCCCATTGTGCCAGTTTCTCTCGATCCTCACTTGCTGCTTAACCAAATTATCGTGGTTCTCATCATCTTATCCTTGTGCCTTGTCTACCCGATGATTCGTCTTCTTCGTTTACCTATCGCCAGCGGGCTGAAAGGGGGCGCGCATGTTGATTAAATTGGCTTGGCGTAATCTTTGGCGGAACAAACTAAGAACGTCCATCATGCTTGGCGCGATGGTGTTTGGTTTGATGGGCGTTGTCGCCATGATCGGATTTATGAATGGTTTAGTGGACAGCATGATCAAAAATGCGATTGCTTGGCAAACCAGCCATTTGCAGATTCATCAAAGTGCGTATCTCGTTAATCCTGAACTGAAAGACACCATACCTGACTCGCAAAGCATCGTTACAACGTTAGACAAGCATCAAAGCGTGAAAGCCGTATCGGAGCGCTTTCTCGCCGATGGCATGATAGCTTCTGCTCGCAGTTCTCGCGGTATTCGTATTAATGGTATTTATCTTGAACAAGAGCAGAAGATAACGCCGCTTTCTGAGCATATCATCGATGGTTATTGGTTGGATGAAGAGGGCCGGAATCCAATTCTTGTATCGCAAAAGACGGCGAAAAGATTGAAG
>NZ_JAWPOT010000241.1:0-723 GCF_033344415.1 Vibrio sp. 1727
TATAGGGTTAATGAGGGAATCAGCACTTGTAGTATGGTGAACGATACCTAGCTAACGTCACCATATGTTTTGTGGAGAATTACATACATTCAACATCTATTGCTGTTTGAAACTAACTAATAAATAGAGGCCTAATGAGCGACTGGTTACCTTGTAACTGATGGTTTAATTGCATGTCGAAAGAAACTAATGCAAGGTTATTTTCTAGCTGTAAAACATATAAGTCAGAGGGGCGTATCCTCTAATGTTGGCGAAAAAATTATAAGAATCAACTAAGCGTTGTTTGGTATCGTTAGATAAGTAAGGAACTTGAGTATCCTCTCTTAAGCAATGTAGCTGAAATAACAAGCGTACCCCTTTATAGCTCTTCGAGTTTCCACTTTTGATCTTATGGAACAAAACATTTAAGTCTGCCTTCCTTAACTCTGATTGCTTATTTATACCGATATCTTTTAGTGACTTAAATATTGTAGGACTGAGGCTAGGCATTGCCGATATATCTAAATCCTCACTTTGTTGTTGTTTTTTTATTGCTGCATTTAGCATGATCTTTAACTGCATTATTGTCTCCACAGCTTGCTGATCTGATACTTTTTCTGAAAGATAGCGCTTCATAAGAAGTCTTGAGGATCTAGAGCTATTGGGTACAGAAATAGGGTACTTTTTACATAGATAAAACCCGTATGATTCGAGTGACTCTAGTAATGGGGAGTCTGTTTCTTG
>NZ_JAWPOT010000242.1:0-722 GCF_033344415.1 Vibrio sp. 1727
ATGGCATTGGTTATGTGGCTGAAGAATGGGATTTAGTCCGTAAAAACTTCGGCCAGAATAAAGACAATCAAGACATGCTTGTCACTGGTGGCATGCTGATTGAAAACGACAAAGGCAACCGTTATGACCGCTTTCGTGGTCGTATTATGTTTCCAATTCGTGACCGTCGTGGTCGAGTAATTGGCTTTGGTGGTCGAGTACTTGGTGAAGGTACGCCAAAATATCTCAACTCACCGGAAACGCCAATATTCCATAAAGGCAAAGAGCTTTATGGCCTGTACGAAGTGTTACAAGCGCATCGTGAACCAGCACAAATTTTGGTGGTTGAAGGCTATATGGACGTTGTCGCTCTGGCTCAGTACGGCGTAGATTATTCCGTCGCTTCGCTAGGCACTTCGACAACGGGCGATCATATTCAAATGTTGTTCCGCCAAACCAATACCGTGGTGTGTTGTTACGATGGCGACCGAGCAGGTAAAGAAGCGGCATGGCGAGCGTTAGAAAACGCACTTCAATTCCTCAAAACCGGGAACACATTGAAGTTCTTATTCTTACCTGATGGGGAAGACCCAGACAGCTACGTTCGTAAATACGGCAAAGCCGCGTTCGAGCAACAAATAGAACAAGCGACACCACTATCGAGCTACCTTTTTGACAACTTGATTGAGTTACACCAAATTAATTTGGGTAACAACGAAGGTAAGTCTGCGTTGAGAGCATAC
>NZ_JAWPOT010000243.1:0-721 GCF_033344415.1 Vibrio sp. 1727
GTCGAGATGTATTTAGCTAACTCTTCTCGAACCGAGTTGGACTCGGTATCGCGGTAACGACGTTCAAGCGTATTTAAAATCCCTTCGAATGGGTGGCGCTTTACACGAATGTCGCCGCGATCATTGATGTACTTAAACTCGATCTCGGTGCGACCTGAGCCTTTGAGAATAACGTCTTGCGTTTTCTTTGGCAGAGAGTTGAACGGAGCATGCAAATCAAATCCATAATGATCCGCCAATGAAGTCAGCATTTGGAAGTAATAGTAATTCTTTTGATCCCAACCACGAATGGCACCTTGTGCCAAACTGAGTGAGTCATCTTGAATCACTCGGCTTGGATCAAAATACTGTTGTACACCCAAGCCATCACAAGTTCCACACGCGCCTGCTGGGTTGTTAAATGAGAACAATCTCGGTTCCAGCTCTTGCATGCTGTAGCCACATTGCGGACAAGCGAAGTTCGCTGAAAAGATGATTTCTTCCCCATCGCCATCCATCGGAGCAATCACCGCAATACCACCAGAAAGCTCTAGCGTCGTCTCAAATGACTCTGCTAAACGTTGTTGCAGATCTGGGCGAACTTTGAATCGGTCGACCACGACTTCAATGGTGTGTTTTTTGTGTAGCTCAAGTGTTGGTGGATCTGAAAGATCGCAAGTTTCGCCGTCAATACGCGCTCGAATAAAACCTTGTGCTGCAAGGTTCTCTAGTGTTTTTGCAT
>NZ_JAWPOT010000244.1:0-721 GCF_033344415.1 Vibrio sp. 1727
AGACACAGTAATTTTTTCATAACTTAAAACACTTTTTTGAACGGTTTTACGATCACGTTTTCGTAAACGCCCGCCGCCACATAAGGATCGGCGTCAGCCCATGTTTTGGCATCTTCCAAAGAGGCAAATTCAGCAATGACTGTCGAACCAGTAAAGCCGGCTTCTCCTGGGTTATCAGAGTCGATCGCTGGCATTGGACCTGCAGTAAGTAAACGACCTTCATCTTGAAGCTGTTGCAAGCGTTCTAAATGTTGAGGACGAACGCCCATACGTTTTTCCAATGAGTTCTCGACGTCCTGAGAAAAGATGACGTACCACATAGCATAGTTCCTTAATTGGTGGGGTAAAGTGTTAATTTAACGTCTTTTTTGAACCTCTCACAAGTGAACAATAGAAAATGTGAGATTCTTCCTAGCAATTCGATTTTATGACAACTTAGCTTTGCACTGGACGTGGTTTGCCTTCACTGTCGATGGCTACATAGTTAAAGGTTGCTTCGCAAACCATGAAACGATCTTCGATGCCGTCTACTTTCACTGGTTTCACCCAAACTTCTAGGTCAACGCTCATAGATGTACGGCCGATTTTCTTACACACGCCGTAACAACAAACCACGTCACCTACGCTGACTGGTTTTTTAAATGTAATGCTTGAAACAGAAACGGTAACGACGCGACCAGAACAGATCTCTTTCGCCAGAATCGCACCCGCCAAGTCAAGT
>NZ_JAWPOT010000245.1:0-719 GCF_033344415.1 Vibrio sp. 1727
ATTCATTGGGTGTCAGACCACCATTATATTGATGTGGCCTGAGTTGGCTGTAATAACCCGTGATGTATCGAGTTATATTCTCTTTTGCTTCGCTAAAATTCCGATAACCCGACACGGGTATCCATTCTGTCTTTAGACTTCTGAAGAACCGTTCCATCGGACTGTTATCCCAGCAATTACCACGCCTAGATAAGCTTTGTTTGATTTGATAACGCCACAACAGTTGTCGATAAAAACGACTTGTGTAATGACTTCCTTGATCACTGTGGAACATCACGCCTTTCGGCTTACCTCTTGACTCGAACGCCATAGCGAGTGCTTTTCCTGTCAACTTGCTATCGGGAGAGACTGACATCGCCCAACCAATCGGCTTTTTAGCGAACAAATCAATGACGACAGCAAGGTACATCCACCGCTGTCCCGTCCAGACATATGTCACATCTCCCACCCAGACTTGGTTTGGAGAGGTAACGGCAAATTGTCGAGATAGATGGTTGGGGATCTCTACGTGTTCTTGCGATGCCTTTCTATAACGATGATGCGGTGTTTGGCAGCTTACCAACCCTAATAATTTCATTATCTTAGAAGCTCGATAGCGTGTCAGTTTTATGCCTTGAGTCGTCACCATATCGGCAATGCTTCTTGCACCAGCAGAGCCATTGCTTGCCATATGAACTTCTTTAATGAGACTTTTTAGTTTCACCAACTCAGGGGATACA
>NZ_JAWPOT010000246.1:0-718 GCF_033344415.1 Vibrio sp. 1727
TGGTAAATGAACCCATCAGTTAACCGTTCCAGTGCCAGTTGTATCCGCTCTGTCAGGTGACATAGCAACCATAGATGCTGCTGTGCGCGTTTGAATCGTTTGAGTTTACTACCGTAATAGTTGATGAGCTCACCGAAGTGTTGTCGATTTTTAAGAGACAGATTAAGCCCATCGATAACGCCATTGATTTGCGTGCGCCATGGCGCTAACTGATGATAAAGGGCAAGCTCTTTTTTAAGTTCAGGTACGGTCAGACTTTTTGCACCGCCTCTGAGCTGGTTCAGGCTTAGTCCGTCATCAATGGCTGTTATGCTGTCCAGAAAGACGTGAAGTTCAGGACTGGTGAGTTGATTAAGTTGGTGCGCCAGGTCTTTTCTGACCTGCTGCATCGCTCTGCTTATCAGTCTCTTGAGTACGGTGTACCTAGGGATAGCAATGCTGTGACTGGTTAGGAATTCAATAGCAGTATCAAAGAGGTAACGCGGCTCCAGCCAGGCATTGCCCACCTGAACAAGGTGGTCGAAAAGAGAATTGAAGTGCTGACTTTCGTCCCATTTGTGATAACCAGCAAGGTCTAATACTTTTGCGTAGAGTCGATCTTTTTGTTTTTGTGAGGGAGTGAATGGTCTGAGCCCCTTGCCGCCAAGCAGCTCTTTACTGATGAACATTAAATCCTTAGAAACCTGCGAGTAAGCGATATCTAGGATGACGGGCTTTG
>NZ_JAWPOT010000247.1:0-718 GCF_033344415.1 Vibrio sp. 1727
CTTTTCCCACTGCCACTGACTCCATTGATGACGACGGTATCACCTTGTTTGATCTCCGTGCTAGCATCTTCAAAGAGATCTAAATGGCCCACAAGGTTCAGTTCGAACTTATGGTTTTTGGGGGAGGTTGCAAATTGAGGATTAGGCTCAGGCAGAACAGGGACATTCGTTAACTGAGCGTAATTTTTAATTGAGGATTTTACGTCGTTAATCGCAAAGCCTGCCAACGCGAGTTCACCCAAAGGTGCAGCTGCACGGGTAATCAATATCAATAAAGCCAAGACTAATAAGGGTTGAGTAATCGGCTCTAAGACGAGATAGATGGCGATACCTGCAAGGGGTAAAATCGTTGCCAATCCTGATACTAAGGTTGCGATAGAAGCGTTACGATTAATAGTTGAATGAACTTCTTCTTGTGCGTGCCAACTCTGTTCAATACGCTCGATTGAGCGCTCAGGCCCCGCTGTTGAGCGAAGTAACTCAAGGTGATCTATGAGCTCAAGTGTTGATTTAGTCGCTTGAAGCTCTGCGTCATGTCGGTCGCTATCTGAGCGACTTAGGTATCTTTGCGCCTTGTACTGAACGAGCAGTGCAACTAGTAACAATACGGCACTGAGTAGTGCAATTTCACCTCCTCCAACGACCCCAATACCGATAATTAAAAATATGGGTAACATTGGAGCGTGTAAAAATGTTTGTAGCTGATGAGCAGGAATGG
>NZ_JAWPOT010000248.1:0-717 GCF_033344415.1 Vibrio sp. 1727
ATAGAAGTGCGAGGTTGTGCGCTTCAGCAGCTGAGTCGATACCTGTAATACGGAAGTTACGGCCAAGTGCAGATTGAATCGTTGCTTGGTTAATCACTTCTTCGTGCTTAGTCAGGATAACTTTGCCTTCAGGCGTTTTACGACCGCTGTCTTTGTACTCAGCAAACACGGTAGCCATTAACTTACCAATGTTTTTCTTCGAGAACGCCGACATCTTGTTACCACCCTCGCTGTCTAGCGAGATGTTAACTTGAGGGCGACCGTATTCATCCACACTAGAACTTGCATCCGTGATGCTAGCGCCGCTTAGGATGACACGCTTTTTAAGTACAACAGGACGACCATCGCGATCTTGTTTGATTTCACTGCCCGCAGGTGCACGGCCATTCGCCGCCGCTGCTAAATCAGCTTTATCATCAACTTCACGGAATTCAAGGGTTGCCGTGGCACCGAGAATTTCTTTCGCACGAGCAGTATCTTGAACACCTGGCAGCTCAACAACGATGCGGCTAGCGCCTTGACGTTGCACAAGCGGCTCAGCAACACCCAGCTCGTTTACACGGTTACGTAGAATCGTGATGTTTTGTTCTACAGCGTAGTTACGAATCTCTTGCAAACGTTGCTCAGTAAAAGTGGCGATAAGAGCGTAACGACCATTCGAATCAGACTCGACAAAGTTCATGTCAGGATGATTCTTCGTTAGCGTGCGCTTCGCTT
>NZ_JAWPOT010000024.1:0-54709 GCF_033344415.1 Vibrio sp. 1727
TGAGCCTAGTGCGGTGAAAGTTGCACGCTGGGTTCTTAGAGGGACGGCACTTGGTAACAAGTGTCGTCTACTCGACAAATCGAGCGCCACTTCCTGCGCACAGATCATCAGTGGCGTGCCCACTTTAGGGTTTCCAAACACGATAACTTCAGTTGGTCGCAACGTCATATCGACTTTCACGGCGTTCTCTTGATGGTTAATGCGCGCAAAGACGTTCAACCCTTTTTCTTGCGCGATAGCGACAAATTTATCCGCCGTATCTTTTGCTGAATGCGTGCTCGCAACGGTTACCACACCCTCCCCAGCCAACGTACTCAATGACGCCAACGCCACTACCAACCCCATCATTACTTTTTTCATTTGTCGTCCCTTCCTCTCTCTGAGTAGAAAACTAAATATAGAAAAACCAAGTGTAGGAAAACTATAGAAGTCAGATTCCGCTATGGCGAATTGCACTCTACCCACTCAAGAGTCGACCGTGTAACACGGATTAATTGATTCAGATTAATAAAGCATTAACTAGCCGAGCATCAAAAGCGTGAAATACGTAACATTTGCAGCCTATTTTAGTAAGAAAGAGAAAAGTAGTGACACGCGATCAATTTGAGTTATTAGCACCCGGTGGTGATTTAGATTCCATCAAAGCCGCCATTGCCGCTGGCGCCGATGCAATTTACTGTGGGCTCGACCGCTTCAATGCTCGTAACCGAGCGACCAACCTCACCTTAGATAACTTAAATGGCGTGTTAACGTTGGCCCATCAGCACAGCTGTAAGATTTTCCTAACGTTGAATGTGCTGATTTTAGAAAGTGAAATTCCAGCGATTGTTCGCTTGCTCAGCCAACTGAACACCACCAAAATCGATGGCGTGATCGTACAAGATCTCGGTCTGGCCTACATTCTCAAACATCACTTTCCCGATTTGGATGTGCACGCTTCAACGCAACTGAACACGCATAACGAAGGCCAAATCCTCTTTCTCAACCAGCTCACCGCAAGCCGAGTAAACTTATCTCGCGAACTTAACATCAGTGAGATAAAACATCTGGCGCAATTTGGTCGCGAGCACAACGTAATGATGGAAGTGTTTGTCCACGGCTCATACTGCATCGGATTCTCCGGAATTTGCTATATCAGTTCCGCTCGCAATGGTGCATCAGGTAACCGTGGACGTTGCAGTCAACCTTGTCGCGAACAGTACGAAACGACCAAAACGGGCAACAACTACCCACTCAATATGAGAGACAACTCCGCCTTTGGGGACTTGGAAGCGCTTGCCGATGCTGGCGTGTATTCTTTAAAAGTAGAAGGGCGAATCAAGAAATCGCACTACGTCTATGCCGTGGTCGACAATTGGCGTCAGCAAATCGATCGCATGTGCGAGGGTTTGGAACTCTCTGAAGACACCACAGAGTTATACACGGTGTTCAACCGTGATTTCTCCAACGCATTTTTGCAAGGTGATTTCGGCAAGGCGATGTACATCGACAACCCGCGCGACCACGCTGTAAAACATTTTTCGAAGGTTTATCAATGCCAGTCTGCTGATGATGTGCAAGCGGTGAAAAAGAAACTCTACGACGACAAAACCGCGATCATTGAGAAAGTGGCAGAGCAAACTAAGTCGTTCGATGTCGCTTCGAAACAAGTATCCGGCAGCAGCTTGAAAGGGGCGATTGATGTGCCAACTCTGCCAGCGTTACCTCAACCAGAAACTCGCCAAAGTGCGCCAAAATTATCGGTTCTGATCTCGTCAGCACAAGAAGCTATGCTGTGCGAATACCACGACGTTGATGTTTACTATCAATTGCCAATGGGATTGTCTGGCGAACTGAGCGCGATGATTGAGTTATTCCAAGCCAATCCAATGCTCAAACCATGGCTCCCGGCCATTTTGATTGGCGAAGACTACCACGCCGCGCGCGTATTTTTGGAAACCATCCAACCTGAGTTGTTGATCACCAACAACTCAGGCGTCGGCATGATCGCAAAAGAGCTCGGCTTAGGCTGGGTGGCAGGCCCACAAATGAACACGGTGAACTCATACGCGTTTAAATGCCTTCAAGACGAGTTCGCGGCAAGTGGCGCGTTTGTTTCTAACGAGCTGAATATGAAGCAGATGCGTCGCATAAAGCGTCCGAAAAACATGCGCAGCTTCTACAGCATTTATCATCCAAATACCCTACTCACGAGCCGCCAATGTTTGTTCCAACAAACCGAAGGATGCCGTAAGGTGAAGGTCAACAAAGGTTGTTTGAAACGCTGTGATAAACGCACGTCTATCATCAACTTAAAAGACAATCCTTACGTGGTACAAAAACAAAAAGGCAGCCACAATTCAATCTACAGCGAGCACAACGTCTTAAACCTGCAAGTGCTGCACGATCTGCCGCAATTGTTTACCGATGTGTTGATCGATCTGCGTGATATCCAGACAGAAACGAAAGTCTCAGCAAGCAAACCTGAGTTGATTGACGCGTTCTTAGCTCTACTTGAAGATCACAGTGAACAAGCCGTCCAAACGCTGAATGCCATGATTCAACCAACAGCCAACTCGCAGTATTTGAAGGGGTTGTAGGCGGTACTTGAAAGTTAAACAACGCATCCACTCTCAACATATCTTGAACACACACAGTGCACTGACTACAATAGCGCACTTTTTACGGAATTTAGGTCACACAAAATGACAGATACAGCTAAACCAGCTCTACCAGATCGCCTAGCGGGTAACCCACGTAGCCCATTCTTCATCAAAGAATGCTTCGAGCACCAAATCGGTATCCGTTTCAACGGCAAAGAGCGCACAGACGTAGAAGAATACTGCGTGAGCGAAGGTTGGGTGAAAATTGCTTCTCCTAAAGCAAAAGACCGTTTCGGTAACCCAATGCTAATCAAACTTAAAGGCGAAGTTGAAGCGTACTACGTGTAAGCTGACCACGCTGAATATCTTTGAAAGCTCGAGTTTGACTCGGGCTTTTTTAATGCCTGTCATATCCCTTCCTCATTTAATCTCTTCCCTCTTCTTTTCAGTACAAAGTAGGGTCTGTTTATCTTTCGAGATTAAGTTTTGTTCGAGATAAAATCGTTTTAGGCGAGGCAAGGAGTGTGTAGCCTAGCATTCTAAGTAAATACTCCTTAACAAAGCATAGAACGATTTTAGCCGAACCCTTTGGGCAGCTTTTGTTGGTCATTTCTACTGCGTTATCAGCTTTTTCATGTAGGCTAACTACACATCAAAGTTTCTGCCTTGCACAAATACCCAACAATTCGCTGCAAAAATCAGCTCGAAAGGTCAACAGACCTTAAACTCGATGTAAATCGCTGTTTTTATCTAATTGTTGTCTAAAGTTTCTAGAGAACTAACTGCAATAGTGATTGCCAAAAGAAACGATACCTTTTTAATACAGGGAGAGGAAATGGAAAGCCCACTTGTCACACTCAAACACGCCAGCAAAAGCTTTGTTGATGGTAAAGAGACACATCGCGTGTTGGAAGGCGTCGACTTTACGTTGAACACAGGAGCGAGTGTTGCGCTGACGGGCGCAAGTGGCAGCGGCAAAAGTACCTTACTCAATGTCATCGCTGGCTTTGAGCCACTTTCCGAAGGTGAGTTGTGGTTAGGTGGCGATAACACGGCGGCTTGGAAAGACCCACAATGGAGCCGATTTCGGCACCAAAAACTCGGTGTTATCTTCCAGCAATTCAATCTGTTAACACCGCTCAACGTGCAGCAAAACATCGCCTTCCCTCTGCATTTGAATCAACAGAAATGGAACGACTGGTGCGATTACTTGGTCGAGACTCTGGGCATCAGCCAACTGCTCGATAGACATGTTTCTGCCCTTTCCGGTGGTCAACAACAACGAGTTGCGATTGCGCGCGCATTAGCCCACAAACCTAAACTGCTGCTTGCTGATGAACCCACAGGTAACCTTGACCAAAAAGCGGGGTTAGAAGTGATGAAGCTACTCAGTGAAATCACCACCCAAGGCAATACGGCAGTGCTGTTAGTCACCCACAGTCCTGACTGCGCTGAGTTTATGAAAACCCAATTACGTTTGAAGGATGGGCGTTTGGAAAATAGTCAGTTGCATAGCGGTCATCACCAAAACAAACATGAGCTTCGCCATGAAGCAAGCTAAGCAACCAAACACCAGGTTCACGCATACTCAACTCGCTCTGAATCTGTTTGTAGCGCACTATCGGCAGGCGCCACTGCAGGCCGCCGCAATTCTGATCGGTATCGTGCTGGCCGTGACCTTGTTTGTTGCGGTGCAGGCCATCAACCTCAATGCCAAGCGCAGTTATGCGGAATCTACCGAGCAGCTTAGCGCACAAGCTCAAAACTTAATTATTCCACCAGCAGGGCAAAACTATCTGCCCGAATCGCTCTACTTCACCCTCAGACAAAACGGACTCAGTGCAACACTACCTGTAATCGAAGGGCGAGTGAGAGACGAACAAGGGCGTCGCTGGTCAGTGCAAGGTAGCGAGTTGATTGCCGCAATTTCCTCACGTTCGCGCTATTCTTCAGAAAACCAACAGAACGTCTCTTTGTTCGACAGTGCTTTACCTTTGCCTGAGCTTTTAGCCAGCAAGCCGATCGTGATGATGAGCCAATCTCAACATCAAAACTTAGGGGAGGTAGAAACCCTAACTCTGGACGACATTCCAACCCAAGTGGTGGTACTACCTGACGAATGGCAGTTAGGTAGCCGAATGTTGATGGACATTGGTTTTGCGCAGCAACTGCTCAATAAACAAGGACAGCTCAGTTACATTGCGGTTTTCCAGTCAGGTGACAAAAGGAATAAAGACACGCAAGCAAATTGGCAAAGCATCATTGGTGAGCAAGGACAATGGATTTCCAATAATCAAAGCACAGACCTTGGCTCGCTGACCGACAGCTTTCACCTCAACCTCACGGCAATGAGCTTACTTGCCTTTTTAGTCGGGCTGTTCATCGCTTACAACGGCGTAAAGTACAGCTTGCTTAAACGCAATCGGCTGTTAGTGCAAATTCAACAAGCGGGTGTTGCGCCGAGCATTGTGTTATCTGCGCTGTTAGTTGAACTCACTCTTCTCGTTACCATCGGCGCTTCCCTCGGTTTTGTATTGGGCATGCAGCTTAGCCACTGGTTACATCCGACCGTGGCACTGACTCTAGAACAACTTTATGGCGCGACACTTCTGCCCGGCACTTGGCAGTGGCAGTGGTGGGCGCAAGCACTGCTGATCACGTTAGCCGCAACCCTGTTGGCGTGCTGGCAGCACTTTAAACAGCGAGTGCGCCAGCCGCTTTCCTCTCATGGCGGATTTTATCAAGCGCCTGAAGCCTCTAACGAAAACCAATTGTTCTTGATAGGTGCTACGTTGACGGCTTTCGCACTTGCAGGGTTATGGCTGAGTGAACATCACCGCTTCACCATGGCGTGGCTCGGCGTGCTTGTGGTGTCGATTCCTTTGTATCTACCCAAAACACTCAGCGTATTAGCCAATTGGTGTGAAAAACGCACCAGCTCCGGTTTGATGCAGTATCTGTTTGCTGAGCTGCGTGAGCTGATTTCTCCGCTTTCTCTCGCCATGATGGCACTGCTGCTCGCCGTTACTGCCAATATGGGGATGAATACGCTAGTGGGCAGCTTTGAATCCACCCTAAAACAGTGGTTAGAACAAAGGCTGCACGCCGATATTTACGTTAGTCCTGCGCAAGGAGAAATCGCTGATGTGGAGCGCGCGTTAGGGCAGTTCGACAAGGTTGAGACCGTCTACAAGCAATACTACGTCGACGATAACCTGCAAGGCTTACCGATTTTGCTTGGCACCAAAGACAAAGACACCTTAGAGCAAACCATGGTGTTCAAATCGCATTTGGAGAACTTCTGGCCACGCTTTTACCAAGGAGAGTTAGTCGCTATCAGTGAGCCAACCGCGGTCAAACTGGGTTTATCACTGGGTAGCGCGCTCACGCTTGATGCCGTTCCAAATAAGAACCTACTTGTGGGGGCGGTATTCCATGATTACGGCTCACCCAACGGTGAAGTGTTATTGGCACCCAAATTATGGCAAGAGAGTGGCTTTACCGACCTGCCAACAAGCCTTGGCATTAAAGTATCAGGAGACCCACAAATCGTATACGAGCAACTGCGCGAGCAACTGCGCGAGCAACTGCGCGAGCAACTGAATCTGCATCCAAGTCAGCTCTACGATCAGGCGCAAATCAAATCCATCGCATTGGATATTTTCTCGCAGACCTTCGCCATTACGCGTGCGCTCAACGGCGTGACTTTGATGGTCGCGGTGATTGGTTTGTTCAGTGCTTGCTTCATGTTGCTCGACGCGCGCAAAGCCGCCATTGCAAGGCTGTATGCACTTGGTGTTAGTCGTCGCAAATTAATGACCATGGTGGTCGGACAGATCGTCGCTTTGGTCAGTTTTACTCTGGTTATCGCCCTGCCCCTCGGAGCCATGGTGGGTTATGTGCTGACAGACATCGTCACCTTACGAGCTTTTGGTTGGAGCTTAAATTATCTGTGGAATTGGAGTGACGCCCTCAGCATTGCGGCAATCACCATCTTGGTGGCTGTGATCGCAACCTTGATTCCGCTGTGGCGATTGGTTAGTAGGCCTGTCGTCTCCAGTTTGCAAAGCGAGGTGTTGTGATGGTTCGATTAGCAAGCAAACTTACTCTACTCATAAGCAGCTTATTCCTGTTCGGTTGTGAAGATACCCAACAAAAAAATATGGGCACGCAAAATATGGGCACGTTGCTGGGCAGTGGAGACACGCAAAGCGAGAGCAACCTATTCACACCCGTAGAAAAAGGGGTTGAACTCACCTTTCCTACCGATCATCAAGCGCACCCGAATTTTCGTCATGAATGGTGGTATTTAACCGCTAACTTAATTGATGAAGAAGGCAACCCACTTGGCGTTCAATGGACACAATTTCGCTTTGCTGCTGCGCCGCCAACGAACGAAGATGACGTAAAGAAAACCGAGTGGCAAGCTCAACAAATCTACATGGCGCACAGCGCGGTCACGACAACCGACAAACACTACGCCGATGAAAAATGGTCGCGCGACCAAGCCTCTCTAGCCGGCGTCGACACTTCACCGTTTCGTGTTTACCTCGATGATTGGCAGTGGACTTCTTCAACCAACGACCTCTTCCCTGCCACATTGAAGGCGAACTCGGAACAGTTTGGCTACTCGCTGACGCTTACCAGCAGCGCACCTTATCAAAAGCAAGGCGAACAAGGTTACAGCACCAAAAGTGCCGATGGTCAGGTGGCTTCGTATTACTACAGCCAACCGTTTATTGATGTGTCTGGTGAGGTCACTATCGACGGCGAAACCCATCAAGTATCCGGCAAAGGTTGGATAGACCGAGAGTGGAGCTCGCAGTTCTTACTCGACTCACAACAAGGCTGGGACTGGTTTGCCCTAAGGTTGAGTGACGACACCAGCTTGGTGGTGTTCCAATTGCGGGATTCCAAAACCGGAGCAGCCAGTTACTCCAGTGCAAGACTGATGCAGCAAGACGGCTCCGGCATCGCCATTTCTCAAAAAGACATTCAGTTAGAGGCAACCAATCAAACAGAAATCCAAGGGCGAAAGTATCCAACCGAGTGGCAAGTGTCGATTCCTAACCAACAAATCGAGCTTACCGTCTCTGCACTCAATCCGAACGCAAAGATGCCCCTTTCTGTGCCTTATTGGGAAGGCCCAGTGCGTATTGAGGGCTCTCATTCTGGGACTGGTTACATGGAGCTAACAGGGTATTGAAATATTGCGCGGGAGCCCCAATTATTCTACTAGAACAAATACTGGCAACCAAGTCATACACTGATTGAAAGGAAATATGATGAACCCAATTATCGCCTTGCTGAAAGAGAACAACATCAGCGATGAACAGATCAACGAAATCTTCCAGACTCTGACGCAAAACCCGCTCGCAGCAATGGCAACCATCAGCCAACTAGGTTTGCCACAAGACAAGCTACAAATGCTGATGGCGCAAGTGATGCAAAACCCTGCGCTAATCAAAGAAGCCGTAGACGAGTTGGGATTGGATTTCTCAAAGGTTGAAGAAGCAAAAGAGAAGCTTCAAAGCCAAAACCAAGGCAACTAAGTGTTAGCCATTTAGCGCTGAATATAGAAAAGGCCGTTAACCCGAGCATGTGGGTTAACGGCCTTTTTTGTTGGCTACTTTGTTGTTAGCTACTTTTTTGTCGGCTAATTATTAGCGATTTAAAGACGCGAATTGCTCTGCTGTCATGCCGTAGTACAGCTTGTCGTCAAAGCCTTGCTCTCGTTTGTAGTAGTCTTTCTGACGGCCTTCTTGAGTAAAACCATTTTTCTCTAACGTTTTGTAAGAACCAGCATTAGAAGCGTAGCAATCCGCACTGACTTTATGGGCGTTTAGCTCAGTAAATCCAATCTCGGTCATCATTTGACAAGCGCGAGTCGCAACGCCTTTGCCCCATGCGCAAGTAGGTAACTGATAACCCACTTCGTAGTTGCCAGCTAAGAACATCACTGCGGTCACCGCACACATTCCCATGTACTGACCTTTTTGGTCACGAATCACGAACGTTGGGCTATCTGGCCAAACACCCTCTTTGATCGCTTGTGCCGTATTTTCAATAATAGGGCCAAAGAAACCCTCATACAGGCTGTTGTCAGCAGGTGCGAAGAACAGATACTGATTGACCTTATCGTCGTTCAACATCTCGATAATATCTTGTAGATCAGAGCCTTGAATCAGTTGGATAGTCAACGATTCGTTAAATGGGATGGCTTCGCCTTGTTTTAGTTTTTGATATGACATGTGCTACCTCGTTATCTGCTGAAAATAGTAGCCCAGCGGATAAGAGAAAAATTGGATTTTTGCGACAACTTTCGGGCTGATTAGCAATGTATTACGACTCAAAATCGCCATAGATATCGATGGTTAAGTCGCGCTTTTTCAAGTATTTGCTTGGCGTTTTTCTTAGCTGCTGTTTGAGGGTACGAATCAAATGCGATTGGTCACTGAAACCAAATTGTTGTGAGAAACTCGCCCAATCAATTGCTTCTTGTTTGTAGAGGGTCAAAATCATCTGCTCCAGACGTGCCATTTGTTGATACTGCTTAACGCTCAGCCCCACTACTTGCTTGAAACTGCGCTCAAGCGTTCTTCGAGAACAGGCGCATTGTTTGGCTATCTCATCAATATCCATCGCTAGCTCAGGTGAGCGTAGCGCTTGAGCGTCCATCACGGATGCCGCTTTTTGCGATGCCAAAAACGGTTTGGTGCAACAAGGTTCGATATCTAACGCATCTAGATGTCGTTTGATGTAGTTCAGCAAACATTGCGGTGAATCTTGCAACTCTAGCTGCCATAACCCTTGTTGAAAGCACACATCAAACGCCGTGTTGAGCCAATCAAACCATTCGCATTGGTTAATTGCTGCAACTTGGGATGCATCACTAAACCGTGATTCAATGGCATACAGACCCTCTGGACGAAAGGTGATACCAATACGCTTGATGGGAGCCGTATCTTCCAACAACAGCAAATGCTCGTTAGCCGTTAATAAATGGCAGCCTTTGCCAGCAAGCTTTGTGTCTCCCGTGTCGTAGCGGTAGCCTTGCACTGGTGGCGTAAAGAGTAAATGAGCGCGCGGGTTTGGAATAAGGTGCGGCTTGGGGTCAATGACTTCACCCTCTGGCACTTCCAAGTACCAAATTTGATGAATAAGCCATTCGTACTCTGGCAGAGACTGTTTCCAAGCTATCATGATTGTCCTAGTGGTTAGTAAAGATAATGAGCGCAACGTTTTTGCTTCAACATCTGCTCGTTGAGTGTGACTGATTGATGCTCATCTCGCCACGCATTTCTCACGCGGCTCCCTTGCAAGCTTGTTGGATTGCGGTAGGCTTTGAGCAGAGAAAACAAGCTGAACAGAACAAGGAAATCCCCCGATGCGCGTCGACTACCACAAACGACTGGTTCCTGTGATTCGTTATTTAGAACAACACTTTAATGAACCACTCAATCTGCCAGAAGTGGCCGCGCTGGCGAACCTTTCTCCTTATCACTTTCATCGCACCTTCAAAGCCGTGCAAGGCGAGACATTAGCTGATTTCATTCGACGTTTGCGTCTAGAAGCCGCCGCCGATGACTTATTCTAATCCAAGCAACCGGTATTAAACATTGCCCTAGAGTACGGATTTTCTAGCTCACAGAGCTTAGCCAAAGCCTTCAAACAACATTATGGCGTTACACCTACGGCCTTTCGCGACTGCGAAAACTACCAGCAGTTTTCTGAATTAGCACGAAACAGCAAGATTGGACACACGTTGCGCAAGAATGGAAACGAAGTAACACCAAGCGATTCATATACTGGCTCTGAACTCACCAAATGGAGCATGACAATGGAAACGCAAAACTTTGAAAAAGCAAAACTGGCTTACATTCGCGTAAACGGCCCTTACGGCCAAGGCTATGAGGAGCCATCAGGTCGCTTGTATCAATGGGCAGGAATGAAAGGTTTGGCAGACAATACCTGCATCTTCATCTACCATGACAATCCAGAAATCACGCCAGACGAGAAGTGTCGCACTGATATCTGCTTGATGGTGCCAGAAGATACGGAAGTTCCAAAAGGCATTGAGCTGCAAGACTTCCCCGGTGGTCAATATGCGGTGATGCGCCAGCACATTACTGACCCGAGCCAATACTCAAAAGCATGGGATGATGTCATGAGCAAGGTAATTGAATCCGGTATTGAGAACGACGACCGTCCTTGCTTTGAGCTTTACCACAGCTTTGACCCACAAACGCACCATGCAGACGTTAGCTTCTGCACTGCCATCAAATAAACCAAAAGCCTGCATCGTTGCAGGCTTTTTCATTTCTTACTCTGGTTGCTTAAATTCGTTCTTCCAAACGCTGTTTATCTTTTAATCCAATTACTTAGAACACGAACGAATACCTCAATATTTTCGTGATCCTACTTCGCGTTTTGACCACGCGCGTTCATTCGCTCGGCTGAGTTGGGATTCATTTCACAGATTATTCATGAAGCGAACCTAGACTGAAAAAATTCTATCGACCCCGTTCGACCTACAACGCTAGGCACAATAAAAACTAGGTACTACAGCACCTCTAGGACATTCCATGAAGAAGAACTTACTTGCCATTGCTCTTGGTAGCGTGATTGCGCTGACTGCTGCCCCATACTCTATCGCGGCTAACGATGCTGCCGTCCAATCTTCCGCCGATTACTCACAGATCGTCACCAAACGTCAGGTTGTCGACCAACTTCTCAACGACGCGGTACAGGCATTCAAATCCCCTGCGCGTATCTCGCATGCGGGTTTTACCGCCAAAATGCCGAGCAACATGGAGATTGTTACCGACCGCTTACTAGAGGCCTACAAACTTGAGCCGTACCGCACTGACCTGCTGATTTCTGCGGCAAATGCGCAGATCTACAACAAGAATGCAGACCGCGCGATTGAACTGTTCGAACAAGCCCTTTCGGTCGCACCAGACGATGTGGATTTGCACGCTTACTTAGCGGTATAGCAACGCTTTGAGGGCAACCAAGCGGAATCAGCGAAACACATGGCGACGCTCACGAAGCTCAATGCAGGTAAAGCGGCAGACATCCAACGCATCTTCGACACCGTAGACCGCGTACTTGCAACGCCACTAAAAGAGAAAGCCGACAAAGGCAAACTGGATGACAAAGGCGCAATCGTCACGTTGGGATACGCGCTAAACCCAGATGGTTCGATGCATCAAATCTTGGTTGAGCGTTTGGAAACCACGCTAGCCATGGCGAAAGCAAACCCTGACGCGTTGATCGTATTGACGGGTGGCGTACCGAAGAACCACAAAACGGAAGGCAAGTTAATGGCAGATTGGCTGATTGAAAAAGGCATCAGCAAAGATCGCATCATTGAAGAAAACTACGCCACCAGCACGGTAGGTAACGCCCTATTCAGCAGCTACGCATTGGCGCGTCATAACATCAAACACGCGACCATCATAAGCTCAGCGAGCCACGTGCGCCGTGGTCAAACATTGTTTGAAATCGCAAGCTGGCAAACTGGCCCGCAAGGCATCACTTTCGACACCGTAAGCTACCCAGACAAGCCACTGAAAGACTTAGCCAAAGCCAGCGATGGCGAATTGCTTGGTATCTACCGCGATGCACTGCGTACTTACGGCATGTGGAGCTACCGCTCTTACCCGCTCGAGTCGCGTTAATACACCAGAGCCAGAAAGCAAAAGAGACCGCGTTAATGCGGTCTCTCATAGAATCATTTGAACATGATGCAGTGGTCAATCAATGCGTTTTGTAGGTTTTGTTTGTCGCTCAGAATCACTAGAGCATAGATAGTATTTTTGTCACCAATTCGGTAAAGCAGCTTGAATCCATCAAAGCTGAATTGCCGGATGTCGTAAACACCGATGGTTGTCAGTTCATAACAAGGCGGATAGATAGACGGGTTATTCAAAACGTTGTGTTCAAACCTCTGCTGAACCGCAATTAATCTATCAATCACATCGTTGCGAGCGCTCCAGTTCGATAAATAGTTAATACTCTGAATAGCCGTATTTTCAAAGGTTTGTGTATAGAGAACTTTTGCTTCCATGCTCGTATCAAACTCAATCTTTGAGTGCTGCTAACGTGCTCTTCATATCTTCTGATGACTTTACACGTTCATTCGCAACATCATTTTGAGCAAAGCTAACAAACTTCATTAAAGCAATGGCTTCATCACGCTTCTGACGTTCTTCATAAGACTCAACGACATAAATAGGCTTACCATTTTGCGTAATCGTCATTGGCTCATCCAGTTCAAGCTTCGCAGCATTCTTTTTTAGATAACTTACCGTTTCAGTGCTCATCACATGACTCCTATCGGCAACCCCGCTGGTGTAACAACAAGCGAAACCAGCCGAGCTATACTGCAGGTTTGACCGAAATATTTGAATCAATAGAAAGTGCTAATCACATTCTATTTTTCGTTTAGATTTTGACCTAATCTTGCCAACTATACCTGTGCATTTCGAACAAACCAAATTAAGTTTAAATTTAGACTCCTACTTCAAATATAGAAAAAGCCTGCGTACTTGCAGGCTTTCTTGTCTTTGTGCAGTGATAAGAACCGCTTAAATTGCTTCGCCGTTTACCGTTACTGCCACATCAATGTTGCCACGAACTGCGTTTGAGTATGGGCAAACTTGGTGTGCAATGCGCGTTAGCTCTAGCGCTTGTTCTTGTGGCATGTCTAGCTCTACCGCTAGGCTCACTGTTAGTGCAAAGCCACCGTTATCGTTCGGACCAATGCCTACTTCCGCTGTTACGGGTGCACTTTTCAGGTTTACTTTACCTTCACGTGCTACGTGCAAAATCGCGTTAGAAAAACACGCTGAATAACCCGCAGCAAAAAGCTGTTCTGGGTTAGTTGCTGCGCCTGTGCCGCCCATTTCCTTCGGGTATGACAGCTCTAGATCGAGAAGACCGTCATCAGTTTTTACTTGACCATTACGACCAGCCAAAGCGGTAGCTTGAGTTTTGTATAGAGTAGTCATGCGAGTGTCCTTCTTAGTTTAAGTTGCGCACAATTTAATTGCTTGCAATCTTATATCGAAGTAAAGATCGTTTGCAACTATATTGTGCACAATTTATTTTATAACTCTCTTTCTCTGTGATCAGGTAGGCAACGCCAATGAGCCAGTGTTACACCGACAACACCATGACCAACGACGATAAACTCTTACTCGAAAACCAAGTTTGCTTCCCGCTCTACAGCGCAGCAAATGCAGTGATCCGAGCGTACCGCCCGTTGTTGGATGAGCTTGATCTGACTTATTCGCAGTACTTAGTGATGATGGTGCTGTGGGAGAAAGACGGTGCCAGCGTAAAAGAATTGGGGTCACAACTGCATTTGGACTCAGGCACACTCACACCGCTGCTTAAACGCTTAGAAGCAAAAGGCTATGTAGAGCGTGGTCGCAGTGAAACCGATGAGCGCGTTCGCGTACTCAATCTAACCGAGCAAGGTCGTGCCCTTAAAGAGCAAGCTAAGTCAGTGCCAAACGCCATGATGTGCAAAATCACATTAGAGCTGGATGAAATGATCATGCTGAAGAAGCTGTGTGGCAAAGTGCTCGACAATCTGGGCTGAAAAAATAGACGCATCCGCTTCCCCACTTCCTATTAGAAAGAGCCTGCCGAGATGCAGGCTCTTTCGATCTTAGCTAGAAGATCTACTCAAAGTCATCATCGGTATTCTCTATTGCTAATCTGCGTTCATCTTCAATAAAACCTATCAAAGCAAACTCACTTACATCGGATTTCCCTATCAAGTGAAATAGGAAATGGCTATCAATAGGATAGTTACAAGCGATTTTCCTTAAACACACTCCGATGAGAATATACTTTCCGAAAGCAACAACAGCTCAGCTTAAAACATTCAAAGGAAAGTAAATTATGATTAATACTCAAATCAAACCATTTGCAGCTACAGCGTACAAAAACGGCGAATTCGTTGAAGTAACAGAACAAGACGTTCTAGGTAAATGGGCAGTATTCTTCTTCTACCCAGCAGACTTTACGTTTGTATGTCCAACAGAACTGGGCGACCTAGCAGACCACTACGAAGAGCTACAAAAACGTGGCGTAGAAGTTTACTCAGTATCAACTGATACACACTTCACTCACAAAGCATGGCACGACAGCTCAGACACAATCGGTAAGATTCAGTACTACATGCTTGGCGACCAAACAGGCAACATCACAAACAACTTCGGTGTGATGCGTGAAGGTCAAGGTCTTGCAGACCGCGCTACGTTCCTAATCGACCCAGAAGGTACTATCCAAGCAATGGAAATCACTGCTGAAGGTATCGGTCGTGACGCAGAAGACCTACTACGCAAAGTGAAAGCAGCTCAATACGTAGCAGCACACCCAGGCGAAGTTTGCCCAGCTAAATGGAAAGAAGGTGAAGAAACACTAGCTCCATCACTAGACCTAGTTGGTAAAATCTAAGCCACTGAAATTTAAGTTCTAATCAGTTCCGATTTCCTTTTTCTGATTAGAACTGAATTAGAGAGCACTTCAGGTTAGATACCTTGACGACCTTCTGCCTGATTTGCTCTCTCCCCCTCAGGTTTTATCTACAGTAACCACTTTTTATTACCTATCTGAATAAGTAGGTGTGCAGTAATTGCGTAGAAAAAATCGTTTAGAACCAGGCATAGATTTTCGATAGCTAGTTACTCTAACTACAAAATCTATAACGCAGTTATCAACGATTTTAGCTAGCAAGAATGAACAAATACTTGTTTTGATTGGTAACTATTTAATTAAGGTAGTAACAACTATGTTAGACCAAGCGATCCAACAACAACTCAAACAATATCTGGCTAATGTAAAAGAAGAAGTTCGTTTAGTGGTTAGTCTAGATGAAAGCAAAGCATCGAATGACATTTTGTCTCTAGCGAACCAAATCGCAGAGATGAGCGACCTAATCACCGTTGAACGTGACGACAACGCAAGCGCACGTAAACCAGTGATGGCGGTAACTAACCCAGCTAAAGGCACAGCACTACGCTTTGCAGGCTTGCCAATGGGTCACGAATTTACCTCTCTAGTATTGGCACTGCTTCACTCTGGCGGTCACCCAATCAAACTAGAACCAGAAGTGATTGAGCAAATCGCAGCACTAGACAAAGATCTAGACGTAGAAATCTTCATTTCACTGTCGTGTCAAAACTGTCCGGACGTGGTTCAAGCGTTCAACATGATGGCGGCGATCAACCCGAAAGTAAAAGCAACCATGATCGACGGTGGTTTGTTCCAAGATGAAGTGAAACAACGCGACATCATGGCAGTACCAAGTGTATTCGTGAACGGTGAGCTATTCGGTCAAGGCCGTATGTCTCTGACTGAAATCCTAAACAAAGTGGATGACGGCGCGAGCGAGAAAGCGGCGAAAGCACTAAGCGAAAAAGACCCATACGACGTACTTGTTGTCGGCGGTGGCCCTGGTGGTAGCGCAGCTGCTCTTTATGCTGCTCGTAAAGGTATTCGCACTGGTGTTGTTGCTAAACGCTTTGGTGGTCAGGTTATGGACACCATGGCAATTGAGAACTTCATTTCGGTAAAACGTACTGAAGGTCCAAAACTGGCAACTGACCTAGCAGAACACCTAAAAGAATACGATGTAGACGTCGTGACTGAGCAACAAGCTGAGAAGCTAATGGGTGCAGCACACACAGAAGATGGTTTGATTCACATCCAACTTGAAAGCGGCGCAACGCTGAAGAGTAAGAGTGTCATCTTAAGCCCAGGTGCACGCTGGCGTGAAATGAACGTTCCGGGAGAGCAAGAGTACCGCAACAAAGGTGTCGCGTACTGCCCACATTGTGACGGTCCACTGTTCAAAGGCAAGAAAACTGCGGTTATCGGCGGTGGTAACTCAGGCATCGAAGCAGCTATCGACCTTGCTGGTATCGTAGAACACGTAACGGTTCTTGAATTCGCAGACGTACTTCGCGCAGACCAAGTGCTTATCGACAAAGCGAACTCACTACCAAACGTAGACATCATCACGATGGCGCAAACAACAGAAGTGGTGGGTGACGGTACTCGCGTAACAAGCTTGAAGTACAAAGACCGCAACACAGACGAAATCAAAGAGATTGAACTGTCAGGTATCTTTGTTCAAATCGGTCTAGTACCAAACACAGAATGGCTAAAAGATTCAGAAGTAGCCCTATCTGAGCGCGGTGAGATTGAAGTCGGTAGCCGTGGCGATACTAGCCTAGAAGGTGTGTTCGCAGCGGGTGACGCAACAACCGTTCCTTACAAACAGATCATCATTGCGATGGGTGAAGGTGCAAAAGCAAGCTTAGGCGCATTTGACTACCTAATCCGTAAGCAAGGTTAATCTCCAATTTCTTGAGCACAAAGCGCAAGGTGCTGTGTTTTCTTCCCCGGAAAACCAATCGGGGCACCGTGACAGCGATGAGTAACAAGAAATAAAATCAAAAAACCTAGAAGCCCAAAGACTTTGCCAGCAGATATTAACTGCTGGCTTTTTTGGTTTGGGGAGAGGTGTAAGCAAATCTCTCAGCGCTCCGAGTTCAAACTGGAGGGAATGGCTCTACAATCACGGATAATTCAATTCACAACGCAACATAACAACACACTGAAAGTAGATTCTGAATACTCGCTTAGGCTCCTTCAGAATGACGCTGCTCGTTTAGCTCTCTTTCCGTCATTCCCGCGAACCTAGGTGAGACTCGGAATCTACTCACCGTAAACTCGATCGAAAATGAGTAGCACGAACAAACAAAAGGTGAAACAAGGTTGCAAGCACCTTACCCAACATTCAACCAGCAACCCCACCTAACCTCCCCTTGTATCAAACTCCGAAGCTCTCAACACGCAGAGCTCAAAAGGGAGGAACTGGTTCTGTGCTCGCGGATAGTTCAATTCACAACGCAACATAACAACACACTGAAAGTAGATTCTGAATACTCGCTTAGGCTCTTTCAGAATGACGCTCTTCGTTTAGCACTCTCTTTCCGTCATTCCCGCGAACCTAGGTGAGGCTGGGAATCTACTCACCACAAACTCGATCGAAAATGATTAGCAAGAACACGAACAAACAAAAGGTGAAACAAGGTTGCAAGCCCCTAACCCAGCTCTCAGATTCAAAGCACCAAACCCACCGAATCTCTCAATGTATCCAGATCCAAAGATATCAACCCTAAAAAATTTTAAAAAAGCCCTTTACCTCAACTTTACTTGAGGTTTTAGCATATTCATCGTTGGCTAGAAAATGACAAAAAGGAGCACATCATGATCCAACTAGAACATATTAACTTAGTCGTGAAAGATATCCCTGAAATGCTGAAGTTTTACCAAACTGCATTTCCACATTGGTACGTGCGTGATGAAGGTAAAGGCGAATGGAGTGGCAAGCCAAGAAACTGGCTACATTTTGGCGACGAGTATCAATACATAGCCATGAGTGACCATGGCGAAGGAGAAAACCGCGAGTTGAGCGGGCACCAAGTTGGGCTAGCGCATTTTGCTTATGTGACCAACAACGTCGATGCAATCATCAAAAGACTAACCGATGCAGGTTATCCGATTGCCCAACCTGGTGCTGATGAACCATACCGCAAGAATGTGTATTTTGTTGACCCTGCCGGTTTTGAGATTGAATTTGTTGAATACCTGGCGGATGACCCAAAACTTCGTAACCTGACAAGCTAAAAGAGATGTAAATAATAAAACGCCAGCAGATAGTGACTGCTGGCGTTTTATTTTTTATCTATCGGGCTTCTTTATCGCATTAGCGCTGTTTGGCAAAAACCTGAGTCCAGTAATACCCGTAGCGTGCAGAGTGATTTTCGACAAGCGACGCGCCCATCTGATCAAAATCCGCACTCATGATATTAAGGCAGTGGCCTTCACTCGATAACCAAGCATTAACGACGGCGTTAATGCTGCTTTGCCCTACTGCGACATTCTCACCAATGGCGCTCCAAGCATAACCCGTTGCGTTAACTCGATCTGACATTTTGCTGCCATCAGAGCCTGTGTGGCTCATGAAATCGCTGTTCGCCATATCGCTTGAATGTCGATAAGCGGCGCTTTCCAAATCGTAGCTCCAAGTCAGGGCCCCAACAGGTGGCATGGTGGTTGCGCCACACTGTTGTGTAGTAGAGCGGGCGCTGTTGACCGCTGCAAGCATCTGCTCGGCAAATGTGCCTTGTGACGATGTGGAACCTGTGTTTTGTGAGCCGCTTTCTGTTGGGGCTGACGACTCCCCATCGCCGCCACATGCGCTGAGAAGTAGGGCCAAAGCAGGCACTAAGATCTTAGTTGGCATTGTCTTTCCTTTATGAGTGACGAAGAGCAAACTGCGCTTTTCGATAATAACGCCCAATAAACTAACAAAAACCAATAAAAGCGCCATATAGCTTAGGGGGTTTTAACCAAAGACTCACATGAAGTTTTCAATCGCCTTGGTTCGGTCGATAAATCGGCAACGTTTCAGCCCAAGTATGGAATGGCGTTTCATCCATATCCTGTATTGCTTGAGTGATAAAATCGATGAACACCCTCACTCGGGCAGGCACATATTCCCGGTTGGCATAGAGAAGATACACGCCATTTCCTGCTTGGCGCATGCTCGGAAATATCGGCACTAAACGCCCCGCTTTAAGCCAGTCTCTCGCGATAAAATGAGGGATCTGAGTCAATCCTAAGCCTTCTGCGCAAAGCTCTGCCATAGATTCACCGTCATTTACAATGTAGTTTCTTTCGGGGTCATATTCACTCGCACCGTCTGGTTCTGGCATCCGAATCGGCAACAGTTTCCCCGTTTGTTTAAAACGAAAACGAACCCAAGAATGGTCATTGAATACATCCGAGCCACTCGGAACACCATGGCGCGCTAAGTAATCCTGACTGGCACAAATGATAAAATCGATAGGGCTGAGCTGACGCACAATCAATTGACTATCGTGAACGACACCAGAGCGAATCGACACATCAATACCTTGCTCAATAATATCAACGTAGGCGTCATCGTAATGAATATCGATAGTGATGTTAGGGTAGCGGCGGCAAAACTCTTTTAGCAAAGGACGAATATAGAGGCGACCGTACGAGACAGGCACATTAATCTTAAGCTGCCCTGAAAGTGCATCATTGTGACTTTTTAATGAATCCTCACATGCCGCCAGCTCTTCCAGTACAAACCTAGCAGTATTTGCGTACCGACGACCAGCTTCTGTCAGGCGGCTCTGTCGCGTAGAACGTTGAAAAAGCTGTATACCCAAATCGCTTTCAAGACGATGTATGGCTTTGCTCACGGTCGAAGGGTCAGTGCCATACACTTTGGCAGCCGCAGCAAAACTACCGCCATCTAAAGTGGCAATAAAAAATCGTAGGGACCGTATCTTATCCATATAACCAATGAACTCTATTCATGAATTTTATTCACTTTAGTAAAGGCCAAGTGGCTCTTCAATCGCTAATTAGCCTAAATATAATGAACCTCAATAACTTGATGCTCTGTTAGCGAGGAAAAAACCATGGGTAAAAACGGATTGAAGAATGCACTACAACTATTGATAGCAACACTAGTCCTATTCTTTGGGGTGCTTCAAACAGCACATGCCGCAGATAAACGAATTGGTATTCTAGTTTACGATGGCGTACTGACCTCTGATGTTACTGCTCCTTTAGAGGTTTTTGGCGTCGCAAGTCGTCTCACTTGGTTTAGTGATTATGACGTGCTCACCATTTCCGTCTCCGATCAGAAAACCATCACCACTGAAGAAGGATTAAAAATTGGTGTGGATGCTTGGATTGGTGATCTGCCGGAACTCGACGTATTGGTTTTAACATCCAGCTATGACATGGATGCACTAATCGAAAATAAAGATCTCATTCACTTTATTAAAACTACCTCAAAAGCGGCAGATTGGATGGCAAGTAATTGCTCTGGCGCGTATTTGTTAGCCGAAGCTGGCCTTTTAAACGGCAAAAAAGCAACAACTTGGGCCGGAGGTGAAAACGGCTTTCAAAGAGATTACCCAGCAGTCAAAGTACAAGTCGACCAGAATTTTGTCATTGATGATGGCGTTATCACTTCGAACGGTAGCCTAGTTAGCTATCAAGCTGCTCTTAAGCTACTTCACCTTATGACTTCAGAGTCTAAAGCTCAGGAAGTCGCAGATGCCATCCAGTACTCACGTTTTTCCAACCAACCATTTTAAGCGTGTAAGAAAGAAATCAGAGTCACCCTTCGATATTTCGAAGGTTAACTCTTCGAATTTATCTTCCTAATCGAACAACCCTTTTTATCACTGTAAAAGCGATAAAAAGGGTTGTCGTTCATCTGGCAGACACAACGTGCTCTCCAAACTTTTTATCTTAATGCTATGGAAAAACGTAAACGTTACGAAGCACTGACGAAAGAGCGATACCAAGAGATCTACCGTCTCGCATATTGGTTATGCAAAGATCACCACCTTGCTCAAGATTTAGCGCAAGAAACCTTTCTGAAAGCGTGGCGATTCTTTGATAAATTAAATGACCCCAACGCCGCGAAGTCTTGGCTCATTACTATTTTGCGTCGTGAGAATGCTCGGCGCTTTGATAGAAAACAGTACGATTTTGTCGACATTGATGAGTGTGCAATACAGACAAAAACCTACCCTGGCAGTGACTACGACATGGCCCAAGATTGGCTTCAAAAACAAATGATGATTCTCGAACCCAAATACCGAGAGCCGTTGCTCTTGAGCTTAGTGGCTGGGTTGAATCATGATGAAATTGCCCAAGCCTTGAGGCTCAACCACAACACAGTGGCGACTCGATTATTCAGAGCGCGTAATCAGATCATCGCACAGAAGGAGAGTCATTAAGACACAAAAAGTAGTCAACCATGTAAACTAACTGGCTATGCTCCGGTCTATTTCATAAGTCGTTACGCAACTCGACGCTTTAACGCTTTACATCAAGCGCGACTAGATGAACACTTCTTGTCAAAGTACAATAACAGCCGACATAGAGTAGAGTCAGTAAAACATTATGAGTAACACGACGGCGAAAAAGCCGAATCCCTTATTTGAAATCCTTTTCAACGTATTTATCCCTTCCTTCATTTTGATGAAGTTTAGTGGCGATGAGCATCTAGGGACAGCAATGGCGCTGGTTGTCGCTTTGCTATTTCCTATCATTTATGGCGGTATGGACCTTGTCCGTAACAAGAAATTTAACTTTATTTCTGCACTGGGCTTTATCAGTGTTCTGCTAACTGGTGGCATCGGCTTGTTAGAGCTTGATACACGCTGGTTAGCACTAAAAGAAGCCCTGATTCCTGGCCTGATCGGTTTAGCGGTTTTGGGTTCAACGTTTACCCGCTACCCACTGATGCAGAAGTTAGTACTGAATGACACAGTGTTGAATCTCGCGTTGATTAACCAACGTTTAAAAGAAAATGGTAAAACCGATGCGTTCGAACGTTGTCTTATGTCTTCTAACTACTTGTTTGCAAGTACTTTTGCGTTCTCATCTGCAATGAACTACTTCCTTGCGACTTGGATTGTGACTAGCCCTTCTGGTACTGCTGCCTTTAACGAAGAGTTAGGGAAAATGACGCTGTACAGTTACCCAATGATTGCCATCCCAAGTATGTTGATGATGTTCGGTATTTTTTATTACATTTGGCGTCAAGTACGTGCGATGACATCGCTCGAAACAGAGCAAATCTTCCATCTAAAATAGCCCAATCATTACAAGTAAACCCATAAAAAAGGGAGGATTTTATCCTCCCTTTTCTCAACAGGCTCACTGTAATTCACAGCGTCAAAATGATTTTTCCTGACACTGCTGACGAGCGTCGCTCAACCATTTCAATCGCTGTTTGAAAGTCCTCTAACGGCAGATCATATGCAACGTTTAACTTTATGTCGCTGCTAATAAAGTGTTCTAACATTTCAGCGAACACCGTCTTTCTCCCGCCTTTACCTACCGATTCTTCCCAATACCGCAAAAAGAATGTACTAAAGTCGATGTTGTTGGCCTTCATCGATTCAAAAAACTCAGGCGTATAAGGCGTTAACGACAATGTTCCGTAGTTGATGTATTGGCCATTTTCTTTCAAGGTACGAATGAGATCCGTGCCAGCCTCACCACCTATCGCGTCCAGAGCGACCGTTGGTTGTGGCAGTTGGCGCGTTTGCAGCTGCGCTTGTAAGTCTTTCTTCGCGTCCAACACTGGAATAGTATCGTACGGATACTCGTCTGGCTTTGAGGTCACAGCAATCAGTGTAAAACCCAGTGAATGGGCGAGCTGGGCAAATATCTTACCGATCGCTGACCCTGCTGCATTGATGATCACCACATAGTCTTTGTTCAACTTAGCTACTTTAGTGGTGATCACCCACGCGGTTAACGCGTTGATGTACAACTGACAGGCATAGCCGTTCTCCAAACTCTCAGGTAGCGGAAAAAGATTCTCAGGCGAGGCATCTATGTAGTATTGCCAAGTACCACTCATCGCCACCAACACCTTTTGCCCAACTTGAAGGTCAGTTTGACCAACTGCACTGACTTCCACCACACGCCCAACCGCTTCAAATCCCGGCACGCGAGGTGGTACGTGAACGCGGCGGTATTGCCCAACACCATGAATGGAAAGCAAGTCACTTGGGTTAATATTGGTGGCTTCCAGTCGCACCCGAACCTTGCCCTGAGCAAGCGGTTTGAGGGGCTCTTTTTCCAACGACAGCGACGTTTGGGGCTGACCAAAACAGAATTGATTCACTCGAGTATTTATCGTTGGTGCCATTGTTATTCATACCATGTAATTGAAATTCAAAAAGGAAGTTTCGCGACTTCTACTCAAAAGCATTAAGTGAAGTCGAAACTCTGTATTTCTACCTGCGCGATGCGCCGTTCACTCTAAACTGTTGTGGCGTCATATCAAAATAGGCTTTAAATGCTTTGATGTAGGATGAGTCATTTTGATAACCCACTAGGTCTGCAATGGCTTGGATTGGCAACGATTCATCTAACAAAGAAAGCGAGTAAATTAGCCGAATTTGTTGCCGCCAAAGCAGAAATGAAGTGTTGAATTCCTTGGCGAACAGCCGTGATAAAGTACGCTCAGACGCCCCAATTTTCTCCCCCCACTCTTTTAGCGAACAGCTTAACGCGGGCTCGTCTGTCAATTGCTCGAAAATCAGTTTTAGTCGTCTGTCTTGTGGCAGCAATAACTGAAATGTCTGCACGTTGCTTTTCAAAATTTGATCATGCAACACCGCCAGCAAATGCAGCACTTCTTCGTGGCTTGTCTCACCTTCACACTGTCTGCGGATCTCTTGTAAAAGCTCATTTAAAAACGGCGTTAAAGCAATGGTTCTCACTTGTTGCTCGTACGTTGCGCCAAACTCAGGGTTGAGGTAAATGCCAACAAATATCGTGTTGCTTAGAGCAATCGACTCGTGTTGAACACCCGCAGGAACAAATAACGCAGAGGTGTGCGGAACCAAGTGCTGATAATGCTCAGTTTGTGTTTGCAATAACCCTTTGATAGGAAAGATGATTTGATGCCAAGTGTGTTGATGCAGCGCATCAATGTAACCTTTTGGCATGTCGATGGTTTTCACCAAAACAGGAGAATGGGGATTCGCGTCCATCATCTTATTGGAGGTGACGACGCCTGACTTCGAATCAATTTGGCGAGTTAGCATTGTTAGTTGTCTTTTCATCCCTACTCCGACACACGTTTACTAGGCTATCATGCTCCGCATCGCGAATGAAGGTAAACACTTTATCTCTCATTCAAATAATAAGGAGGTTATATGAAGAAAATCGGCGTCGTAAAAGCTGTGCTAGCAGGGAAAACCGTCCCTTATGCTCATGGAGCGCAAAGCGCAATCAACAAACAAGTGCTACCTGAGCGCCAGCACGCAACAGAGCTTGGTTTTACCAGTGATGAGCAAGGTGATCCGCGCTTTCATGGTGGCATTCAAAAAGCGCTTCATATTTACCCAAGCGAGCACTACCCAATCTGGCAACAAGAATTAGGCAAAAGACCAATTTTCCAATCCGCCGGCGGCTTTGGCGAAAACATCAGCTCCGAAGGCGTCACCGAATCCACGATTTGCTTGAAAGATAAAATTCGCATCGGCTCAACACTACTGGAAGTGTCGCAAGGTCGCATGCCTTGTTGGAAACTTAACGTACGTTTTGACCAACACGACATGGCGAGAAGACTGCAAGATACGCTTCGAACAGGCTGGTATTTCCGAGTGTTGGAAGAAGGCGATATCGGTGCAGGTGACGAGATTATTCTGTGCGAAAGACCTTATCCAGAATGGCCACTGGCTCGCATCATGGGCGCGGTTTTCACTGGCTGTTTAGATAGAAAAGAACTCACTCAGCTGTCTGAGCTGCCGTTAGTCGAGTCTTGGGGCAAGTTGGTCGAGCGCCGCCTAGAAACTGGCGAAGTTGAAGATTGGGAAATGCGCTTGGTTGGCCCAACTGTGGGTTAACACCCCAAAGTAAAATTTAAGCCACGCTCTGAACCGACTATGCCGTCAGAGCGTGTTTTTTTGGTTTACTTCGCACTCGGGGCTGGGCGTTTCGACTTACCTTGAAACTGCTTAATGCTCTTCTTAGCATTAGTTCGGCGGTTGGCTTTTTTATCGCGTGGCGCGCGTTTGCTCTCGCCAGTTGATGGCTTATCCGTTACTGGAAAACCAACCAGATCTTGCACTGGCAATGCACGTTGAGTCAGGTGACGAATCGCGTTTAGTGCGTCCATTTCACCATGACATACCAATGACATCGCCACACCTTGTTCGCCTGCGCGAGCAGTACGCCCAACTCGGTGAACATAAGTTTCTGCATGCATTGGCAGTTCAAAGTTGATCACTACAGGTAATTGCTCAATGTGAATGCCGCGCGCTAGTAGATCGGTGGCAATCAACACCTGAATTTGCCCAGATTTAAACTGCGCCAATGCTGCTTCTCGCTCAGCTTGGCTCTTATCACCGTGCAGCGCATTGGTTGAGATGCCCGCTTTATTCAGCTTCTTCGCTAAGCCATCGGCGTTCTCTTTCGCACCAATAAAGACTAATGCCTGAGTCCACGCGTTTTTTTGAATCAGTTCAATCAATGCCTTGGTTTTACTGCCTTTGTTGACGAGGTACAGCGTTTCAGCAATATCTTGGTTGGTGCTGTTTTCTTGATGCGCTGCAACTTGCTTTGGTGCCTGCATAAGCAGCTTCGCTTTATCCTTCAACTCATCTGAAAACGTTGCCGAGAACATTGCGGTTTGACGCTGGTTTGAAATCTGCCCTGCAATATTTTGTACGTCAGGCCAAAAGCCCATATCCAACAAACGGTCGGCTTCATCCAATACTAGATAATGAACATTGCTCAAATCCAAGCCATTGTTTGCTAGGTCAACCAAACGACCAGTCGTCGCGACAAGGATATGAGGATTTGTCGCTAGCGCCTGCTGTTGTTGCTCTTTATCAACGCCGCCACACAAACACACTGCGTTGAGTTCAAGAACTTGACCAACTTGGTTAATTGCTTCACTCACTTGCATTGCCAGCTCACGAGTTGGCACAAGAATCAGCGCTTTTTGCTCAGGATTGACACCCAGCTTTTCCAACAAAGGCAAACCATAAGCAAGGGTTTTGCCGCTGCCTGTATTTGCCAAAGCCAATAGATCTTGACCAGCCAACAGCTCAGGAATGGCCAACGCTTGAATATCGGTCGGTTTCTTGAAGTCTTTTGGCAGTGCGTGAATCAGCTCAGAACTCAATGAGAGAGTAGAAAATGGCATTAACGAAAACCTTGTACTTTGGGTTGAAGAAGCAATAAAAATAATGAAGATGCGGTAAAACGCAGGCGCGGACTTTACCACAATCTGCTAGGTGAACCATCCTATTTTAGGTGCTTAAACCAAGCGTCGCCTACGCAAATCGTCAGAAAACTAAAAAGCGCAAAAAAGCCGTTAGTCTGTACTGCCACAGAGCTAACGGCTAAAAACCCTTGAAGAGAACGCTTCATCAGCCTTTCACTGCGGCTGAAAAGAAATGTGCAGTTTATTAAAGCACAGCTTTACGATTCGGTAAGAACACTTCACCCAACATGCAACGAACCGAACCACCACCAATAGATTCTATGGTAGAAACGTCGAATGGCAGCAATTTACCGTGCGTTGCCAATTGGTTTCTTTGTGCTGGTGAAAATGCATCGTACGCCGATTGCGACATCGCAATCACCTTGTCGCCGTTGATCGTTTCTAGTTGCAGAATGTTACCGCAGAACTGGTTCATCTGATCAAGCGAAATTGAGATGACTTGCTTGTCTTTGGCGAGTGACTTCATTACAAAACGACGCTCAAATTCTGGGATCACTTCGTCACAAATCACGCAAAACTGTTCGCCAACCGCCATCATCACATTGGTGTGATAAATCGGCGCACCAGACGGCAAACGAGTTTGGAAAGAAATCACTCGTTCATAGCCAATACGATCGGCGTAATCTTCTAAAACCAGACGATCACAACGTTGTGAGAGTGCGGCGTAGACCGTTTTATTTAGGTGGTCAAACACCATCACACCCGTGCTTTCTAAATACGCTTGCTCGTCAAGATATTCAGTTAGACTGCTGCGTCGATGAACTTCTCGCCCTGCTTGCGCTAGTGCTGCCACAAGTGCATCGGGACGTACTTCTTTTTGACGGTTTTCACAGGCCATTGGAAAGGTGTACAACGTGCCATCTGGCGTAGTGCTAAACCAATTGTTTGGAAATACCGCGTCTGGCGTTGCAACATCTGAAGTTGGATAATCAAATTCAACAACTTGAACGCCCTCTTGACGCAGCGTTGCAACCATACTCGCGAACTCGGCCATTACTCGACGTGAGACTTCTTCTTGGCTGAGTGACACTTTATGTTGGAACTCATTATCTTGTGCGGTTTCTTCATTAAAACGAAACTCTTTCGGTGGCACCATCACTACGCAGTTTGCGGTTTGGCGCTGAGCACTTTGCGTGCTTTCTTCTTTCCCATTAGCAAATTGGGTCACTGATTCGTGTAATAGCATCCAATACATTCCTTATCACTAGAATGAGGAGATTGTAAATTTATTGTTAACTTCAGTTTTGCTGTTTTGACAATTAATTTAATTGCACAAAAGTAATTTTTGCTGCATTAAGTTCATTTTTCCTTAAATTTTATTGTCACTTTGCAGGTTTAAGCTTTTATGGCACCACGATGAACATGATAAGAATTCATCATAAGAATCAGAACCATAGACAATTACACTCATAACCAACTAGTTACATTTAAGACACAATCGGTTAGACTATTTTTTCGCCCCTCTCGTCAATCGGTCTGCTTTATCGAGGAGCAGGCAAAAAACTCTCATACACGCGGTTTCGTCCAAAGCAGCGTGAATCGATGGATTTAGCCACCCCAAATGGCACTGTTTTAACTTTAGGATGAGTTATGTTTAAACGATTTGAAGGCTTTACAGAGCCGTTCCCCAAATCTACACCGGATCAGCCTCCTTCAGGGATGTTCGCTTTTCTGCGTTATTACACTCGTGGTTATGAAAAGCCTTTGATCATCATGTCTTTGATGGCCACAATTGTGGCTGTTGTTGAGGTAATGTTGTTTGGCGCCATGGGACAATTGGTTGATTGGTTGTCTACCAGCAATCCAGAAACGTTCTTACAAGACAACAAATCGGATTTGATTTTCTACGGAGCCTTATTGCTGGTTGTCATGCCTATATTGGTGATCTTGTACTCGTTGCTCGTTCATCAAACGTTATTGGGCAACTACCCAATGTCTATCCGCTGGCTTGCACACCGGTATTTGCTCAATCAAAGCTTGAACTTCTATCAAGATGATTTTGCAGGTCGAGTCGCAACGAAAGTCATGCAAACCTCATTAGCTGTGCGCGAAACCGTGATGAAAGCTATGGATATGTTTGTTTACGTTACGGTTTACTTCACCAGCATGATCATTATGTTAGCGACGGCAGACTGGCGTTTGATGATCCCAATGATTGTCTGGCTACTCGCTTACATCGCTATCCAAATCTATTTTGTCCCTAAGCTCAAAGACGTCGCTTCAGCACAGGCCGATGCACGTTCGACAATGACAGGGCGCATCGTCGACAGTTATACCAATATTCAAACCGTCAAACTGTTTTCTCATAGCCAGCGCGAAACCCAATATGCCGAGCAAGGCATGAAAGGATTTTTGAATACGGTCTATCGTCAAATGCGCCTAGTGACCGGCTTCGACGTCGCTGTAGAGATCTCAAACTATATTTTGGTCTTTTCCGTTGCTGCTTTATCTATTTACCTGTGGTTGGATAGTGCCATTAGCGTTGGCGCGATTGCGATTGCTGTTAGTCTTGCATTACGCGTAAATGGTATGTCGATGTGGATAATGTGGGAAGTTGGCGCCCTCTTTGAAAACATGGGAACCGTTGTCGATGGAATGAAAACACTCTCTAAGCCTATTGATATTAAAGATAAACCAGGTGCAAAAGACTTGGTTGTCACTGAAGGAGGCATTCACTTTGATAACGTCAGCTTCCATTACGGTGAGAACAAAGGCGTAATTAGCCATCTCGATCTCAACATCAAACCAGGAGAGAAAGTAGGCTTGGTTGGGCGCTCCGGCGCCGGAAAATCGACTTTGGTGAACTTGTTACTTCGTTTCCACGATGTCGAAGACGGCAGCATTAAGATCGATGGACAGAACATCTCAGAAGTCACACAAGACTCTTTGCGTTCAAAGATCGGTATGGTGACCCAAGATACTTCTCTGCTACACCGTTCAATTCGAGACAATATTTTGTATGGCAATCCAGATGCGACAGAAGAAGATTTGCTGAAAGCCACTAAGCAAGCGCATGCCCATGAGTTTATCGAAACTCTGACCGACCCATTTGGTAATGTCGGATACGATGCGCAAGTTGGTGAACGTGGTGTGAAACTGTCTGGCGGCCAACGTCAGCGTATCGCAATATCTCGTGTGCTACTCAAAGATGCACCATTGCTGGTATTGGATGAAGCAACATCGGCTCTAGATTCAGAAGTCGAAGCAGCGATTCAGGAAAGCTTGAATGAATTAATGCAAGGGAAAACGGTTATTGCTATCGCTCACCGATTATCGACCATCGCACAAATGGATCGCCTCATCGTGCTAGATAAAGGCAGCATCGTTGAACAAGGTTCTCATCAAGAACTCATTGCGAATAACGGCATTTACGCCCAGCTTTGGGCGCATCAAACTGGCGGATTTATCGCTGAAGAACTAGACAATCAACACGCTTCTTAACGAGTGATAAGCTCAATAAAAACGGCGCTTTAAGCGCCGTTTTTTATTTAAATCCATGGCTAGATGCTCATATAGCCATTGTGGTTTCTCATATATGAAACACTCTCCATGATAAAGCTCACACTTTTTCTGCTAATATACCGCCTCGTTGCGTATCCATTGCAATGAACACAATACAGAGTATTGAGCCGTCTTCATTTGTCATTTCACTTTTTGAGAAACAGCTATACTCAATAGATGGCTTAGTTATTATATTAACAATAAGGTAATTAGCTTATGTGTAAATGTGGTTCAATGCAGATCGTACAACTCAAACCAAGTTGGGCTGACAAGCTATTTGGCTACTCAGAAAGATGGAAATGCCAACTTTGTTGTAAGATCTACCGCATCTAAAATTAAAAATAGAATCTTAGTTTTTCTAAGAAAAAGCAGTGGCCCGACAATGATTGTCGGGTTTTGTTTTTCTGAGCATTCATTTTTTGTCCCTTCTCTACAAGATTACTCATCACGGCAAAACCTAGCATCTTAATGTGACTTAGGTATAGAATCAGGCCCACTTATTCTTTCCGATATTCATATATAACTGGTCACTATGAACAAAAGTTTGCTAACGAATATCCTCGCTATCGCTTTGATGGCTGGAGGTCATCAATTACAAAACGACTATCTTTGGTATGCAGGGCTGTTTGCGTTCTCAGGCGCCATCACCAACTGGCTTGCCATCCATATGCTGTTTGAGAAAGTGCCTGGATTATACGGTTCTGGCGTGATCCCCGCGCGATTTGAAGAGTTTAAACTGGCTATCAAAAACTTAATGATGGAACAGTTTTTTACTGAAGCGAACATTGACCGATTCTTGAATAAAGAAATGGCGGGCGGTGTGAACATCGATCTTCAACCAGTAATTGAGAAAGTAGATTTAAATCCAGCATTTGATTCCCTAGTGGAAGTAATTGAAGGCTCTCAGTTTGGTGGCATGCTAGCGATGTTTGGCGGCTCGGAAGCGCTACAACCCATGCGCCAACCTTTCGTCGAAAAGATGCAAGAATCCATCATTGAGTTGAGCAAGAGCGATAACATCAAAGAAGCACTGAAAGAGCAATTCGAATCTCCTGCAATGATGGATGAGATAAAGCAGAACATTGAAGGTATCATCGATCAACGTTTAAGCGAATTAACACCGGCATTAGTTAAAGAAATGGTGCAAAAGATGATCAAAGAACACCTTGGCTGGCTAGTCGTTTGGGGCGGTGTTTTTGGTGGTTTAATTGGCGTCATCAGTACCTTTATCGGGGCATAATCGCTCACCGATTTATTAAAAAAGGAGCTTCGGCTCCTTTTTTAATCGAGAAAAAGTAATATACCAAGCCACGCTAAATAAGGAGGCTCAACACATGCCTCGCCTAACCAAGGAGCTCGGGATTAACACCAAATCCCGTTTTATGTTCTTCTATGACCACTTCACTACGAGTTTGAATCACGCCCGGAAGCGTGCCTAACTTACTCGACATAAACTCCTGATACGCTTTCATGCTCTTAACACGAACTTTTATCATGGTATCGAAATCTCCAGAGAGCGAGTAGCACTCTTCAATTTCAGGCATCAATTCCACCGCTTTCGCAAACTTTTCAAAAATAGAAAAACTGGTTTGGTCTAAACGAATATGGATGAATACTTGCACATCCAGCCCCAACTTTTCCGCATTCAACTCTGCATGGTAACCATTGATATACCCTTCTTTTTCTAGCCGCTTTACACGGTCAGAACATGGAGAAGTCGTTAAGTTAATCAGCTTTGCTAGTTCTACAACTGGAATTCTGCCTCTCGAATGAAGCACTCTCAAAATATGTAAATCAATCCGGTCCAATTGATAACTCATTAACCCACTTCCTTGCAACCACTTAGAAAGCATCACATTAATCGTTGCTCAAACAATTGCAAACCATCAAATGCACAGCATGTGAAATTCAGCAGAGAATAACCAGAAAACAACGAAGGAGGGAAAGAGCTATGATTATTGCCGCTCACTTAGTAACCGTGATATGAAGAGAAAAAGCAACCTAGCGGCTCCCGCGGAGTCGCAAATTTGAAAGCGCATGACACGCCTGTATAGATATGTCGTTCGGGCAACACTGCCCTATTTAACCATTAATCATGGCTATCACTCAGAGTTAGAGTGCGGCCGATGTATGCCGTGTAGGATGTGGCACAACCTCTCCAATTGCACGATGATTACAACAACGGCAGTAGTATTGAGGCTCCATCTCGTAATAATGTTCACCTGATACAAATTTCGCCATCAGCTGTGTAAAACTCACCATTTTGCCTGTTAACGAGTCAACAGACTGAGGCTCGCAACGCTTCATAATCACTTTATGTTGCGTTGATTTTCTACAAGCTGCGCAATATATATCCGGCATTTCTCTTCTCCCTACTTTTTTCGTCCTACTGACAATTGACATATTTTGTTCAAAATAATTCCACAATTAAAAAGCTCCTTTAATTTTTTGTGCCCTATCTTCAAAAAATTGAACGAAAGTATCAAAAAACTGAGACATTGGTCAGACCTCAACTTTTGTACCATCAATATGAGCAAACGTGCTTATGTGTGTAATAATACGACACATTACACATAAGCAATTGTTCGGGCTTATTATTTAGTAAGGCGCATGACAACTTTACAGCTGGCTAGATCGAGCTTTCGAGACGCCTTGTTATCTTGATTTATCTCGCAAACCAGTTGCTAGCAGCTATAGCCGTCTCATCAAGGAAGAAATGCATGACGATACAACCGACTCTTACTACCGAAAGACTCGTCCTCCGGCCATTCAATATCGATGACTGCCAACAAGTGGCTTTACTCGCTGGAGATAAGCGAATTGCCGACATGACAGCAAACATCCCTCATCCTTATGAGCGACCGATGGCGCAAGCATGGATAGATAGGCACGATCCGATGTATCAGCAGCATCAAGGCGTGGCGTACGCTATTACCTTGCGAAACACTGGTGAGTTACTTGGTGCAGTGAGTTTACCGTGTATCGAAGAGGGCTACGGTACATTAGGCTACTGGGTTGGCGTGCCACATTGGGGGAAAGGCTATGCATTCGAGGCCTCCAAAGCCTTACTCGAATTTGCTCGAATGCACTTTGAGTTAAACGGAATAACCGTGATGCATTTGGTGGACAATCAGCGTTCTAAATCGGTGATCCAAAAACTAAATATCCCTTACATCGGTGACAAAACATTGCGCATGCAAGGCAAAGAACGAAAGGTTTGTGTCTACCAACTCACGTTCGTCGCTTCTGAATAAAGTCGAGGAATATGTCGGATGATTATCCATGAAACTTCACAAAATCTGCCCAAGAACAACCCTTTCTTGCTAGGAACTGTATTGTTGTCGCTGTTCTATTTTTCCTACCTAGCAGACAAGGTCGTCGAGTTTGGACTCGTAGCACTCACAATAATAGGATTGAAACTGCTCTCAACGTACTTCACGCGCCGCGCGTTCAATCCTAAAACGCTAGATATCGATGCAAGCACCAACACCTTGAAGTACCGCCAGGGCTCAACGGTTTACTTCCGTCTACCTCTTGATGACATTGTCAAAGTCCAAATACAGAAAGAGTTCTTCTCTAGCAAAAGTTTGATGCTCTACACAGTCAACGACGCTTACCAAGTGCCGAATTCAGACAATTTCGATTCTCTACAGTTAAAGGATTTAATGAAACAACTTGAAGAGAGAATTGATGATCAATCTCGCTAAAACGAAAAGAGAAGACATTCTAGAATGTTGCCAATTTGGTCTCTAAATAGAAAGACAAAAAAGCCAGCAATAACGCTGGCTTTTCTCTGTGTTAGTCTTGTGCGACTTTCACGCGAATTTTGCTTTTTTCTACGTTCGTCAAATTCAGTGCTTCAAGAGCAGAAATGGCTTCTGCTTCGTCCGGCATGATGACAAAACCGAAGCCTTTCGACAAACCCGTGTCTTGATCAAGCACTAGCGAACACAGTTCTACTTTGCCGTACGCTGAGAATAATTTGCGGATATCTTGCTCGGTCATGTGACGAGCCAAGTTTCTTACTAAAAGTTTCATAATGAACCTAGTTGGTTTGATAACGGTTCGATTCTCTCAGTTTCTCTCTGGCAAACCAAGTGAATAATATGACGGCGTTGACTAGATCATTCTAAGTACATCTGTTTAAATGATTTTCCGTTCATTTTTCACCCATAGGAGAGTCGGCATGGAAACGAAACGTCTCAAACTCATCCCTGCTTGTTTAGAACGAGCCGAAGAGGCGCATCAAGCTGTCGTTCGCAGCCAAAAGACTCTCGAAGTCTATCTGCCGTGGGTGCCTCATGTGCTGACATTAGAAGCGATGATAGAAGGGACAGAGAAAGCCATCGCAAACTTTGAAAACTTCGAAGAAGAGCTGCGTTACTACATCATTGAAAAGGAAAGCGATCGCTTACTGGGTGCGGTCGGCTTGATGATTCGAGATCCCGACGTACCATCCTTTGAGATAGGTTATTGGTTAGATAATGCTGCCGTTGGCAATGGTTATGTTGCCGAGGCTGTGCTCGAAGTTGAGCGCTATGCGTTTGATGACTTGGGCGCCAAGAGAATCGCAATTCATGCTGATAGCACCAACCAAAAGAGCTGGGCTGTAGCCGAACGCTGTGGTTATGAGTTCGAAGGAGAGCTCAGAAACGAACGTCTTACCACATCGGGAGAGCTGAGTAACACCGTTATTTACGCCAAAATTCGTCGCGACTAACACTCCAATCTAACCGAGCAATGCTAAGCTCTGATCTCAAGCTACCACCATTAACGTTAATTAAGTTTCAGATAAAACAAAGCCCGCTAAAATAGCGGGCTTTGTGTTCATATACGGGAAGTTACTAGTCTAGTTCAACCAGTTTTTTCTCGAACGACTGGTGTTGGTCTAACACGTCTTGCGCAGCACCACCCGTTGCTTTACTTACCACAATGATGGCAAGCGTAGAGAAGATGATGCCCGGTACGATTTCGTACACATCAAACCAACCGCCAGTTAGCTGCTTCCAAACCACGATAGTGATACCACCAACAAGAATACCTGCTAACGCGCCGTTACGGTTCATACCGCTCCAGTAAAGGCTAAGTACAACCGCAGGACCAAATGCCGCACCAAAACCAGCCCAAGCGTAAGATACAAGACCAAGTACTGAGCTATCAGGCGTCATCGCTAGGAATAGCGCAACAAGCGAAATAACGATAACACCGATACGACCAATCATTACGATTTCTTCAGAAGACGCTTCTGGCTTGAATACTTGCTTGTAGAAATCTTCTGCAAGCGCTGAAGATGAAACAAGGAGCTGTGAGTCAGCGGTACTCATTACCGCCGCTAGGATTGCTGCTAACAACATACCCGCAACGACAGGGTGGAATACTGCGTTAACCAATAGCATGAAGATCTTCTCACCGTCCTCTAGTTGAGTACCCGGATGACCCGTAACCCAAACCAGACCAACAAGACCAACAAGCATTGCACCAACCATAGATAGTGCCGTCCAAATCACTGCGATACGACGTGCAGTCGTTAGATCTTTGTTTGAACGAGACGCTTTAAAACGCGCTAGGATGTGTGGCTGACCAAAGTAACCAAGGCCCCACGCCGCTAGAGAGATAATGGCAATCGCAGACAATGGTTCGCCTTTCGCGTCATTCCATAGCGTTGCAAGTTCTGGGTTGATGTCATGTAGATCAGAACTTAGCTGACCTAAACCACCGTCCATTACCGCTATAGGAACAATCATTAGCGCAGCCGCCATTAGCAGACCTTGCACTAAGTCAGTCCAAGATACCGCTAGGAAACCACCGAATAGTGTGTAAGAAACGACACACACCGTACCGATGATAACAGCGTAGGTATAATCTAGACCGAATACCGTCTCAAACAGTTTGCCCCCTGCGACCAAACCTGAGCTGGTGTAGAAAAGGAAAAATAGAAGAATGAAAAACGCAGAGATTGTCTGAATCAGTTTCGACTTATCGTTGAAGCGACGTGACAGGAACTCTGGCAACGTTAGCGCGTCAGTTTGGATACTGTAGGTACGGAGGCGTTTTGCACTGATGAGCCAGTTTGCCCATGTACCAAGAAGTAGACCGCCGGCTAACCAGAAGGCCTCGATACCCGCAGCGTACGCATAGCCAGGCAAGCCTAGCAGCAACCAACCACTCATGTCTGAAGCACCTGCAGATAATGCAGCAGGCCACGGACCTAGGCTACGGCCACCTAGGAAGTAGTCAGATGAATTGGAAGTCCTCTTATACGCGTAAACGCCAATAGCAACCATAATCAGTAAATACGCCACAAAAGTGGACGTGATAGCAAAGCTATTTTCTATCATTAGATAGTCCTCGTTATAATTATTTCCTTCCTTGCCTGCCCTGATATTTTACCGTCTCAGCAATACATCAGAGTATAAAAAACCAATCTGGACCGGCTCTCAGTCCAGTTACTCCAGATTGGCATTACAAGTCAGGTTAGTGAGTTTCGTTCCCCAACTCGAGTAGAGTTGCGTTACCACCCACCGCGGTAATATTTATCGTTCGAGTGCGCTCAGTAATGAAGCGCAACGAGAGATGAGGATCATGAGCCAATTTCGGTGACTCTAAATCCGTTTCAGAAACTAAGCCGACGATTGCACCGTCACGCTTAGCTAGTTGAAGATTGAGCGCATGCTCAACCTGTGAACGCCCAACATAACCCACACTACGTACATCGCTCTCAAGCAACGGGGCAGACGCATCGTACGCAACAACCTGGACTAAGTTAGATGGGAAGTTTGCCAACGCTACAGCTTGCTTAACCAATTGGTTTAGCTCTGCATTGTCACTGCAAACGACCACACTGTTGCCTGCAATTAAGGCACAGGTGATCATCGCAAAAGCACCGTATAACGCATTATCAGCAGGCTCGATGTTGTTTTCACAAATCACCAAAGCCACACCGCGTCCTGCGGCATACAGTTCGTTAGTTTCCCCTGTAGGGCCAACTAACTGGTGAGTTTCTGCAAGAAGAGCTGATGCTTGTTGCAAGTGGTAAGAAACCACTTTGGCAACGCTAGACTGCTGCCCTTCTAGTGCAGATTTAAATGCCAGAACATGCTCGCATTTGTAATCAAAATCAGTCAGATTCCACTGCTCCCACGCAGAGAATGCATCTTTAAAATAGGTGATCTGATGAACCATAATGCGACTCCTTATGCGTTTTCTGCTTGAGCAAGAAGATGTTGAGTAAAGCGGAATAGGTAGTGTGGACCACCAGCTTTCGGGCCAGTACCCGACAAGCCTTGACCACCAAACGGCTGTACACCAACCACAGCGCCAACTTGGTCTCGGTTGATGTAGCAGTTACCTACTCGAGCATGTTTCTCAATCCAACGGTACGTGGTTTCGTTACGGCTATGGATACCCATCGTCAAGCCAAAACCTGTTCTGTTGATCTGCGCAACCACGTTCGGTAATTCAGACGCTTTAAAGCGAACAATGTGCAAGATTGGACCAAATTGTTCTTCTTTCAGCACATCGATGCCCGAGATTTCAAACGCACTTGGTGAAACAAAGTCACCATGCTGGCACGATTCATCCAGCTGTAGCTGAGCGACTTTAGTCTGTGTTTTGCTCATTTGCTCAAGGTGAGCGAGGAGTTTTTGTTTTGCATTGCTGTCGATAACCGGACCAACATCTGTTTTGTGTAGGTAAGGTAAACCAACATGCAGTTCATTCATCGCACCCTGAATCAGGTTGATCATACGGTCTGCTACATCTTCTTGTACAAATAGAACACGAAGGGCAGAACAACGCTGACCAGCAGATGCAAACGCCGAACGAATCACATCACGCACCACCTGCTCTGGCAATGCAGTACTGTCCACAATCATTGCGTTTTGACCACCTGTTTCCGCAATAAACGGAACCGGTTTCGCGCTGCGCTCCGCAAGCGTGACGTTAATGCGTTGCGCCGTTGCCGTTGAACCAGTGAATGCCACACCAGCAATAGCATCATGAGAAGTCAGTGCATGACCGATCTCAGCGCCGCGACCAGTAAGTAACTGAATCACACCAGCAGGGAAACCCGCATCAAGCATTAATTCAATAGCGCGAGCGGCAATTAAGCTTGTTTGCTCAGCAGGTTTTGCAACCACAGTGTTACCTGCAATCAGTGCTGCCGTTACCTGACCAAGGAAGATAGCCAACGGGAAGTTCCAAGGGCTGATACACACAAACACACCAAGACCTTCACGGCTAGAAATGCGTTTCACACCGTCAAAACCTTCTAGCTCAAATGGCTGTAGGTTTTGCGCTTGTTTCGCGTAATAACGACAGAAATCCACTGCTTCACGAACTTCATCAATGCTATCGTGAATCGTTTTACCCGCTTCTTTGTGACAAATCGCCACCAGCTCAGCCAGATTTTCTTCCATTAAGTCAGCAAGCTTTTCTAAACAAGCCGCTTTTTGCTCAACAGGAACACCTTTCCAATCAGAGAAAGCACTTTGCGCCGCATCAATTGCAGCGGAAACGTGATCAAGAGTTGCAAATGCCACTTTGCCGACTTCAATTCGGCGATCGTATGGTGCGGTGATGATCTCAGCCGCATTTTCCTTGATCATGCTTTCGGCAAAGCGTTCACCATTGATCATCGGGCCTGCAACCCACTGGTTGTCCATGAAGCTTTCGACCTGAGCTTCAAATGGCTTCGCTTCACTGTCGATGTCAATGTTGACGCCATATGAGTTCTTACGCTCAGGGAAAATATCGGCAGGCAATGGAATTTTGTCGTTGTGTAGCGTGTCAAAACCCGTCAACACATCCACAGGGTGATGGGTCAACTCATAAATCGGACAACGCGCATCAACTAGACGGTGTACAAACGAGCTGTTCGCACCATTTTCAAGCAGACGACGAACCAAGTACGGAAGAAGATCAGCATGGCTACCGACAGGAGCATAAATACGTACTGGCTGACCGTACATTTTCATAACATGGTTATACAGTGAATCACCCATACCATGCAGGCGCTGGAACTCGTATTCTTTGTGCTCCGCCATGACAGCAATTGCCGTAACCGTGTGAGCATTGTGGCTTGCAAATTGTGGGTAGATATTACCGCGAACACCTTCGCTAAGTAGAAAACGAGCACAAGCTAGGTATGCAACGTCCGTCGCTTCTTTGCGAGTGTATACTGGGTAATTTGCATAACCCGCTTGTTGAGACCACTTGATTTCGCTGTCCCAGTACGCGCCTTTAACCAAACGCAGAGGAATAACGTCACCTTGCTCTTTTGCGAGTGCATTTAGCCACACCAAGACTGGTAGCGCACGTTTTGAGTAAGCTTGAATAACCAAACCAAACTTGCCCCAACCTTTCACAAGATCGCTACGGTACACTTTCTCAAATAGCTTCAGAGAAAGCTCAAGGCGATCCGCTTCTTCTGCATCGATTGTGATTGCAACGTCGACTTCAATTGCACGTTTCAATAGCTGCATTAGTGAGTCATACAACTCTGTCATTACACGTTCTTCATTTGCGACTTCGTAGCGCGGATGTAATGCAGAAAGCTTGATGGAAATCGAAGGCGCAGGGCTGGTGTCGTTACCGTAAGTCTCGCGACCCACCGCTTCGATCGCCATTAGGTAATCTTTGAAGTACTTGTTCGCGTCCGCTGTAGTTAACGCCGCCTCACCCAACATATCAAACGAGTAGGTGAAACCTTTGTCGCGCATTGGGCGACCGTTCTTTTGCGCTTCTTCGATCGTACGACCACGAACAAACTGGTGACCCATGATCTTCATTGCCTGATACATGGCTTTACGAATCACGGGCTCAGAGAATTTATTTACCAGACGGTTTACAGCCTGACCTGGGCTCTGGGTGCCTTGCTCACCAAGACCAACCACTTTACCTGTTAGCATGAGGCCCCATGTTGATGCGTTAACAAACACAGAGTCAGAGTTCTTCAGGTGAGATTTCCAGTCTGCGACACTCAACTTATCTTTAATCAAAGAATCTGCTGTCGCGGCATCTGGGATGCGCATTAATGCTTCTGCAAGACACATCAGCAAGATACCTTCTTGAGTATCTAAGCTGTATTCCAGCAATAAAGCATCAATCATCTGGATTGACTTCTTATCGGCACGAATGGCTTCGATAAGGTGGGTCGTTTGGGTAGTGATCGCCGATTTTTCATCCTCTGTCGGCGTCGCTAGTGGCAATAGTTGCTCTAGCCATTGAGACTCGTCCACCATATATAATGGCGAGATCAGTGACCACAACTTATCAAGCGGCTGCCCGATAAATTCCGGTGTCAACACGTTCGTAGCTGTAAACATGTGTGTTCCTCAATCTCACTCCTCGAAAACCGCTTCGAGGATTATCAATGGCTGGCAGTGTATTTTGAGGCCGATAAGAATACTTGTCAAAAACTACGACATTTTTGCCAAAAACTCGCTTTTATAACAAAACATCCACATAGTCACATTCAAATAGGTAATATTTTGTGTTGTAAATTTTAATTTTTTCATTGCATTCACAACAAAATATCAAGAATATCAATAAGATTTTTGTGAAGAGCTCGTTCTAAGAGAAAATGTAGGATCAAGTGGCATATCAACCACTGCAAAGAACAGAGAATTTAAAAAACGAGAGATAGGTCACGTGAATAAAACATAAAAAAACCATGCATAGTGCATGGCTTTATTCTGATTGATGATTATTTGACCTAAAAAACGCGTTGTTATCCAACTTGTTTTTTATAACGGGAAGGTGATATTCCCTGTAAGCGAGTAAAAGTATGAGTAAAAGTACTCTGGCTTGAGAAGCCAGTAAACTCGGCAATTTGCCCTAAAGAAAGGTGCCCTTGCTCGATTAATTCACGAGCCATGTCGATACGCTTTCCGAGAACATATTGATGAGGTGTAATCCCCATCTGCTCTTTAAACAAGCAATGGAACTGACTTTCCCCAAGAAACACTCGCCCGGCCAATTGAGCCACACTAATCTTATGACTCAGGTGCTGCTCAATGTAACGATCAATCGCCTCCAAATCAAAGCGCGACTCTTTTCGACTGGTCTCAAATGCCGAGATATGGCGCTGCATTAATGCAATCACAGTGTCGTTACACGCACGACTTAACAACAGGTCATCCGGATGGTTTCGCATTTCCTGAACCAACATCTGTATCAGCTTCTGAATTTGACTATCTAACTGGAAGTAGACATGGTCTCTCTCCAGGTTATTGATTTTTTGAAGCATTTCAGGATCATCATTTGTCGGTTTGGGCATATTCAGCACCAAAATATCCGATTGATTGATGACGCCACCGAAAGCATGATCAGAGCATGCGGTGACCACACAACCTTGACCAGGGCCGACAAGATTACCTCGCCCGCGCACTTCAAATTCGGCTTGCCCTTTTAAACCAATCACGATCTGCGTATAAGAATGATCGTGGCAATCCATATAAGACGGAAGTGTGATCAGCTCCGCCGGCTTTGGCAGAATAATCTCTTGATATGAAAGGATTTTTTGGTTATCTGAGTCACTCATTTTAAACACTCGTCTTTACACGGTCAGCTTACGTCTTCGCATCATATACCTTCTTTGTTGGGTTGCAACTTTTACCCAACTCAATCGACAAGATCAAATCAGCATGATCAAGTTCATTTACATGATCATAGTTCCGGAACGATGATCATGCGAGGTTAATTTACGGTCAGTGAGCAACCAATTTTATTAACAAAAACGGATAGATAGGCAACACCTTACGTATACATAATCAATCAATGTAAAGATCCTTGTTACCGAACAATCTGTTATTTTGTAAAACACCGTGCTCCATATTAGATAAGTCGTCTCCGAAACGGATCGAAACCCACGCTTAAACTCAACATAGAGGGATTTCCCCCCTTACTAATATGCCTCTGATTCAATACATTAGTTATCGAGCTTTAAGATGCATACGATCTAAGGCTCTCGGTATCTCATTGATACCTCTAACTTACTTAGCAGACCCTCGCTAGGTAATTTAGAACCTCTTCTACACGTCGACAAGATTATATCTTGTGTTGCCAGCCCGTCTTCAGGCTGGCTTTTTTTTCGCTTCTCAACAATGAAAACAATGGCATAAGCTGATATCATAGCTTTTGTCTCACTGTCCCTCTCATATGCTTAGGTGCTGCTCTTTCGCTCACAAGTGATATGAACGTCAACCACATTACAACTGAGTTGTAGGAAGCATGATCAAGGACGATACGAGTTGTAAGCCGAACATTAGGCGGACATCCGTGAGCGCACATATCTGTAATGAAACAGACCATTTTCCCAATTAAACTCTTCGTTCCATTTCGTCGTTGTCTATGACTACCTGACGAAAACATCGAACACCATGAATTTAATTGGATTGAGCGCCAATCAACGAACGTGTTCTAGCAACGTAACTGCCTACTTGGCAACATCAATACGAGCCATGTAACACGGACGTCTCTGTATTGGTAAAAGCAGTATGTAGTGAGTCCTTTTGTGAATATTTCAGTCGATACCATAGAACAATCCCTCCTTAAACAGCTACCAGGTTGTTGGGGATGCAAAGATAAAGATTCGGTATTCCTATACGTAAACCAGGAATACGCAGAACTGTTAGGGCACACGTCGCCCGAGGAGTGCTTGGGTAAAACTGATTTTGATATGGCCAGCCCAACCACTGAATGCGCGCAAGAATTTCAACGCCAAGATAAACACGTTCTCGAAACTGGCGAGTCACTAAAAATTCTGGATATCCACCCTTATCCAGATGGCCGCTGGCGAGCACATATATTTACTAAAACACCGTGGCGAGATGACAATGGCGACATTGTAGGCACCATTTTCTACGGAAGAGAACTCACCGACACTGCCGTGATTGAAGTCGGGTATTGGGTTTGTCGTGCTATCAGTACCAACCCAAATCAACAATCCATCTTTCGTTTTTCTGACTTACAACCAAAACCAGAGAAGCTCACATGCCGCGAGCAAGAAACGCTTTTCCTCTTGCTCTATGGCAAAAAGCCTCAATTTATCTCTCAGGTCATGGGCATATCAACAAAAACCGTTGAAGGTCACGTCGCACGCTTACGTAATAAGTTTGCAGCGAACAGCAAGAACGAGCTAATAGATAAAGCAATGGAAGCAGGCTACGGCTCTGTTGTACCCAAAACGCTGCTTAAGCATCAATTATCGGTTGTGTTGAATGGAGAGCGATAATTCACATCGCTTCCACCTACAAAAACACCGCCCCAATTCGGCGGTGTTTGTTTATTCATGAGGGACCATAAGCCTATGGCGCTAAACGATCAATGTCCCAACTTCCATCATGCTGGGAGAAAAGAAAACGATCGTGAAGGCGATGTTCGCCACCTTGCCAAAATTCGATGCTCTTTGGTTTTACGCGAAAGCCACCCCAAAAGGTTGGTACTGGTATTTCACCCTTAGCAAACTTCTGTTTTAGCTCTAAAAACTTACCTTCCAACACACCTCTGGCAGAAATACGGCTACTTTGTTTGCTCGCGATTGCGGCCAACTGGCTCTCTTTAGGACGAGAAGTAAAGTATTTCATATTCTCTACGGCGGTAAGCTTTTCAGCCACACCAGTAATATGAACTTGGCGCTCTAACGGATGCCAAGGGAAGTGCAAACTAATATTGCTGTTATGCTCTAGCTGCTGGGCCTTGCGACTGCCTAGGTTGGTGTAAAACACAAAACCATCTTTGTCGACGTTTTTCAATAGAACAATGCGTTGAAACGGCATGCCATTTTCATCAACCGTTGCAACTGTCATCGCAGTCGGGTCCGTTAAACCCGCTTCAACTGCTTGCTCTAGCCACAGATTAAATTGATCAATAGGATCAGCTTTCAAATCTTTACGACGCAGCCCACCTTTGGTGTACTCACGACGAATATCAGCAAGTTCCATCTTTACTCCTTCACTCGTTTTTGTCGATTGTGCTCCCGATACTGAGGAAATACAAGGACATCATTGTGCTTGTTATCGTTGCCGCTCACAGCATCACAGTGCGTCATTTGATACCATGACACAAAAAACCAGTGAGCCGATCGTGAACTTACTCAACCCCAAAGCCCTACGTCATTTTTTACTGCTACTGTGTGCCGGCGGCATTTCAGGGCTTGCGCTTACTCATCATTACGCAACTCAATACAAACATGATCAATGGCAACAAAAGCTAGAGAGACAAGCCGCGCAAGTGTCACAAGAAGTGGACTACGAACTGGCAAAGTTTGAACAGATACCAAACCTATTAAGTCACGACCCAAGACTACTCAAAGCAGTAGAGCGCGGAACGCCCTCTCAAGAGCTCAACCTACTGTTATCAGATTGGTTGAAGCAAAGTTTGGCCGATACGATTTACGTTCATGACCGCACCGGGTTAGTCATAGCCTCAAGTAACTTTCAGCAAGAAGATACGTTTGTTGGCTCTAGCTTTAGCTATCGCCCCTATTTTAAAAATGCGCGACGCGGTGAGCCCGCTCAATATGTTGGATTAGGCGTGCGCTCGAATAAACGTGGGTACTTCTTCTCATCTCCGCTGTGGGTAAATGAGGAAGTCGTTGGCGTGATTACAGTAAAAGTGAACTTGGAGCAATTAGAACAGCGCCTTTCGCAAACCACGACTGACGTACTCATTACAGATAAACACAATGTCGTGTTTATGAGCAATTTACCAGACTGGCGCTATCGTGCACTTTTCCCACTGTCATCGAGTGCAATAAATGAACTTACCGAAACGCGTCAATATGGCGATACCTTACCCGAATATTTTGGTGAGTTAACGGCACACACTGGTGTCACGGAGTTTGATGACAATCAATTGCTTCTATCACCGAATTACCTCGCATACGCAACACACTTATTGGATAAAGGGTTTCGCGTCGTTGCCTTAATTAACCACAACAGCGTTCTTGCCGCCGTTTTACAGGCCGATATCGTCTTCCTGATCTTATATGCGCTCATTGCTCTAATTGCGTTAGCGTGGTTCCAAACCCTAGTTAACAAAGCACGCCTTGCCCATCTCAATGTGAGCCTAGAAGAAAAAGTAGTGCAACGGACACTAGTGCTAAGTGAAGCCAACCAAAAACTACAACAGACCATCCGCCAATATGAGCAAAGCCAACAAGAGCTTAAACAAACACAACAAGAACTGACGCAAGCCGCGAAATTGGCACTGTTGGGCGAGCTATCAGCCAGTATTAATCATGAGATAAATCAGCCACTTTCCGCACTAAGAACCTATACCGAAAACTCGCAGCGTTTGTTGGCAATGGAAAAATACCCAATGGTCGCTGACAATTTGGGCAAAATGCTGACACTCAATGACACCATTTCGGAAGTCATTGCCCGCTTAAAAGTCTTTACTCGGAAAGCCACGCACGATTCACACAATGAAATCTCAGTACTGCACGACGCGGTACATACTGCCACCAGCATTTTGAGCAACAAGCTTATTAAGCAAGGAGTAACACTAAAAGTTCCGGCCATCGACTATGATGTGAAGCTGGCCATTCACAGCGTTGAATTAGAACAAGTGCTGATAAACCTCTTCCACAACGCCGCACAAGCGATGGAAAACCACTGTATCGATCCGCAAATATCCATTGCTGTTCAGTGTCATGATGACAGTTGCGACATTCTTGTTTCCGATAACGGGCCTGGCATGTCGGACGAAGCCCTAGCAAAAGTCTTTGATCCATTTTTTACGACTAAGCCAGAGGGCTTAGGATTAGGTTTGACCATCTCCAAACGCATTTTAGAGAGCTATCACGGCTCCCTCTGTGCCTATAAACATCAGAACACAGAACAACAAGCAGGAGGCATGACCTTTATCGTGACGCTACCAATAGTCAATCAGAATAAACGTACTCCAGAAGTGGAAAACGACCATGAATAACTCAGTTTTCTTTGTTGATGACGAACCACACATTCGTGATGCCGTGTCTCAAGCCCTGCTGATTGAAGGGATAGACGTCACCTGCTTACCAAACGCAGTAGAAGCCTTACGCGTAATCGACTCAAATACGCCTGCGATTATCATTACCGATATCCATATGCCCGTGATGGATGGCTTGGAGTTTATGCGAACTTTGCGAAGCAAAAACGATCACTTTCAATTCATCGTACTTACTGGACATGGAGATGTGAAAACCGCGGTAGATGCGATGAAAAGCGGCGCGTACGACTTTCTAGAAAAACCGTTTTCAACGGAACAGCTCATGAAATCGCTCAACAATGCCAGCGATAAACTGAACTTGTTGCAAGAAAACATCTGGCTTAAGAAAGAGCTCGACATGCAAACTCATGTTGGTCCGAAAATGATTGGTCACAGTAAGGCCATGGTGAGCATTCGTCGCGCCTTGATCAGTGCGCCCACAAGCCAGCCGCTCATTTTTGTAGGTCAAGATGGTACGGGTCGGCGACTCGCTGCACAATTTGCCCACGACATACATGCAACACCGGATAGTGAGCTAATCGCCGCTTCTGGTGAAGACCTCTATGAGCTTTCATTAGAAGCGCTCGACAAAGCCATACACCGCTTAAGTGAAGGAAAACGCCACTGCAGTTTGTACTTACATAGCGCAGAGCATGTATCATTTGAGCAATGGGAATACTTATTCAAGCACCCAAAACTTGAGCGTGTTTTTGGCGCGACCACCCAAGCCGAGCCACCTCTAAAATCCCTGGCAACTCTAATTCACTTACCGACGCTCGATGAAAGAAAGGAAGATATAGGGCCTTTATACAAGCACTTTGTGCGCCACACAGCGAGTCGATATCAGTTACAGCCGCCACATATCAGCCTAGAAGAGGTCAAACACCTCACCAGTCTCGAATGGCCAGAAAACGTTAAGCAGCTACGCCAATTTGCTGAACTTCGTGCCCTCAAGCCAGATACTTTTAGAATGGAAGATTGGAACAGTGAGAAAAGTCTTGAAATTCAGAGTATGACTCAGCGCACAGAATACTTTGAATATTGCTTGTTATTCGATGCATTGCAAAGACATCGCGGCAGACTCAAAGAGGTTCAACTAGAATTACAGGTATCACGCAAAACCTTGTACGACAAACTAAAAAAACATCAGTTGGATAAAGCCAAGTTCAAGGCGTAATAGCTATACTCCGGCGCTAATTATGCTTTTGTTTGATTTAGAAAGTGTAAGAAAGCTCATTTGAAGAGAGAATAACCCTCTTCTCATATTTTATTAGCCGAGCATGCTGACATGATCGGTTAATAATAATAAGATCAAAAAGATAATCCGTAATTATATAAGCAGGGACTGTGATGAGCCGAGATAACTACAACAAACTCAACGATGAAGAGTTGGATTTTGTTGATGACAAAACTGCAGCATTGCTCCTCAATACCCCCAACAGCGCGCGTTTTATGCTCTGGGTTATGGTGCTATTTTTCATTGCAGCAATAGGTTGGGCATCTTGGGCTGAAATCGACAAAGTCACGGTTGGTCAAGGCAAAGTGATTCCCTCCTCACAGATACAAGTAGTCCAAAACTTAGAAGGTGGCTTAGTCAAAGAAATCTTGGTCAAAGAAGGCCAGTTGGTTGAAAAAGGCCAACAGTTACTGCTTATCGACGACACCCGCTTTCGCTCAGATTTTCGTGAACGTGAGCAACAAGTTGCCAACCTTACCGCATCTGTGCTGCAACTATCCGCTTCTATTAACAGTGTTGCCGTTAATCGTGATTTTGAAACGGAAAACTGGCGTCAAAGTGTACTACTTGATTACGGTAAACTGACCTTCCCACCAACCTTGGAAGAGACTCGACCTCAACTCACACAGCGTCAAAAAGCAGAATATCGCGAAGATCTAGATAATTTACGCAACCAACTTTCTGTTATTGACCAACAAGTGCAGCAAAAGCAGCAGGACTTGGTAGAGATCCAAGCACGAGTAAGGAACTTGCGTCAAAGCTACCAATACGCGAAAAAAGAACTCGATATCACCAAACCTTTGGCAGACGAGGGCGTTGTTCCTCGTATTGAACTGCTCAAATTACAGCGCCAAGTCAACGATACCCGTCGTGAAATGACGTCCAGTGAGCTCAAGATTCCCGTATTGCAATCAGCGATTCGAGAATCCATGCTCAACCGTATTGATGTTGCACTCAAATTCCGCTCTGAACAGCAAGAGAAACTCAACAGCGCCCAAGACCAGTTATCTGCTTTGGTTGAATCAGCGGTGGGCTTGGAAGATAGAGTAAACCGAACGGTTGTGAATTCGCCAGTAACAGGCAAAATCAAAACACTGAACATCAATACTGTCGGTGGTGTTATCCAACCTGGTATGGATATCGTCGAGATCGTACCAACAGAAGACACACTATTGGTAGAGGCGAAAATTGCGCCAAAAGACATCGCATTTTTACGCCCAGATCTTCATGCTATCGTGAAATTTACAGCTTACGACTTCACAAAGTACGGCGGTTTAGAGGGAGAGTTGGAACATATCAGCGCGGATACCACTCAAGATGAAGAAGGCAACAGCTTCTACATTGTTCGTGTACGCACCGAAAAAACAAACTTTGGTCAAGATGCAGATTTACCAATCATTCCAGGAATGACAGCATCGGTCGATATCATCACAGGGAAGCGAACCGTTTTGGAATATCTACTTAAACCGATTTTAAGTGCCAAAACGAACGCCTTGAAGGAGTAAACCACATTAAGATACTCGCGATAGGGAGTATTGAGCGATAAGTGATTAAATAAAAAGCACTTATTTCTCACTGACGAACTCTCTAGAAGAGTATACTTGTGATACGAGTCGAATATGCGATCCAATTTGCAGCGTAAAGTTACATTATTAATCAGCTTAAGTTGTTTGTCGTTCCAACTTGGTGCGCTGAACAGTAAAGAACAACGATGGGTCAATACGGTCACAGCGGTGTACGGCGAACGTGCGGGATTGCGCGTAAATACATGGCGAAAGAACCTCGACTTATTTAAACAATTAGAGACTCATGAACAGCTCGCTGGCGTTAACGACTTTTTTAATCAGCTGTATTTCGTTGACGACATAAAACTGTGGGGAAAGACAGATTATTGGGCTACGCCACTCGAATTTTTAGGGAGTAACGCAGGAGACTGTGAAGATTTCACTATTGCTAAGTACTTCTCTTTACTCGAGCTAGGAATACCAGATTCAAAGATGCGGTTAATATACGTAAAAGCCATCGAACTGAATCAGTTTCACATGGTATTAGCTTACTACCCTACCCCAAGTTCTGAGCCGCTCATTCTCGATAATATCAATCCTGACATTGTCCGAGCCTCTAAGCGTAGCGACTTGCTACCGATATACAGTTTTAATGGTACAAACCTGTGGTTGATGAAGTCATCTGCTAGCACTGGAGAGCTGGCAGGGAAAGCATCACGGTTGAGCCTTTGGAATGACTTACGCTCGCGCGAACGTAAGTTGCAGTTAAATAAACCTAAAATTAACTATGACGAGTGAGAAACATGACCCTATATAAGAAGCTTGTGGTGGGGATGGTTACGGTCTTTATACTCTTGTTGGCATCAGTATTCGTAATCCAATTCAACACGACTCGAGACAGCTTGGAGCAACAGCAACGTTCAGAGGTCAACAACACTATTAACACCGTAGGTTTGGCACTGGCTCCTTACCTAAAGGACAAAGATAAAGTCGCGGTTGAGTCCGTGATTAATGCTCTATTTGACGGCAGCACCTACTCCGTTGTTCGTCTTACAGCATTAGATTCTGACTACCAGATCGTGCGTACTTACCCAGTTAAACCAAGTACGGTGCCACAATGGTTTATCGACATGAATCTATTTAAAGCGATTCACGATAAGCGTGTTGTGACCAGTGGTTGGATGCAGCTCGCCGAAGTAGAAATCATTAGCCACCCAGGCGCAGCTTACGAGCAGCTCTGGCAAGGTTTTATTGGGTTGCTGTCTGTATTCAGTGTCATTTTTCTGGCTGGTTTAGTGGCAATTTCATACATCCTACGTCGCTCGCTAAAGCCGTTAACGGCCATCGTGAATAAAATGCATGAAATCGCGAATAACCAATTTGGTGAACCGCTTGCTCGTCCAAAAACCAAAGATCTTATCGCGGTGGTAGATGGCATTAACATGATGTCTGCTCAAATCGAGCTATCATTCAAAGAGCAAGCCAAAGAGGCGCAACGTCTGCGTGCTCAGGCTTACCTCGATCCTATATCTAAATTGGGTAACCGCTCATTCTACATCAACCAAATCGACCAATGGCTTGCAGAGCAAACGCAAGGGGGTATCGCGCTACTCCATGCTGAATACATTGGGGACATTTACGAGACCAAAGATTACCAACGCGCAGATGCCCACGTTAAAGAACTGTCTCAACGTTTGAAAAACACCATTGATGTACCGGGTGCCACGATTGCTCGCTTGTCTAGTGATGAGTTCGGCTTGCTTTTCCCTCATATGGATGAGAGCGAGTTACGCATTTTATCGGACAGCATCGTCAATTGTGTGAACGGCCTAAATACTGACCCAACAGGCTTAGCAAAACCTAAAGCGTCACTAGGGGTTGCACACAGCAAAGATCAGAAAACGCGTTCTGAAATCCTCTCGATGGTGGACAACGCACTATCGAAAGCCAAAGCGCAACCAGACAAGCCATACGGCTTCATTGGCAGTGATACACCTTCTAGTTTGATGGGTAAACAGCAATGGAAAGCGTTGGTTGAAGAAGCAATTCATAGTGATTGGGTTAAATTCCGTTTCCAAGCTGCGAAAAACACATGGGGTAAAGTATTCCACAACGAAGTATTTTCAAGCATCGAAAAAGATGGTGAAACGTATCGTGCGAATCAATACCTATTCGCACTAGAACAGTTAGACGCCACCAACATCTTTGACCAGTATGTCATTGAATCAATGATTAAGATGCTAGAAAATGGTGAACTTAATGACCCAGTCGCGATTAACATCGCGCAAAGCAGCTTGTCTCAACCATCGTTTATTCGCTGGACAACTAGCATGCTAGAGAAACACGCCAAAGTGGCCTCTAAGCTACATTTTGAAATTCCAGAGGAATGCTTTATCGATCAGCCTCACCACACAGCACTGTTATGTAATGCCATTCGCCAATCAGGTGCTGAGTTCGGCGTAGATAACTACGGACGTAACTTCCAATCTTTGGAATACATCCAAGAGTTCCGCCCGAACTATGTGAAGCTCGATTACCTATTCACACACAACTTGCACGACGAAAAACAGAAATTCACGCTAACGTCGATCTCTCGTACTGCCCACAACCTTGGTATTACGACTATCGCATCGCGTATCGAAACTCAAATCCAGTTGGATTTCCTCACTGAACATTTTGTTGAGGTATTCCAAGGATTCATCGTCGACAAGGAATAAAAAGGTTTATCAACGATGAAAGACCCTTTACTGAATTCGCTCATCTACGTTAGCCGTTACTATGGGTTAGCTAACTCGCCAGAAGCGCTAGTCAACGGACTACCGCTATCTGACGGTAAACTGACCCCATTTTTGCTACCAAGAGCAGCGGAAAGGGCCGGATTGGTTGCCAAGGAAAACCGCGCAGAGCTGGAGAGCATCTCCAGCCTAATTCTGCCGGCAATCTTAGTTCTTAAAGGCGGTGACTCTTGCGTTCTCAACAGCATCAATATGGAGAAACGCGAGGCCGAAGTCACCACCCTAGAAAGTGGAATGGTGCCGATCTCTATTCCATTAGAAGACCTACTTGAGCAATACACTGGTCGGTACTTTTTAGTTAAAAAGCAATTCCGTTTCGATGAGCGCTCTCCCGAAGTGCTCAAAACCAACGAAGGCCACTGGTTCTGGTCAACCTTGTGGCAGTCAAAACGCATCTACCGTGATGTTTTAATCGCATCACTTCTCATCAACCTCTTTGCGGTTGCCGCTCCGCTATTCACTCGCTTGGTGTACGACAAAGTGGTTCCGAATCTTGCGTTTGAAACCCTATGGGTACTAGCAAGTGGCATCTTTGTCGTGTTCCTGTTTGACTTCATTCTCAAGTCGCTGAGAAATTACTTCATTGATGTGGCGGGCAAGAAGTCTGACATTCTGATTTCATCCAAACTGTTCAGCAAAGTGATGGGGATTAGAATGGAATCGAAGCCGCCTTCGGTCGGTGCCTTCGCTCGCCATTTACAAGAATTCGAATCTATTCGAGAGTTTTTTACTTCAGCGACCGTCAGTGCTCTCATTGATTTGCCTTTTGCCATTCTGTTCTTAGTGATTATATGGCTAATGGCTGGCGATCTTGTGTATGTACCGATGGTGGGCGTGGTCATTTTGATTATTCACTCGCTACTGATACAAGGGCCGCTGCGTCGCTCCATAGAGGAGGGTTCACGCCTAGCATCGCAAAAATATGCCAATTTGATAGAGAGCCTGGCTGGGTTAGAAACCGTAAAAATGCTCAGTGCGCAAAGCCAATTCCAATACCGCTGGGAAGAGGCAGTTGCGCACATGGCGAACTGGAATATAAAAAGCCGCCGAATTACGGATAGCATTCAAAACGCGGCAGGTTTTGTGCAGCAAAGTAGTAACGTAGGGATGATCATCCTAGGCGTTTACTTAATTGCAGAAGGCGACTTAACCATGGGCGGTTTGATTGCCGCAACCATGCTTAGCGGCCGCGCGATTGGTCCTTTGGTTCAGTTATCCTTACTCTCTACGCGCTACAACCAAGCGAAGTCTTCTATGACAATTATCAATCAAGTCATGGAAATGCCGGATGAACAAGAAGAAGGTAAACGTTACATTCACCGCCCAATAGTACAAGGCAAAATTGAACTTGAACGCGTGACCTTCCACTACCCAGATTCACCGGTGGCGTCGATTCGAGATTTGAGCTTGACCATTAACCCAGGCGAAAAAGTAGCGATCATAGGCCGTATCGGTTCGGGTAAAACCACGTTAGAGCGTCTCATCATGGGCTTGTATCAGCCGACGGAAGGTCATGTTCGCATTGATGATACCGACATCGCACAGCTGCATCATGTCGACATTCGCCGTAATATTGGTTGTGTGCCGCAAGATTCGAATCTGTTCTTTGGTTCTATCCGCGACAACATTACGCTAGGTCGCCCATTAACCGATGACCGTGACGTACTAGACGCAGCGAATCGTGCCGGTGTTACTGCGTTTACGCAATCTGACCCAGCGGGCTTAGAACGCCAAGTTGGTGAAGGTGGTGCAATGCTTTCGGGGGGTCAACGTCAAGCAGTCACGATCGCTCGTGCATTTTTGGGTCGTCCTCCTGTTCTACTCATGGATGAACCAACCAGTGCGATGGATAATCGCTCAGAGATGCACATTAAACATCAATTAGCACAGTTGAAACCTAGTGAAACGCTGATTCTGATTACGCACAAAACGTCTATGCTCGACATCGTTGATCGCGTAATTGTGATGGAGAAAGGCAGCATCATCGCAGATGGCCCTAAAGCGCAAGTGCTGAACGATTTGAAACAAGGCAAAGTGCGTGCGGTTAGCTAACCTGAATTCACATTGATAAAAGACAAAGGCCCCGTTTAACTTGTGTTTAACGGGGCTTATTTTATTGGGAGCCCGAGATAATTAAGTTCTTCAAGCGCGACCCAAACGAGTACAAGGCCAACAATCACGAATAAAATCATAATCGCCTTTTCATCTTCTTCCATTTTTCAACGCCCTAAAACCTATTTCAATTAATACACCTTAGGTTATCAGGACAAAAGTCATATTCAGCTCGTTTATAAGGAACTAGCGTCATAGAATGTCGGATATGGGATACAGCTCAAAGATTGCTCTTTTCAAAGTCACGTCAGCTTTGGTTGAATATAAGTAATAAAGCCAAAGAGTTCGCAATGCTCACTAAGTCTTTGATTAACCAATATAGTACTCTGTGGTATCTCAACACAGAGACAAATGGTGTAAAGAAAAATTGTGATTACTTACAGCAAAAAATCAGCTATAAAAGCCGCTTTCTAGATATCGTCGAGATGAAGAAATGAATGATTGGATCCAATTAGAGCAAGTGAGCCAGTATTTCACTACGGGCTCCCTCGGTTACAAACTATTGATGGGCATTTTTGTCCTGATCGCGTATCGCATCCTGAAGAGGATTGTAAATCGAGCCATCCTAAATTTGGCAACAACGAAAGGTGTAAAAAAGGCTCGTTTGAGTTTTATTCAGCGCTGTTTCAATGTCGCGCTGCTATTTTTGACCGCCTCTATTTTTGCCATTATCACAGGTATTGGCTATGGCGATGTGTCTTTGTTCCTATCGTCCATTTTTGCCGTATTAGGTGTGGCGTTTATTGCGCAGTGGTCAATTCTGAGCAACATCACTGCCAGCTTTTTGATCTTTTTTGTCTTCCCGTACCGAGTGGGTGACCGAATTAAAGTCGTAGACAAAGATGAAGACATCTGCGGTGAGATTCAAGAAATCAGCATGTTTCACGTGTTAATTAAGCACGACAACGGTAACTTAATCACTTACCCAAACAACCAGATTTTGCAAAAAGCAGTGCTAAAGCTGGCGAAAAACAAGCCAGAGCCAAGTAAAGCAAAATCTCGGATTTATACTCGCAGAAAGAAATAATGACCCGTCCTGATATGGGTTGACACTTTTTAACTAAAACGCTCGATGTACTTCATCGGGCGTTTTGTATTTTAAA
>NZ_JAWPOT010000249.1:0-715 GCF_033344415.1 Vibrio sp. 1727
GCTGGAGAACTCGTGCGAAAGATGAAAAAGCAATGAATCGCATCACAAGCAAGCAAGTGATTACAATGTTCAATCAAGTCGTAGAAGATTTGTACCCGCAATACCAGTAAACTCCCTGTATAGATTTGTTAAGAAGGAAGTCAATTTGTCCAAGCCAACTTTAGCCGTTGCCTTAATCGTCAAAAATGAAGAGAAGCATTTAAAAGCTTGTCTAGACACCGTAAAAGGTTGGGTTGATGAGATTGTCATCCTCGACTCGGGCAGTACCGACCGCACTGAAGAAATTGCCCGACAATACACCGATAAGTTCTATACCAACTTAGACTGGCCGGGGTTTGGAAAACAACGCCAACTTGCACAGCAATATGTTACGGCCGACTACGTATTGTGGTTAGATGCCGATGAACAGGTTACTCCTGAGCTAAAAGCAAGCATTTTACAGGCTGTTTCAGCAGATAAGCCGAACGTTTTGTATAAACTAAATCGACTTAGCTCAGCATTCGGAAAGTTCATCTACCATTCTGGCTGGTCTCCAGATTGGATTGTTCGCTTGTATCGCACTGAATATACGCACTACAACGATTCACTCGTGCATGAAAAAGTCGATGAGAAAAGCTATCAGACTGAAAAGTTAGATGGTCGATTGCATCACTACACTTACGAGCATCTTCATCATTACATCAATAAAACCACTGGTTACCTCAAGGCCTGGACG
>NZ_JAWPOT010000250.1:0-714 GCF_033344415.1 Vibrio sp. 1727
GGCCCTAATGGCGGTGACCTTTATTCCTGAACTCAGTCTGTTCTTACCAAAACTGGTCCTAGGCTACTAACTCTTTCAATGAATCATCCCGCAGAGCACTCTGCGGGAGAAGGGAAATAAAATGAAAACCATTGCAAACTCCACCCTAAATGCTGCTGTTTCGCTGCCAGATTACGACCGTTCTACACTCAAAAGCCGTATTATTCACCTTGGTTTCGGTGCTTTCCACCGAGCGCACCAAGCACTGTTCACCAATGAAATGCTGAGTAAAACGGGCTCAGATTGGGGCATTTGTGAAATCAATTTATTTGGTGGTGAAGAGTTAATTCAATCGCTGCGCGCGCAAGATCACCTCTACACGGTGGCAGAAAAAGGCGCAGAATCGACCGAAGTCAAAGTGATTGGCTCGGTGACGGAATCACTGCACCCACATTTGGACAGCATCGAAACTGTTCTCGAAAAAATGGCCGAGCCACAAGTGGCGATCGTTTCAATGACGATAACCGAGAAAGGCTACTGCGCCGACCCTGCAACGGGCACGCTTGATAAAAACAACCCGCTAGTCATTGCTGACCTTGCCAACCCAACGGAGCCAAAATCGGCACTAGGTTACATCGTGCAAGCACTGAAGATACGTCGTGAACGCGGCCTAACGCCATTTACCGTGATGTCTTGCGATAACGTGCAAGAGAACGGTCACGTAGCAAAAGCAGC
>NZ_JAWPOT010000251.1:0-713 GCF_033344415.1 Vibrio sp. 1727
CTTTGAACTGCTTATCGAAACGCTTTTGCATCGAACTAACCGCAAAGCTGTTGTACGCCGCGTCAAATTTGTTGCCATCGACACCGTTGTCCGTGAAGACTTTCTTTAACTCGTCTTCGTTTTTCGGTGCTTGGCGCTTTTGATGAATTTGCGCGAACATCGCAGGCACCATTTTATCTTCAACACCTAGGGATACCATGGTTGCGTAAGATTTTGCCATTGGCACTGCCATGTCTGCGCCCATAAACGCCACGTGCACTTTTTCAAAGCGTGCTTCTTTTGGCAAAGCCGGTTTTAAGTTTTCAATCACAGATTCAAACTTATAACAGTGTGGGCAGTAAAACGAAAAAAACTCTGTAACGGTTGGTTTAGTCGCTTTCTCAACGTCCAACACTTTGTAGTGTTTACCTTCTTCAAATTGAGCAGCGTGAGCGCTGAAAGCCAGTAAAAGTGTGCTGCATAGTGCAAGTAATTTCTTCATTGTTTGTTTTCCTTCGGGCACAACAGTGCCGTTTTTAAATATAGCTAAGAGCCAGCTAGTGCTGGAGATAAATAAAGAAGAAATCAAACAATCGGAGGTCGGTAAGGTTTATAAATCACAACCACGGCTTTTTCAGTAGGAAGCTTATCAATAAGCGCCAAGCTATAAGGCAGTAGCATCAAGCCATTTTGCGACAAAGTCGTGGGAATTTTCACAATGCAAGAAGAGCTGC
>NZ_JAWPOT010000252.1:0-712 GCF_033344415.1 Vibrio sp. 1727
GAGGAAGCAGGTGAGATAGATCTTTTGTCATTGGCATAGGTGATAGTCCTTACTCACAATATTTGTCGGTTTACACCGTTATTGATTGTTGTTGTGAGTGGTGTTTGGTAAGTGTTTCAGTGCCAACATTAACGCCGTGATGCTTCGTGCTTCACAGAAGTCCAAATGCGTTAATAGCTCTTCGGCTTGTGCGAGTGGCCAGCGCACAATTTCTAACGGCTCTGGTTCGTCGCCTTCTTGTTTTTCAGGGTATAGCGATTGACCTAGAAACAGCGTCATCTTGCTCGAAAAATAAGAAGGAGCAAGGATCACTTGTTTTAACGGGGTGAGTTCCTTACAACCAAAACCAATTTCTTCTTTTAGTTCGCGGTCAGCGGCCTGATGTGGCGTTTCACCGGGATCGATAAGACCTTTAGGAAAACCCAGTTCGTAACGCTCTGTACCAGCAGCGTATTCACGTACCAACAGTAAATCGCCCTGCTCGGTTACCGGTACAACCATTACGGCATCGCGACCACTTGGCTTCATGCGCTCATAAGTGCGATGCTCGCCATTGGAGAAGCGAAGGTCGAGGGCTTCCACAGCAAACAGTTTTGATCGTGCGACCGTCTGACAAGAGAGAATCTCTGGTGGGGTCCTTTTCGACATGGCGCTGACTCCTTGGTGTCGTTGGCTTTTGTAAGGTGCGTAAGATTCTTAATATATGAGAACT
>NZ_JAWPOT010000253.1:0-709 GCF_033344415.1 Vibrio sp. 1727
TTGGCCATTGATTCCTTGCAATTTAGTTTCTTTGGCACCAGGCACACCTGTTGTCGTACCTGAAAGAAAAGAAAAGATATCGGGACCACCTTCACCAAGATCTACACTTGAAGTAGAACGGTATTGTATTGGCTTGGCGTTCGGGCCAATTAGTGGAATGATCACTTGTCTTCGAGAATTGTAGTAATCTGTTTTTTCAGAACTAATCATGAAAGGAATAGTTGTATCTAAACCCTTCAGCTGAAACCAGCCCGAATGAGTTACTCCAGGTAAACGAGCTTCCAAGCTATATGCGTTACCGGGTGTTTTTCCAGCCTCGAAGGCTCCCTGAGCTCCTAGCTTAACATATACAATAGGCCAAGGAGCTCCTGTCTGGTCGAAAAATGAAATAGACCCAGGGAAGCCAGGGTACACCTGCAAAATTAACTCCTGAGGTAGTGAAGGATCGAATTTAATCGTATCAATTAGACTTTCCGGGGGCCTTACTAAAAGTTTATTTTCTGCAATTAGCCTCTGCCTTTCTATTTTACGCATCCTTTCAATAAAAGCAGGGTCGGAGTTCATTTTCTCACTTTTAATGATGTCATTCTTTTTATTCTCAGCCCTCAGTATCTCAAGTCTGTCTCTATTTTGGTAATTACTCTGGAGTTTCGAGTATTCTAGATCTGTTATGTACGTCTGAATTGCATTTTGTTCATACACCTCAAGT
>NZ_JAWPOT010000254.1:0-709 GCF_033344415.1 Vibrio sp. 1727
TGTAGCAAACGCGCTAGTTGAAAAAGGCATCGATGCATCACGCATCCAAGCTCGCGGTGAAGGTGAAAACAACCCAATCGCTTCAAACGATACTCGTGAAGGTCGTCAACAAAACCGTCGCGTAGAAATCGTTGTACCTGAGTTCGAATACCAAGTTCAGCAATAAGCTCCTACCCGACCGTAGAATAGCAGCCTAAAGCTGAATGCCCCGAAGAGTTCGCTCTTCGGGGCTTTTTTTATCTGTTCATTTTGTATCGCTTAATTTGTGAATGGTGGACACAAAAAAGAGAACCGGTTGATGACGGGTTCTCTTTTTGCGTTCGATAGAGGTTCAACTCTCGAAATCATTTTTAGCAGTGAAGCGAAATTTGTCTGAAGCGCTTTTAAGTTGTGTAAGTACGAGAGTGGATTACTTCAGATCGATGCTGTTGAGTCGGCCCATAAAAGTGAGGATTTCTAAGTTCTCTTTGTGGGCTTCTAGTAGTGCCTTTTTCGTTTGCATGTAAGCGGCAAGTTTGCCGTATTTGTTAATCGAACGTACTACCGTCTTGTATTTGTATTCACCCTTATCGTTAAACTCGCGCCATTTCGCAATGTAACAAGTGTCTCGGTTGTCTGGGTTCTCTAGGGTAGGGTTAGGCTTATGAACGATTTTAGGCTCAACGCTGTGCGGCAGACGCGTCATTAAGTACGGGTCTTTTAATAGACG
>NZ_JAWPOT010000255.1:0-708 GCF_033344415.1 Vibrio sp. 1727
CCTCTTTGTTCCCACGTGAGAAAATCACGGCGCTAATCAAAGCAACAGGAATGATCCACAAGGCTCGCGCCAGTTTGAGCGTGGTTGCAGTTGTCAGTGCCTCTTCACCGTAGGCAGAGGCAGCGCCAACAACAGACGAAGTATCATGAATCGCAATTGCCGCCCATGTCCCAAAGGTGTGTTGGTCTAGGTTTAACGCATGACCAATGACGGGGAAGATGAACAACGCTAGAGAGTTGAGTACAAAAACGGTAGCGAGTGCCAAACCTATTTGTTCATCTTTGGCTCTGATTGCTGGTGCGACCGCAGCAATTGCGCTGCCACCACATATCGCAGTTCCGGATGAAATGAGATACGCAGTCGTCGTTTCGAGTTTGATTACTTTGGCGATGAGTGAGCCAATGACGAGTGTGCCGACAATCGTAGCGATAATTAGCCCGATACCATCTGACGTGACAGACAATGCCTGTTCAAAATTGATACCAAACCCTAAACCGATAATAGAATAAGAAAGCAGTTTTTTGGTGAAAGAGGCGATGGGTAACTCAGTAGGAACTAAGCCAAAGCTGGCAAGTAAGAAGCCAATAACAAGTGCAATAGGGGATGACACAAAAGGAGTTAAGCAAAAAAGCAGTGCCAGTCCAAAGGGGATGTACTTTCTGTTCAAGATTTATGATTCATTGTCGTGAGTGAAAGCGAGAGTATATC
>NZ_JAWPOT010000256.1:0-708 GCF_033344415.1 Vibrio sp. 1727
TGTGAAGACGCCATCAGCATCAAGCACTATTGACGTAGGAGCATTCGCATGGGCAACGACAGTAGAATGAGTTTGGTTTAACCAAATTGGCGCACTTGGCATATTCGCTTGCTGCGCCAACCAATGACGATTCTTCGCTACGATAGAAGCTTCATCCCCAACGTGTGCACCGAGATTTAACCCTTGATAAGAGCCTGTCGAAAAGCCACCAACTCGCGTAGAAGCAAAGGCTTTGACATTTTTAGGTGCAGACCAGTTAGGAATGATTGCCTTCATTTTAAAACTCGTCTGGTAGACCGTATTCTTCAGTGTCTTTACGAAGAGCTTCAGTCATTGCCACCATATCGTCTGGCACTGGAGCATGGAATTCCAGTTCTTCACCAGTTATCGGGTGTTCAAAACGAAGCATTACAGCGTGTAGCGCCTGACGATCGAAACCACGAATCATGTCCGTCAGTTCCTGCGATGCACCAGTAGGAATACGTGCACGACCACCGTAGGCAGTATCACCTAACAGAGGATGCTGTAGGTAAGACATATGAACACGGATTTGGTGAGTACGACCCGTTTCCAAACGCAGACGGATACGCGTGTGCTCACGGAAGTGTTCTGCTACACGGTAGTGCGTTACCGCAGGTTTACCCAAAGGAGCTACAGCCATGAGTGTGCGTTTAGTCGAGTGGCGACCAATTGGTTGATCCACTTTAC
>NZ_JAWPOT010000257.1:0-708 GCF_033344415.1 Vibrio sp. 1727
CGCATTTTGACACAAATAAACGCCCTGTCATATTGGCAGGGCGTTTTTGTATCTGGTCATCGGCGGAGCGTATTTAGTGCTTTCTGTGACGACTAATGAGTGTTAATCATATTTATTTGTGCAAAGAAAAGCTTTCAGCAACAAGAAGAGGTGCGCACATAGGCGGATAAAAAAAGCCAACCCGAAGGCTGGCAATCAAACAGGGAGTTTGAAATGAAAATGAAATCGGGAGATAGGGCAGTTTGTCTAAAGCTCTACAAACTGAGTTGCGCGCTGAAGCCAAGCTTTGTCGTGCTCATCAAGAGATGGGCTGAGTGCTTGGTAGACGCGAGAATGGTATTGATTTAGCCAGTTAATTTCATCATGGCTTAGCAAAGAGACATCAAGCATGTTCGTGGCGATTGGTGCCAGCGTAATGGTCTCGAAGCCATAAAAAATACCGAACTCATTTTGCTCGACTTCAACCACTTTCATGATGTTTTCGATCCGAACACCGTATTCACCTTCACGGTAAACACCGGGCTCATTGGTGATCACCATGCCAGGTTTTAGCTCAACTTCGCGGTGGCTTTGCGAGAAGTTTTGTGGCCCTTCATGGACATTCAAACAAATACCCACACCATGTCCTGTACCGCATTTGTAATCAATACCATGTTGCCACAGCACACCTCGCGCCATGATGTCGAGATTGGCACCCGTAGAGCCTTT
>NZ_JAWPOT010000258.1:0-706 GCF_033344415.1 Vibrio sp. 1727
GACGTTGTGGACAGGCTCAATCTGTCGCTAAAAAATCGACAACACTTCAGCGGCCTTATTGATTACTACGGCAGTAAAGTGCGGCGCTTCAAACGCTCACAGCAGCACCTGTGGTTACTGTGTCATCTGACAGAGCGCATGCAACTTGCACTGGAGCGCCTGACGGATGGGTTTGTTTACCATATCCGAAAACAACAGGAAGCCGCCAACGCCTTTGCACAACAAGCAGTGTTCCTGTCCTGGCAGTCAGCTGCGGACAATGTCACGAAAGCGGCAGAGTTACTGCATCTGTTTGTGGATGAGAACATTGATGATAATCAACCCTTCTCAGTAGTCAGACAACAGGCATTGAAGGTCATGAATGACAGGGATATCCAGACCCTCTGCCTTTACCTGAAAAAACAGAAACGGACCGTGGAAGAGTACCAGTGGCAACATTACGATGAACAATGCAATCTCCTGGAGCAACTGTTAAGGCAGGTGTTCTTGTGCCTTGAATGTGAGGCCGGTAAAGGCTCAGAAGCCGTCGTCGCCCAACTTCAACAGATGCAGACGGAAATCGCATTCGGTGGACCACTGAAGACGATGGATACGTCGCTCATCCCGAAAAAGCACCTCCCATGGTTGGTTAAACAGGATAACGTTAACCCGCAACGTTACGAATGGCTGCTCTACCGGCAGTTAACCTCACGACTGAATGGACGCA
>NZ_JAWPOT010000025.1:0-54222 GCF_033344415.1 Vibrio sp. 1727
GCTCGACTTGCATGTGTTAGGCCTGCCGCCAGCGTTCAATCTGAGCCATGATCAAACTCTTCAATTTAAGATTTTGTCGGCTCAATGAATACTGAACATTACATAAGTAATGTTTGAATTGACTGTGCTGAGTCTTTCGACTCAATGGTCACTTCGTATCATTGAAACCTAATTTGATACCGCTTTCCGTTAAGAAAGAAACATCTAATTGGATTATCATCAACGAGTGCCCACACAGATTGATAGGTTCTTATTTTTAAAGAGCTTTTCTAACATTTTCAGCAACTTAGTTGCTCGTCGTTAGGGGTGCGTATCTTACTTCACACCGTGAGAGAGTCAAGCATTTTTTCAAATTCTTTTTTCTCTCTTCCCGACTCGCTGTGTGACTTTCGTCTCACTCCGTGTCGGTGGATGCGCAGTATAGGGGGTTGAGAAATTAGTACAAGCGTTTTTTGCAAATAAAAAACCAACCGGTCACAAATTATCCAAAAGTGCGATATTTGCATATTTCTTCGTCACATTTGAGACATATCACAGCAATTGGTTGGAAAAACACCAACCATATACGTAAGATTCATGTGTCTATTCTGTTAATGGACAATCGATCTCTTTATCACTATGTGTAGTAATTAAAATGACGTCTAAAAAAAATCTGATTTTATGTGTTGGGCTGGCCATCGTTGGGGGAATCATCTTCTCTCAATTCATCATCCCACCAGCCTTGAGCTTCCTCATTGGTGTTATCGCTACTGCTTTTCTTTTTTCATTTTCTAGCAAAACACCTGTTCTTCAATCTTCGGATCCTGATCCTTCAACTAAAACGCTATATGTCGGCAACCTTCCTTATAAGGCCAATGAGAGTCATGTTCGCGATTTGTTTGCTGAATATGGACAGGTCTATGCGGTACGCTTAATGAAAGATAAGCGTACTGGAAAAAGAAGAGGGTTTGGTTTTGTAGTGATGGCTGCGGCAGATGCCAAGCCAGCTATCGCTAAACTTAATGAAAAGGAATATATGGAGAGAACGCTAAAAGTGAGAATTGCGAACGATCCTAAACATCCGGATGGTGGTAAACCTGAACAGGATTAAAACCTAGCTTCTTTAAACAAATGTTCAGTGCATCTTCCTGCCAAGGAGTTGCACTGGCATAAATCGACTTACTTCCCTCTTCTGTATCCTCAATTTCATCACTTAATAGCAATGCTTTTACTCGACGTGCAATCGCTGCGCCTGAATCAATTAAAGTAACGTCCCCACCCAAAGCTTGATGAATTTCCTCTTTGATTAAAGGGAAGTGAGTACAACCGAGCACCGCAACATCGACTTTATCGCGAAGGGGAAGCAGGATATTTGTCAGTTCGTCGAGAGAAACGCTGTTGCCCCGCAACTTCTCTTCGGCCATATCTACCAAGCGAGTTGATCCCACCAGCTCAACTGGTTTGCCTTGCGCAAAGTCCCGTATTAACTCGTGAGTATATTGGCGTGTTACTGTCGCCGGAGTGGCGATCAGCCCTACCCCTTTTGATGCTAAAAGCGATGCGGGTTTAATCGCAGGGACAACACCAACAACGGGAATCGATAAATTTTCGCGTAAGGAAGGAAGCACTATGGTGCTCGCCGTGTTGCAAGCAATGACGACAATGTCGACTTGGTGTTCTTCGACTAAAGAAGAGACCAGTTGGTTAACTCGTGAAACGAGTACAGCCTGATCGAGTTCACCATAAGGGTAAGCCTGATTATCGAATAAGTATAAGTAGTCTAGCTGGGGCAATAGGCGATGTATCTCTTGGAATACAGAAAGACCACCAACACCAGAGTCAAAAACTAGGACTTTTTTCTTACTTGCTACTCGCACGAGTCTTACCTAAAGAACAGAAACGTTGCGATCATACTGCGTAGATTTGTTTTGGCAATGCTTTAGCATGGTATCTTTGATGGCTGAATCTATCTCCAGATTCTACATCTCGCTTCGTCAACTCGATATGTCCTTGAAAAGATGGCGAACACGTGACCAATGTGTGAAATTCACCATTTTCCCCACAGGGATCAATTTGACTTGGTAATGACTCTATTAGGGCTTTGTCATACCAGCGACCACACCATTCTGGAGGGAGAACTCTTCCGTCGATGGTGATTAACATAGTTTGAATACCACGCTCTATGATTTCCATCGCTAGTTTTTCGCTGCTCTCCCCTAATAGAGGAAAGACGCATTCCCAGCCAACAGGTTCAATATAGCTGCGTCGGTAATCGGCAATGCCATTACAAAACATATCACCAAATGCGACAGCTTCTATGTTCAGACCACTACTTTGTAATGCATTAACGATGGTCGATTGATAAATGTCGTTACTTGGAAAGATTTCAGGTAGCTCGATAGTAATGAGCGGAAGCGCAAGTAAGTCTGCTTGCATTTGTACGACTTCAAGCGGAGTTGCTTGGAAAGGGACTTCTTTCCCTACGTAAGTCGTGTACAAACCGACAACTTGATAATTTGGATTCTCGTTAAGGCGCTCAAGCGTTAATGTCGAATCTTTACCACTGGACCAACTGATCACCACTCGCTTGGGTTTCTTCATTCGATTTTCCACCACAAAATATTAAAAACCGCCCGAAGGCGGTTTGTACTCATTCACGATTAGAATTCGTAGCCAACGTTGAGATAGTACGCTCGCTCTGCAGCAGGGTAACCTTTTGCCATCTCATACTCTTCATCAAGTAGATTATCGATACGAGCGCTAATAGAGGTCGACTCATTCGGATAGTAAGTCACCGCCGTATCAACCAACGAGTAAGAAGAAAGCGTAATATCTTGTGAAGGCCAAGTGCTGTAATCCACATCTGGACGCTTACCGACGTACTGATAGCTAACCGACCAATCCACTTTATCGAAGCTCACTAAAGTATTCCACTTATACATTTCTTTAGCGCGGCGCTGCAACTGATGCCCTTTATCGTCTTCTGCATCTTTATAATCTGCACTCAACTGGTGCTGCACAATCCCTGTGTCAAACTCAGCAACAAGCTCCACACCTTGGATATGTGTTTCACCATCGACATTCAAATATTTGTATGTGGTTGGATGGTAATCGATAAGATTCGTGATTTTATAGTCATAACCCGTCACGGACCAAAAAACGCCTTGGACATCACCGCTGAATGCTAGCTCCCAAGCATCTGACTCTTCCGGCTTCAGATCTTTCTCACCGTATGTTGGGTCATACTGTTGATATAGGTTTGGAGCCTTAAACGCAGTACCAAAAGAGGCTTTAACCCCAAACTCTGGTACAAACTGGTAACCAGCCGCTAAACTGTAAGTGAACTCACTACCGTATTCTTCGTTATCATCAAGGCGAGCACTGCCCTCGAGCATTGCTTTATCAATACTAGTGGTTGCCATACCAAACAGAGCGCCATTGGTCCGATCAAACGTTTTATTCGCACTCTTGTCTTTATAAGACTCGTTGCGCCAATCAATACCACCAGCAAACGTCGTATTGTTGTTTAGCAAGTAACTGTTGGTCCACTGGACATTTTGCTGCTCAAGTTCATCTTCAGTACCTGAGTGTTTGCCTTTTGCTTGCTCATAGTTCCAAGACTTCTGTTTCTGTGCCGTTACTTGCAGTTCTGACATCACATTATCAGACTGATACTTACCGCCCAGAGTGACAGAAAGATCGTCTTTTTCTGCTTCGTAGTAACCGCGACTGCCGTAGCTGCTGTCATATTGATAAACATTTTCGTAAGCACGTAGGTTACCAAATGCAGACCACTGGTCATTGAAGTTGTGCACGTAACCTAGCAGACCATTCTTTGTATCAAAGCCATGGCGATCGCCGTCATTAACTCCCGGTACAGGACGAACGTTATAACCATCATCACTTTCACTACCAAGCGCGATATTTAGCTGGCCGCTCTCTGTGACTTTAATACCAGATGCCACACTCAATTCCTGGTAATCTAAGCTGCCTAAACCCGCACTTAACTTCGTTCCTTCTTCGTCAGCACGCGCAATGGTGATGATATTGATCACGCCACCAATCGCTTCTGAGCCGTAAAGTGACGCACGCGCACCACGCACGTACTCAATACGTTGAACGTAAGTAAGTGGGATTTGGTTAAAGTCCACAGCGCCCTTCGCTGCTCGTGCAAAACGTACGCCATCAACCAGTACTAAAACTTGGTCGGAACTGGTTCCACGAACAAATAAAGACGCTAACTGACCACGACCACCATTTTGTGAAACTTGAATTCCGGTAAGGCGACGCAATACATCTGGTAGGGTTTTCGCTTGAATGCGATCGATGTCTTGTCGAGTAACTACTTCGACATCTGCCAACGTACGGCTTTCGGCTTGCTCAAAACGGTTTGCAGTAACAACGATGGTTTCGTCAGTGGAGGTTTCTTGGGCCTGTAGATAAGAGACAGGTGAAAGCAGCGATGCCAAAGTGATCGCCAGTGCGGATTTTCTCATTGTATTGTCCTAAATCGCGTAATTCCTTCCGAGCCCTGTCATCATGACAGTCCAGTGCTGTGGCTCAGTTGTTGGCAGGTATTCGGACTCAAGAGCACGGGTGTACCGCCTACTTGCTCGACTTCCCACATAAACTAATGCAGTGTCTGATGAGCGTTCGTTCTCTTTTACCGCTGCGCGTCAGTTCTGGATTCACACCAGATTCCCATTTCAGCCATCTAGATTGCTAGATAGCACCAACTTGAGGCAAATATTATTCAGCTATTGATTATTTGTCCAGCCAATATTGCCCTTAGAAGTTGTAACGTTTTGATTGGTTTTGCTTTCTACTCTGCCTGTACGCACTATCTTTAAATCAATTCCAGTACAAAACTGGACATCCTATTGAGATTGAATAAAATCTGCGCTCTTAAATTGAATGCACCATAAAAGGTAAGATCATGGCTACTCTTGATGTAAACCCACAACGCTACCAAGAACAACTGGCTGAAAAAGTCGAACGTCTCACTGATATGTTCGCGCCATACAACGTGCCAGAACTGGAAGTGTTTGAATCACCAGAGCAGCATTACCGTATGCGTGCTGAGTTCCGTGTTTGGCATGAAGGCGAAGATCTTTACTACATCATGTTCAACCAAGAGACTCGTGAGAAATACCGCGTAGACCAATTCCCAGCAGCCAGCCGTCTGATCAACGATTTGATGCCGCTATTGGTTGAAGCGATGAAAGACAACGACTCACTACGTCGTAAACTGTTCCAAGTGGATTTCCTATCGACGCTAAGTGGTGAGATTCTGGTTTCACTCCTTTACCATCGCCAACTTGATGAAGAGTGGATTGAAAACGCGAAAGCCCTTAAACAGCGTTTAAATGATGAAGGCTTCAATCTAAACATCATTGGTCGTGCTCGTAAGATGAAGATTGTCCTAGACCGCGACTACGTGATCGAGAAGCTCGATGTAAATGGTCAAAGCTACATCTACCAACAAGTAGAGAACAGCTTCACTCAGCCGAACGGCAAAGTCGCAGAGAAGATGCTGGAATGGGCTGTCGACTGTACCCAAGAAAGCACTGGTGACCTACTAGAACTTTACTGTGGTAACGGTAACTTCTCGCTGGCGTTGGCACAGAATTTCGACCGCGTACTGGCAACTGAGCTAGCGAAGCCATCTGTGGTATCTGCACAGTACAACATCGCTGCCAATAAGATTGATAACGTACAAATCTTACGTCTATCAGCAGAGGAATTTACTCAAGCGATCGAAGGTAAGCGTGAATTCCGTCGTCTACAAGATGCAGGTGTAGATCTGAAGAGCTACAACTGCAATACGATTTTTGTCGACCCACCACGTGCTGGGATGGATGTCGATACTTGTAAAATGGTGCAAGGTTACGAGCGCATCATGTACATCTCTTGTAACCCTGAAACTCTAAAAGAGAACTTGGACACTCTATGCGAAACACACAACGTAACGCGTTTTGCTCTGTTTGACCAATTCCCTTATACCCACCATATGGAAGCGGGCGTGCTATTGGAACGCAAAGCGTAACCCACTGCGTCAAATACAAAAAAAGCGAGCTCAATGGCTCGCTTTTTTGTATTTGATTCGTTTTGCTTATTCCGCAGAAGTCTTCTTGCTGACAAAACCTAACTTCTTACCAATCCATGCGAGTAAGATCATTGAAACCATGATCGCAAAGAAGTTTGAGCCTGCTTCTGGGTATTGCGCTTTAATAAACGCAGAGTGGCCAAACGCACCTACGAAGAAACACGCCAAGCCAACTAATGGGATATCTTCTGATACCGGATTATTTAGGTACTCTTGGTAAAGAGCTTGTACAGCCAGTACGAGTGCAATCAATGGGAAGATTGAAAAAGACACTTCACTCATGGTCAACCATGACAACAAAGCATCACCACACATACCTGCAACCAGTGCCAAAATCAGCGTTTTCTTTTCAGATTTATTTCCATTCGACATTATTCTATCCCGCCTTTTAATCGGTTACGTTCACGTTCTTTGCGATACCAATAGGCCCCTTTGGCTATCATTCGCAATTGCATGATCAATCGCTCGGCGAGTTCATCGCGCTCACGTCGATCTAAATCTAAAGCTTCAGCCCCCGAACTGAAAACCAAAGTCACAGACGCTTCTGCTTGAGTATACGCCTCTTCTCTGGTCACGCCGGTGCTCATTAAATACTCGGTTAATTCTGCCGCAAAATGCTGGATTTCTCGAGCAACAGCGGTACGAAATTCAGCAGAAGTGCCGGAGCGCTCACGCAACAACAAACGAAAAACGTTCGGACTACTTTCAATGAATTCCATAAAGGTTTCGACCGAGGTACGAATTACGCTACCTTCTTTCACAATACGTTGACGCGCCTGACGCATCAGTTGGCGTAGTAGCAAACCGCCTTCATCAACCATGGTTAAGCCTAGCTCATCCATATCTTTGAAGTGACGATAAAAAGAAGTCGGTGCAATCCCTGCCTCTCGGGCGACTTCTCGCAAGCTAAGGCTGGAAAAGCTGCGATCCGCACTTAACTGACTAAATGCCGCATCGATCAATGATCGACGTGTCTTCTCTTTTTGCTGTGCGCGGATTCCCATCGATTTCATTCTTAACTTGCTCTTTTTCTATAGGGTACAAGAGCCTCAATATAACGCAATTTGCTCCTACGGAGAAAGATATGTTGCTTCGCTCGCTCTGAGCGCCGAGAACGTTACTATTGGCATGCATCTAATTGCAATGCTCTCGATGCAATTTATAGACATACAACATACCAAATCACCCTTTTGGTCGATTCTGCGTGATCACTTCCACTCTCTAACAGGCATGACGTGTACCAATAGAGTAAATGAGTTAAAATCGCGCTAAAGCAATGTTAAGCAAATATAACAAGGAAGGCATCATGGCGCATGTTAATCACTATGACGTGATCGTAATCGGTAGTGGCCCTGGCGGAGAAGGGGCTGCAATGGGATTAACCAAAGCGGGACTGAATGTTGCCATTGTCGAGAAAGAAAGCAGTGTCGGCGGCGGTTGTACTCACTGGGGTACTATTCCATCAAAAGCACTGCGTCATGCCGTTAGCCGCATCATCGAATTTAATAGCAACCCGCTATTTTGTCGAAACAACACCAGCGTTCATGCAACATTTTCTGACATTTTAGGTCATGCTAAATCGGTCATTGATAAGCAAACTCGACTTCGTCAGGGCTTTTATGACCGTAACTCATGCACACTTTTGTTCGGAACCGCGCGATTTATCGATAACTACTCAATTGCAGTGATGCAAAGCGACGGTACAGAAGAAATCTATTCTGCGGATAAGTTTGTCATCGCGACGGGTTCTCGCCCGTATCAGCCTAACGACGTAGATTTCTTGCATGAGCGCATCTACGACAGTGATTCCATTTTGAGCCTGAAACACGACCCTCGCCATATCATCATTTACGGTGCGGGCGTTATCGGTTGTGAGTACGCCTCTATCTTCCGCGGCCTTGGAGTGAAAACCGACCTTATCAATACCCGCGACCGCTTGTTGGAGTTTTTGGATAACGAAGTGTCAGATGCGCTGTCTTACCACTTCTGGAACAGCGGTGTGGTAATTCGTAATGATGAGACCTATGAAAAAATCGAAGGCACAGAAGATGGCGTGATTATTCACCTACAATCTGGCAAGAAGATGAAGGCAGACTGCTTGTTGTATGCGAATGGTCGAACAGGTAACACCGATAAGTTGAATTTGGGTGCAGTGGGTCTGGAAGCGGACTCTCGCGGACAACTAAAAGTAAACCGTAACTACCAAACCGATATCGAACACATTTACGCTGTAGGCGATGTCATCGGTTACCCTAGCCTTGCAAGCGCCGCTTATGACCAAGGGCGATTTGTCGCACAAGCCATTACGAAAGGTCAGGCAGAAAACTACCTGATTGATGATATTCCAACGGGTATCTACACCATCCCAGAGATTAGCTCTGTGGGTAAAACCGAGCAAGAGCTAACAGCTGCGAAAGTACCGTATGAAGTAGGACGCTCTTCGTTCAAGCATCTAGCTCGTGCACAGATCGCAGGGAAAGACATCGGTAGCTTGAAGATATTGTTCCATCGTGAAACCAAAGAAATTTTAGGGATTCACTGTTTTGGCGAACGTGCCGCGGAAATTATCCACATCGGTCAAGCCATTATGGAGCAAAAAGGCTCAGCGAATACCATCGAGTATTTCGTCAATACCACCTTCAACTATCCAACAATGGCCGAAGCGTATCGTGTCGCTGCGTTGAATGGTTTGAACCGCTTGTTCTAATCTATGCTTCTTGATAGCAGACAGAAAAACAGCAGGCTTGGACCTGCTGTTTTTATATCAACATTGTGCTAGGAAGGTATCCTTGTGCCATTGGTAGAGAAAGATAACCCCTAAACCAATACCCCGCATCAACATAAAGCTCGTCATTGCAAACCACAGCGCGTGATTTTCCCACTCGGCGAATAAGTAAAAGACAACGAAGAAACTGCTGGTCGCGACAAACATACTATTGCGCATGTCTTTGCCTTTGGTTGCACCGACAAAAATGCCATCCAATAGAAAGCACCACATCGACGCAAGTGGCATCACCACCAGCCAAGGTAGATACACCGCTGCTTGCTGTTGGACCGTCTCAATTGAAGTGATCATGGCGATCAACTCCGATCCCGCCAAACCAAAGAGCGCGGTCAGTCCTAAGCAAATAACCAAACTCCAAAAGAAAGTGCCGACAAGCGATGCACTCAATTGTTGCCTATCTTTGGCACCAATCGCCTTCCCGACCATGGCCTCCATCGCATAAGCAAAGCCATCCATGCCATACGAGATAATCATCAGGAAGCTCATCAGAACCACATTTGCAGCGACAACCTCATCACCCAAGCTCGCGCCTTGGAACGTCATAAAGCTAAAAGCCGCTTGCAGACACAAAGAGCGTAAGAAAATATCGCGATTCAATTTCACGAATCGCCCTAAACCGTGTTGAGTGCTGGCTAGCAACTTTTGAGGTGATGGTAATTGCCTCTCTCGCCAGGTTTTCCAGACACACATGAGACCAAAACCCATGCCAGAGTAGTCAGCAATCACCGATGCCAGCGCAGCGCCTTCTACTTTCCACCCCAAACCAATCACAAACAACAAATCGAGGGCAATATTAGTCACGTTGGTGATGATCACCATCCACATTGGTGCTTTGGAATTTTGCGTTCCGAGCAGCCACCCCAACAACACAAAGTTCATTAGCGCAGCGGGGGCACTCCACACACGGATAGAGAAATATTGCATACCGTAGTGTTTTACCTCTGCGCTGGCGTCACTCCAACCAAAGATCAAATCAGCTATCGGGGTATGGGCAATAAGGAAGACTAACGCAAACAGCAGCGCCATAAGTGAGCCTTGCATAAACACCAAGGCAAGTTGCTTTCGGTCTTCACCGCCATAGGACTGCGCCGCCAACCCAGTAGTCGACATACGCAAAAAACCAAGCAGCCAAAACGTCACGCTGATCATGGTGCTGCCCAACGCAACACCACCCAAATACCAAGCGTGGTCTAGATGACCAATCACCGCAGCATCGACCAAACCGAGCAATGGAACAGTAATATTCGACAGCACCATAGGTATAGCTAAAGCTAAGACTTGGCGATGAACTTTTGGGTTAGATAAAGGAGAGAAGATTGAATTTGTCACAGGCACCTCATCAGTAAGATCGACGAGTGTACCTGAGCGCTTAACGACTAGCCAATTACCACTTGATATGAACGAGTACTGGCGTGAGGCGATGCTTCAACATTGGAATCTTATTAAGCCAACGCTGCCAAGCTTTCCAACGAGAACAGAATCTATCGAATGGCGAGAAAGCTTTCACCCACTGTGCCCATGGTAACCATTGCAATATCTGTGCTGCAGGCGCTTCAAAGCCATGAGCATAACGATCAGAGCCAAGCTTTTGTCCCCACTTGGTTTCCGTTAAATCTCCTGCCAGCACCATACACAGTTCAGCAGAAACAAAATGTCGACCTAAGGTTTGAATAAATTTCGCGACTTGACGCTCTGTGCAATCGAGCAGTGCCATTTCACATAAAATGAGTACCGGTGCTTGCTCTGGAATGGCTAACGTCTCTAGCCACGACATTTCATCCACACTGCCACAGCGATGTTCATAACGTTCATTTTTGTGGAACAAACGCTGACGCCATACCAAATTTTCCGTCACATCCAGCTCTATCCAATGGCAGCGTCCATTATCCAAACGATAAAAGCGGGTATCCAACCCCGCTCCGACATTGATTATCCAAGCATCGGGATACTGCTGTAAGAAGTGACTAACCTGCTGGTCACAAAGCTGAGTCAGCGTCACGTGCAGCAATTGCTTCTGCGCAATATCACCACTCAAACAATCCGGCGCCATCTTACAGCTCAAACACGCTTTAGCAGCTATCGGATCGTACACCAAGCCATTGTCGACCATGCTTTCACGGCTACGCAATAACAGTGGCTTTAATAAATGGTTAGGAACTTGATGTTTAGACTGAGACATGGGCATTTCCTGCGCCAGAGAGAAAACATAGACATTAATAAAGATGATAATGAATATCAATTACATTATCAAGCTTATAAATTGGTCAAAACAAACAAGGTCAAGATGATGAGCAAGCTTTTGGAGGAAGTAGAAAAAGAGAAAAGACAAAACAGCCCAGATGAACTGGGCTGCTTAAACACACTTACATCCAATCGGTATTGCGAATAATACCAACGGCTAAGCCTTCAATCGTAAGGTGCTGAGACGTTAAGTCCACTTGGATTGGGGCAAACTCTTCATTCTCAGCATGCAGTAATATGGTTGAACCTTTGCGCTCCAAACGCTTCACAGTCACATCATCATCAACACGCGCAACGACAACTTGACCGTCTCTCACATCTTGGGTTTTATGCACCGCGAGCAAATCGCCATCCATAATCCCGATGTCTTTCATACTCTCGCCATTTACACGAAGTAAGAAATCCGCTTGCGGTTTGAACATCGCAGGATCGACTTGGTAGTGCGCCTCTACGTGCTCTTGAGCCAGAATTGGCTCACCCGCTGCGACTTGACCAATCAAAGGCAAACCCTGCTCATCATTGGCTGCGTCTTCAAGCAGGATACGAATCCCACGAGAAGCGCCTGGAATAATTTCAATTGCTTGCTTACGAGCAAGCGCTTTTAGGTGTTCCTCTGCGGCATTCGCAGAGCGGAAGCCAAGCTCACGCGCAATCTCTGCACGAGTTGGTGGCATTCCGGTGTCGTCGATTTTACTTTTAATCAAATCGAAGACTTGTTGTTGGCGTGGCGTTAACGGCTTCATGTCTCACCTGTCTTTTTATACAGTTAACTGTGAGTATATCCAGTAAATGCTCAAATGAAAACCCAATTGGTTGTTTTTTAATTTATTTGTGGGGAGCTTTCAGCTTACCAATTAAGTTCATTCTTTATTCGTTTAAAACACCGACTTTTCATTTAATCAAGTCAAAGCAATAACTTAGGGGTTCGACTAATTTACAGCCAATAAAATTAAAAGGTTTGACCAGTTTCTGGTATCCTTGCAGCGCTTAAATTTTATCGCCTAGGCTTATTTCTATTGCCGTACTCATCTCTTTTTATAGAGAAGACATGCAAAGCGGAAACTGAAATAAGGTTAGGCCTGTTTGAATACCTATTGAGGCTGTGAACTTTATGTCTTCTGGACAATCATTTTCACGTTCATTACTAAAACTACCTTTATCGGTACTGGTAAAGGGCACCGCAATCCCGTCGAACCCGATTGAAGATCTGAACATCGACCTAACTAAACCGATTGTATATGCCCTGCCGTTCCGCTCGAACGTGGATTTGCTGACACTGCAAAAACAAGCCATGAGCCTTGGTCTACCCGACCCGCTCAGCCCGCTGGAAATCAATGGCAAAACGCTGAACCGTTTCGTCTTTATCGCTGCGCGTCCAACTGTGATGAACAACGATAATGATGTCCCAACCGATTCTGTCTCTCTGTTCACTGACTTACTGGAACTGCACAAGCTGGATAGTGAGTTGGATGTTCAAATGATCCCTGCAACCGTGCTTTGGGGGCGTAAGCCAGGTAAAGAAGAGAACCAAAAGCCTTACCTTCAACCGATGAATGGTCCGCAAAAAGCCAAAGCGGTAATGGCGGCGGGACGCGACTGCTTAGTTCGCTTTAGTCCCGTGGTATCTCTGCGTTATATGGCAGACTCTCACGGTACCGACAGCGCAATTGCGCACAAACTGGCTCGCGTGGCGCGTATCCACTTCTCACGCCAGAAACTGGCTGCTTCAGGCCCAAACCTGCCACAACGCCAAGTGTTGTTTGCTCGTTTACTAAAGTCTCCAGCTATTGAACTGGCGATTGCTGACGAAGCCAAGAGCAAAAACATCTCGATTGATAAGGCACGTAAAGAAGCCCACGACATCATGGATGAAATCGCCGCCGACTTCTCCTACAGTCTGGTGAAAAACGGCGACCGCATCCTGAGTTGGTTATGGACAAAACTATACCAAGGTTTGCACATCAATAACGCCTCGACTGTGCGTCGTTTAGCGCAAGACGGCCACGAAATTGTGTACGTTCCTTGTCACCGTAGTCACATGGACTACCTGCTTTTGTCTTATGTTTTATACCATGAAGGCATGGTACCTCCGCACATTGCGGCAGGCATTAACTTGAACTTCTTCCCGGCCGGTCCTCTTTTCCGTCGTGGTGGGGCGTTCTTTATTCGTCGTAGTTTTAAAGGCAACAAACTGTACTCAACCATTTTCCGTGAGTATCTAGCTGAGCTGTTTGCCAAAGGCTATTCAGTCGAGTACTTCAGTGAGGGTGGTCGTTCACGTACAGGTCGCTTACTGCAAGCGAAAACGGGTATGCTGGCTATGACCATCCAAGCAATGCTACGTGGTCTAAACCGCCCAGTAACACTAGTGCCGGTCTACATCGGTTACGAGCACGTAATGGAAGTAGGCACTTACGCGAAAGAGCTGCGTGGCAAACGCAAAGAGAAAGAAAACGCAGGGCTTGTACTGCGTACTCTGCGTAAACTGCGTAACTTTGGTTTGGGCTATGTGAACTTCGGTGAGCCAATTCAGCTCAACCAATACTTGAACGAGCATGCTCCTGAGTGGACGAAAGACATCGACAGCATGGGTGGTAACAAACCACAATGGATGAATCCTGTGGTCAACGACCTTGCTAATAAGATGATGACGCACATCAATGATGCGGCGGCAGCAAACGCGTTGACCTTGTGTGCAACCGCACTGCTTGCTTCTCGTCAACGTGCACTTTCTCGTGACTCGCTGATCAATCAGATCGAGTGTTACTTAAAGCTACTCAAAAATAATCCGTACTCAAGCACCTCCACTATCCCTACCGAAAGTGCTGAGGAGTTGGTTGATCATGCAATTTCGCTTGATAAGTTCGTGATTGAAACCGATAGCATGGGTGACATCATTTCGCTGGACCGTAGCCAATCGATCCTGATGACTTACTATCGCAACAACATCATTCACTTGTTCGCTCTGCCGTCATTAATTGCCCAAATGCTCATTCGTCAGCGCAACCTTTCGGTAGCCAAGATTCAAGCTAATGTCGCGCAAATCTACCCATTCTTGAAGAAAGAGCTGTTCTTAAGTTACCAAGAAGACGAGTTGGATGAATTGGTCGTTAAAACACTGCATGAATTTGCCGATCAGAAAATGATTAGTCTTGATGGTGATAAGCTGGAAATCAATCAATCGAACAACCAGCCTTTGGTTCTGCTAGGTCGTACGATAACTGAAACGCTGCAACGCTACTCTATCGCGATGAACTTGCTTGTTGCTTACCCTGAGCTGGGTAAATCGGACCTAGAGCAGAAGAGCCAAGATATTGCTCAGCGCCTAGGGCGTTTGCACGGTATTAATGCGCCAGAATTCTTCGATAAAGGTGTGTTTACCGCCATGTTCAATACGCTCAAACAGCAAAAATACCTCGATAACGATGGTAACTGTGACACGAAGAAAACGCAGCAATTTGCACGACTACTGTTCACTCTGCTTTATCCAGAAGTGAAACTGACGATCGAAGAGAGTATTCACCAACTTCGGTCGTAACCGTTTTACCTTCTTCCAATAAGAAAAAAGGCATCCAATCGGATGCCTTTTTCTATTTCTTCGCTTACCAAAATGCGACCAGTAACCCTATCGCTATCACCATGCCAACATAATTGTTGTTAAGGAAAGCCTTAAAGCACAACTCACGCTCACGGTGACGAATTAAGTGCTGCTGATAAACAAACAACGACGCTGCAATCAAAAGGGTCCAGTAGTAACTTTGTCCCAATTGATATAACAGCCCTAACCAAACCAACATCGCGAGTGTAATCAGTTGCAACACACCAATAATAAGCTTGTCATGACGACCAAACAGAATTGCCGTCGATTTAATGCCAATCTTTAGATCATCATCTCGGTCTACCATCGCATATTGAGTGTCGTACGCAATGGTCCACAAAGCGTTAATGAGGAACAAAAACCAAACAATTAATGGTAATTCCCCAGTTTGTGCAGCCCACGCCATTGGAATCGCCCAGCTAAAAGCCAAGCCTAAAAATAGCTGTGGAATATGAGTGTAACGCTTCATAAATGGATAGATGAACGCCAACACAATACCAGCGAAGGATAGCTGAATCGTCAGCGGGTTCATGGTCAGCACTAACAAAAACGAGCTGATACCCAAAACCAAAAATAATCCAATCGCCTCTTTTGCTGTCACTTTCCCTGATGGCAGTGGACGTTGCTTAGTACGCTTTACATGGCCGTCGACTTTGCGATCTGCAAAATCATTAATCACGCACCCCGCACTACGCATTAGGAATACCCCCAATACAAACACGATGAATACATCCCAACTTGGCATCCCTTGGGCTGAGATAATTAGCGCCCAAATCGTTGGCCACATCAGTAACAGTGAACCAATCGGGCGATCCATGCGCATCAGTTGCCAATATGCTTTGGCTTTTTCTGCGGACATTTACACTGTCTCCTTAGCGTAAACTGGTGAATTAGATAAGAATAACTCAGCAACTAGCATCGGTTTGTGATTCATCCACAACCTTGAGCGTCGCGCTAACAAACGTCCTTCTGGTACGGCTACCCATCCCATTTGTAAAGAGTCTCGCTCAACGTTATCTGCGCTGAACACCGTTAGTCCTAATGGGATATCCCCTTGTTGAGCCAAATCATACTGCTGATCAACTAAGGTTGAACGAGGAATCAATGTCCGCCCAATAACCCAGTTATTATTGTCACCGCACAAAATTACCTCTCTCAGTAAGCAATCTTGTTCGGACAATAACTGGCTTTCGTCCTGTTTTAATGTCGCTGCAGTGACGATCTGATTTTGTAGCAATTCTACCGTTAACGCTTGGCAGTGCTGTTTTAAACGACGTGACAAAGACCCTTGCTCTTCAAGCCAATGCTTGGCAAATTCATTTGGAAATTCGAATTCTTCGGGGTTTTGCCACTCTACTTCCAATAAAGAAGCAAGATAGAGTGATGTTGGCTGATTCATACTAGTATTCAATTGGAGGCTTTATGCGTACAATAAAGCAACAACTTACCGTCCATAGTAATGTATGTAACCGTAAGTTCCGTTATTTGTTATAGACGGCCCATTGTATCAAGACTGAAGCGATTCGAATATCGCGATCCAGAGAAAGAAAAGTTAGAAATATGTACAAACGTTATATAGCCCAAATTATTTTTGCGTTAACCATACTATTCGCCGCACCAAGTTGGGCTGAAACGGAAGAAGCTGGACCTAAGTTGGCATACTTTACCCTAGAGCCTGACCTCACTACTAACTTTTACACCAAAGGCAAAAAGTTAGGTTATGTGCAAGTGCGCATCGACATCATGGTAATGAGTCAACAAGATTTATCAGTTGTTGAGCATCACCAACCTTTGATTCGCGATGCAGTGATTGAATTATTGGGTAAGCAAACAGAAGATACGATTAAGTCCCTGTCTGGCCGAGAAGATCTGCGCAAAACCTTAGTGACGACCCTCAACGAAACGCTTTTGCCTGAAACAGGTAAAACCATCATTGCCGATTTGTTGTTTACAAAATACCTTTATCAATAAACCCAAATCCGTTTTGAACATAAAAAAGACCGCTCTTGAGCGGTCTTTTCATTTCATCTGCTTTAGGCTTGCTGTTGGTATTTCATCTTGCCTGAATCAAACAGCGCAATCGCCATCCCCGACAGTAGCCCAACTAAGTGAGCGGTGTTTGCAATCGCCATAAATGGCTGCACAAAACCAAGAACTAACCATACCAACATAAAGACGATGATTGGCTTGGGTAGCGTAAGGCCTAAATGTGGCAAGCGGTAACCCAATATCCACAAATAACCAAGCAGTGCATAGACCACGCCAGACAAGCCGCCGAAGTTAGCCCCTTCAACATAGAACTGGCCTGCCCCTGAAAACGCTGCCGACACCACAAAGAGTTGCAATAGCTTACCGGAACCGAGACGACGTTCGATGTCGCCACCCAACTGCCACCACCATAGTAAGTTAAACACGATGTGAGTTACTGAAAAGTGCAGTAACGCATGACTTAGCCATCGCCACACTTGCCATTGTTGCCCCTCAAAAGCCGGGAAGTGCAACAACTTAAACACGCCATTGCCAAAGCCAAACATTTGTAACAAGTAGATGATGATACAGACTGTCATGATCAGCAAAGTCATGGGGCCAGCTTTCGCTTTGACCATGCTTATGATACTCGGGCTGGAATAATGAAATGTGCTCTTACGAGTATCGGCAACGTCCCACGAGGCGGCGCTGTATTTTGAATCAGACGGGTTAGCAAGGAACAGCTTAAGTTCGGCTTCCGCTTCTATTTCATGCTGGCTATCAGTCAGCCACAGCGCAAATTGCCCATCCCCTTCTGGCATCATTTCGATGTCAATTTGGCGAGAGGCCATATAATCAATAAAGGCTTGCGCCATACGTGGATTATTTAACGTTACCAATCTCTTCATTAACTTCTCACTATCGGTAGTTCTGCTCGATGCCAGGCTTCAAAGCCACCATCTACACTGTACACCTGTTCAAAGCCTTGGTTAACCAAATATTGCGCCGCACCTTGGCTACTAATACCGTGGTAACACATCACTAAAATAGGTTGTTCGAACTCCACTTCATCCATAAACGCAACGATCGTATCGTTAGTTAAGTGATACGCGGACTCCGCATGCGCAACGGCAAACGATTGAGGGTCACGGATATCTACAAGCTTCGCATCACCCTGCTCGAGCAGCGCTTGCGCACCTTGTACATCGATATGCTTAAACTGATCCATTTACTTTCTCATTGTCTTATTAATATACCCAAGCAACCTCGAACCTAACGTACTAATCAGCACCCGTGGTACAGCATAAAATCCATATTTGAAGCTGCTTGGGTATACTGCCGCTATTGTAACCTATCCAACGGCAAACTTAGACACATGGATAATCAGGGTTTTCAAAAGTGTACACATTCCAACCATTTGTGGATAAAGCTGTGAATTGCGTTGATAAAGTGTATTTGGATCTTTTGATCCACAATATGTAGTGATGATCCTGATCTAACTGTGTGTATATCTATAACTATCCCCAGATGGAAAAGTGCTTGAATCCCTTATTTTGTCCGGGTTTCGAACAGTTGATAAATAATTACTTCACAGAGTTATACACAGGTAGCACATAAAATCCGGATCGCAAACGCTATCGATTTTCGATCGACAATAAAAAAGCCGAGATCACATGATCTCGGCTTTCTATGAAAATCTTACTTTCAATTAGCAGTGGAAATTAAAATTCACCCACGGCCAATTTTAGTTTCTTCATTGCATTTTTTTCTAGCTGGCGAATACGCTCGGCAGAAACACCGAACTCATCAGCTAAGTCTTGCAATGTTGCTTTCTCATCATCTAACCAACGAGAACGCACGATGCGCTGACTACGCTCATCCAAACTCGCTAATGCATGACCCAAGCGATTGTTGGTGTGCATTTCCCAGTTGGCGGCTTCAATGTTGTCGGCCACATCAGACGATTTGTCTTCTAGGTATAGCATCGGCGCTGTGTAAGCGTTTGAACTGTCGTCTTCATCAGTTGGCATATCAAAGGTTGAATCCACCGCCGCTAAGCGTGATTCCATCTCGCGAACTTCAGAAGGCTCAACACCTAACTCGCGCGCAACGGTTTCCACTTCACCGTTGTTAAACCAACCCAAGCGCTTTTTCGACTTACGCAGGTTGAAGAACAATTTACGTTGCGCTTTAGTGGTCGCAATTTTCACGATACGCCAGTTACGTAGCACGTATTCGTGGATCTCTGCTTTGATCCAGTGGACAGCAAAAGAAACCAAGCGAACCCCTACTTCTGGGTTAAAACGCTTAACGGCTTTCATTAGACCGATGTTACCCTCTTGCACAAGATCCGCCATCGGCAAACCGTAGCCAGAGTAACCACGAGCAACGTGAACAACGAATCGTAGGTGCGAAAGAATTAGACCTTTTGCAGCCTCAATCTCACCTTTATAGTGTAATCGTTCTGCCAGCTCACGCTCTTCGTCTGCAGTCAGCATTGGGTAGCTGTTTACTGAGCGAATATAGCTATCAAGGCTATCTTGCGTGACTAGAGCCATCGGATACGCTTCTTTTGTCATTCAATTCCTCATCAATCTCTGATCTGGAGCATTACATTGCAATTTAGCTTCGATATCTTGAACTCAAAATGAACAAGTTTCAAGAAGGGGAAGCAATTATCCATAAACATTTGGTCTAAGCAAGGGTTCAAAATTAGCTAGTGCTAATGAAATCCAAGTAATAAGACCGCCATCACTTAAACTGGTTCAATTTCTTTTAAATGTCGTTGCGCAGAAAAACGCGCCGCAATACATCCCAAAAGACTCCCAATGATGATTAATAACAAAGATTCATCCCAACTTAGACCAATCAGGCGGAACTGGCTATCGTACAACGCAGCAAGGTCTTCCACCGCACTATTCATGACAATGGTCACTAAAGCCGTTACCAACCACGCAATAGTGGCACCTAACACGCCAAACCACATGCCTGTGTACAAGTAAGGGCGCAGAATAAAACTGTCCGTCGCACCGATCAGTTTCATGGTTTGAATCTCTTCTTTATTCGCCAGCACATTAAATCGCAATGTATTGCCAACGATTAAAAATACCGCACCGAGCATCAGTACTGTCAGGGTAATGACAATAATACTCGCGAGAGTTTTGATGGCATCAAGACGCGCCAGCCAGTCTTCGTCAAGTCTCACGTCGGTCACATCTTGTTGCTCTCGAACGTCTTTGGCTAATGACTGAATATCACTTTTTAGCTCCGAATCTGGCGTAATCACCAACACACCAGGTAGCGCATAGCCACTTAAAAGGCTGATAGCTTGGTCGAACCCTGCATATTGGCTTAAATCAGATAGACCTTGTTGCGGTGAAATATATTCTACCTCTTTTACCAAAGGCCAAGTTTCAATTTGATCTTTGAGAACCATCACTCGTGCATCCGGCATGCCTTCAACTAAGTAAGCACTAACTTGTGAAGGAGAAGCGACATCTTCCGCTGCCCCCGCAACGTTTTTCCCCAATAGATACAAACAAGCTGGCATGGCAAGTGCCATGGAGATGACCGCTAGAGTCAGAATGTTGCCTAGTGGTCGTTGCCATAAGGCGCTAAAAGAGGATTTAGCTTGTTTTGCGTGGACAGAGAAAAAACCATCGGTATTCGCACGCTTGGCACTGCGGCCTTTCCCCTTCTTTTGGGAGTGCTTGTTACCTGCCATAGTCTTCTACCTCACTTAGGAAGCCTTGGTTCAATTCAAAATGACGATACTGTGGGCGAGTGTTTACTAACCCCACATCGTGCGTGGCAAGTAGGATAGTCACGCCCGCACGGTTAAATTCTTCGAATAGACGCAACACACGGTTGGATAATTCTGGGTCAAGGTTACCCGTAGGCTCATCAGCCACCAGCAACGTTGGTCGATTAACCACAGCACGGGCAATACCGACGCGCTGTTGCTCACCACCAGAAAGTTGACTAGGTAGACAACGAGCTTTATCGAGTAAGCCCGTTTTATCTAACGCCGCAGAAACACGGCGTTTGATTTCGTTTTCAGAAATCGATTCGATACGCATTGGCAGAGCGACATTGTCGTACACACTGCGATCCATCAATAGGCGATGATCTTGAAAAACAATCCCAATATTGCGGCGCAAAAAAGGGATGTCTTTGCCTGGAATACGCGTGATGTCGTGGCCATTAAAATGGATTTTGCCATCGGTTGGTCGCTCTATCGCGCAGATCAATTTCAGCAAGGTACTTTTACCAGCCCCGGAATGTCCGCCTAAAAACGCCATTTCACCGCGCCTCAGGTGAAAATCGACTTTTTGCAGTGCTTGTCGACCACCTCGGTAAGCTTTGCTTACTTGCTGAAATTTGATCACCGTTGATTTCCTCTAACTCTTTTTATTCTTCACGACTAAACAGTGCGTCAATAAACTCTTGAGTTTCAAATGGACGCAAGTCTTCGATACCTTCACCCACACCAATGTAACGAATTGGAATACCGAACTGATCAGCAATAGCGAAAATTACGCCGCCCTTGGCTGTACCATCCAGCTTAGTCAAAGTAATCCCGGTTAGAGGGGCAACATCACTGAAAAGTTTCGCTTGGCTAATGGCATTTTGTCCTGTACCTGCATCAAGCGTTAGCATGATCTCATGTGGTGCAGAGTCATCAATTTTCTTCATCACACGTACAATCTTACGCAGCTCTTCCATTAGGTTCGCTTTGTTCTGTAGACGACCTGCTGTATCAGCAATCACCACATCCACACCACGTGCTTTTGCCGCTTCAATCGCATCATAGATAACAGAGGCACTGTCTGCGCCAGTATGTTGAGCAATCACAGGAACATTATTACGTTCACCCCACACTTGTAGCTGCTCAACCGCTGCGGCACGGAAAGTATCGCCCGCTGCAAGCATCACTTTTTTGCCTTGAGTTTGGAACTGCTTCGCTAACTTACCGATGGTCGTGGTTTTACCCACGCCATTTACACCCACCATCAAGATGACGTAAGGCGTTTTGTTGCTATCGATTTCTAGTGGCTGTTCAACTTTAGAAAGAATCTCAGCCATTTCTTCTTTCAACAAACCATAAAGGGCTTCGCCGTCTTTCAGATCGCCACGTGTGGCTTTTTCTGTCAGGTTGTTGATGATTTTTGTTGTGGTATTCATGCCCACATCAGCAATAAGCAGTTGCTCTTCTAGCTCTTCAAATAAGTCTTCATCGATTTTCTTACCGCTGAACAGACCGAAGAAGCCAGCACCAATATTTGCTTTTGTTCGGCTTAGGCTGCGTTTAAGACGAGCAAAAAAACTTTCTGTTGGCTTTTCTTGTTCTTGAACACGAGGCGCGGCCGATACGACTTCTGGCTCTTCTGCTTCTGCTTCTGCTTCTGCTTCTGCTTCTGCTTCTGCTGGGGCAGCCTCTGATTGTTTCGCTTCTTCTTCAAGTTCTGGCGTTGCTTCCGCTTGCTCAGCAACCGCTTCGGTTTGCTGCTCTTCAGAAGGCGCTTCCACTGCTTCTTCTTTTACTGTTTCTTCAGTTTTTGGTTTTGGGCTTTGTTCTTCGTCACCAAAACCTAGCCACGAAAGTAATCCGCGCTTCTTTTTTTCCGTCATCTGGGGCTATCCTAGATTGTTCTTTTATCTATTAATGACTCTTTTTTGACAAGATTATTATCTGTCTAAAAAAGGCTAATGACAAAGTTCTGAAAACTTTCCGATTAGGTAATTCTAATCTTATTAGTGTTACACTCTGTCATCTTGAATATTCTGGGCTGTATCCAAACTCCAAGCTCATTGCTTGGGCGATTAGATATAGTATCACTTTATTAGCGGTCAAAAAATCTATGGTAAGACGTCGCCAGCAAAACTCATCACAAAAAAAGCCAACAACGGGCTTTGTTCGCATTATTAGTGGCTTATGGAGAGGCAGAAAACTTCCTGTACACGATGCTGAAGGCTTACGCCCCACGACCGATCGCGTCAAAGAAACGCTGTTTAACTGGTTAGCTCAAGATGTACCACAGGCAAAATGTCTCGACTTGTTTGCTGGCTCTGGCGGCTTGGGATTTGAGTCAGCTTCGCGCCAAGCAGAGCAAGTGACCATGGTTGAGCTAAACCCACAAGCTTTCCAACAGTTACAAAAGAATATTGCCTCTCTTAACGCGAACAACATCCAAGTGGTAAATACCGACGCACTGAGTTTTTTGAAGCAACCGGGTTCTGCTCATCATGTGGTGTTTATTGACCCACCGTTTCGCAAAGGTCTATTGGATGAGACCGTGGCTCTGCTAGAACAAAATGGCTGGCTCGCGGAAGATGCGATGATTTATATTGAAACAGAAAAAGAACTCAATATTGCCGACTTACCAGAAAACTGGCAATTACATCGAGAAAAAACAGCAGGCCAAGTGAGCTATCGTCTGTACGAACGTACCTCCGCATAACGCCTCGATTTAAAAGGATACTTAAATGAAAGCACTAATTATGCTGGCCAAAGCGGCTATCGCCTTTGTTTGGTTAGTATTAATCCTAAATATTTTTATGCCCTTTCCCGGCAATGCCGCGATTGCGCTTTACATCATGACCGCTTTTTTGTTCATCATGCACGGTTTACAAATGGCCATCTTCATTGGTGCATTTGGCGACAAAATAAAAATGAGCAGTTGGGAAAAATATTCAATCCTGATTTTTGGTATTTTTGCCCTACTCGATATTCGTCGTAAACACATGATGTAATCGCTCAGATACGAAAAAGCCGCTCTTGTGAGCGGCTTTTTTTCTGCGTTTTGTTCGTCACCCAATGTAACTTTTTACACCATCCAAGAACATTTGAGTGGAGATCATCACCAGTAACAAGCCCATTAAGCGTTCTACCGCCTTCAAGCCACGTTCACCCAACAAGCGATTAAAGAAGCCATAAAACATCAGTATAAAAAATGTTGCGCCCCACGCAATTACGACTGATGCTGACATTTCCAACATTTTCTCTGGATGTTGCGAAGACAGTAAAAGCAAGGCTGCAATCACTGAAGGGCCCGCGATCATAGGAATGGCCATCGGAACAATAAAGGGCTCCTCGCCTGCTGCCAGTCCAGTGATGCTGCCAGCACTCGGGAAAATCATCTTAATCGCAATAATGAAGAGAATAATGCCACCTGAAATGCTGAGCGTTTCTGGCTGGACATGCAAAAAACTTAAGATGCTTTGTCCTGCAAACAGAAACAACATCAAAATCAGTAAGGCAAACAGTAGTTCACGAATCAATACCTTACGACGACGCTTGGGATCGATATGTTTGAGAATAGACAACACAATCGGCAAGTTACCGAGAGGGTCCATGATTAGAAACAGCATGGTCGCTGCAGAAAGAATGTCCATATTCTGGCCTCACCTAAAAAATGGCGGCCAGTGTATAGCAAACTGACAACATGAGTATATGACTGAGGGCGAAAACACCATATTCACCCTCGATCTTAGCCGCCGTTTAGTGATTGCAAACTCGCGCCATATTGACCACAAACTTACCTTCAAGCTCACGAATTTTGTCGCGCTTGAGCAAAAATGCTAGTAATGCATCTAAGTCTAGATCATTCAGTTTACAGGTGTGAAAGCGAACGCTAGCACCAAAGTGCTGTGTGAGGGCTTCGCGATCCATTGGTGTTTCTCTAAGTAGGTTTAGCAGCTCGTGAGCATGGATTTCACTCATTATTGACTCCAGTTATTAAGAACAATGCGTTCAGTTTACTGAAATCCTCAAGAGCTGCTTTGACTTAAATTAGTAAATGATTGAGGCAACAATGAGGGCATGAGCAAAAAAGTAACTGCCACTCACCCACAAATAGGCGTGTTTCATCGGTTTTCGATAACCGTGTATCGCGTATGCCAGCGCCGAATAGATCAGAACTAAGGTTCCGCTAAAGCCGATAGCATTGGCGTAACTCGGCACTTGTAACCAAACTTCACCGGCAGCCCAAGCAAGTTGAACCAGCATCATCCCCATGATCACAACGGGGAATACCAGAGAGTCGAGTTGAGGTAGCAACAAAAAGAACGCTACGATACTCGCTGCAAGCAGCAGGGCCAACAGCCACCAGACAATCTCACCATTAAGCTGCACCCAAAATGACTTGCTGTAGCATACCTGGGCAACCAGATAAGCCGTAAAATAGATTAGCTTACGAGTTTTAAACGAGTGCAGCGTATCTGCCACCATAGACACAATAAGCCCACCCGCAATCCAGTAGGTATATGTTGCGGATGCACCTTGAGTTAACACCAACACAAGAAGAAGTAGCAGAGTAAAGATTTTAAACACGAGGGATTGTGTCGGGTTAGCTTGCTTTGCTCCCAACACGGAATACACACCTGATAGCCCTATCGCCAGCCAACTCCACATGCAGTATACACCTTTTACTTAAACTCGCCGCTAGTCTAGGTAGACCAGTTTTGATGTAAAGACACAATCTACGAAAGTTGGATCTCGCTAGCGATTCGAAACATTTTGTAACCCTCAGCCTACGTAATAATAAAGCCGATGAGCCTGAATGATGCCACTAAACATTGGGGCCAAGCTTTGCTCATCAGCCGAACCCATCAAATCACACGACACAATAACCAACGCTTTCTAAAACTATTTAACTGAAAAACAGATAAGTGCTCCAGGTAAGCCGCCATTTCACAAACTGACGATTAAACCACCAGGATGTATGTAATACAGGCAACAAGAATAAATAACAGACACAAAATAGAAAATAGTCTTAGTAGCGCTCTAAGAGAGGAGAAACCACTGATGACTAGGGGTAAAAACTAAGAAAACCGACCTTAATTCAGTAAAAAAAACATCAGACAAGAAAAGTAAGTCAATGATAAATAAAACCATAATTTCAATAACAGATAAAAGTGCGGACTTCATAAACCATAAAATCACTAAACACTTTTGAAGCCCATATTTTCTCATAAGGTAAGAAAATCTCACTCCATGCTTTCGATTTGACGATGCAACCTCATAGCACATTTTTTAATTTTCTCAATTTTTGAGAAATACAGACAAAATAAACACCCAACATACCATTCGAAACAAAAAACAATTACAAAGCCAACATAACAAACCACTTAACATTATAAAATCATACACTTAAAACAAAAAAGGATAGAAATAAAACAATGTGAACACTTTAAATACAGCACAAAAAACATAGTTTCATTAGTCAGAATCACGTAAAACTAGACAAGTTAAGTGTGGTTTTTGAAAAGATTAACGAGCATATGTTGATCAAACCCCAAAAACAGTGCTATATTAAATTCATCGAGTTCATCAAAGATTAAGGGGTAGTGTTATGATTTCATCTTCTCAAAAACAAGGGCTGGTTATGATTGCAGTGGTTGTGGGTTTAATGACACTGCCAATGATGTACTAACCCAATGATTTAAAATAAAAAAGGACGCAAATACGTCCTTTTTTATTTATCTGTATAGCTCTACTGAATGTGCTTAGACAAAATATCCCAGTGCATATAGTAGAAACCAAGAGCGGCCAGCGTAATCAACGTCATTAGCAAAATTGCTGTACGCCAAATAAAGCGAGAGCTTCTTGGTGTCAGCTCTTTTTCACAAGCATCACATGCCGCCATAAAGCCTTTACGATCATCCAACTTGTAATCGTCTTCGTGCACCACTTTGTTACGCACGGTTGCGATGAATCGAAGCTTTGCTATCACGTCATGCGGTAAACGTTCTTCACAACTATTAATAAGTTGGTGCAACCCTTTCCCTTCTGCATGGTACTGAGTACGCAAAAGTTTTTCGATCGTTCGGGTACGCATGACTACTTTTTCAATATCTGACATCGTAACCCTCCTTACCAGACCCTTCCTATGTTCATTATTTTTATTCTTCTATAAATTTAGAGCTTTTTCGAGCCGTAAAGTGCAATTTTACTTTCAATTTGTGCCCTTGAGCTCATATAGCCTAACAAGTGAAAGCCGCTTCGTTCAGCTTTAGTGACGTAGCTTACAGATGAAGCAACAATTTCATCGCGTCCCCATTGAGATAAACCGTGAAGTGCGCCGAATAAAATTCATATCCCTTTCATTAGATTATGAATAAGTTACCTCAACTCATCGTTTCGTCAGCGAGTTCTGTAGAATGGGACCCGATAAAACATTGGAGGTTAATATGCCAATCTCACTTATTTTCGCCCTATTCGCCCTTATTGCCTTGGGCGCGTGGGTGTTTTTCCGTTTTTATAGTAAGCACTATGTGGGCGAAAACGCTCCAGAGCAAAGCGCGCAGGTAACGGTTTTAGATAAACAAGCGATAGACATCCCAAACGCACCACCAGGTCAAGACGATCAAGAGTATTGGATTTACGTTCAACGTGGTTCTATCGGTCCAAAGCGTGAATTCCAAATTGGAGTGCATTACTACCATGCACTCAACCCTGGAGATAAGGGAACACTGACCTATCGCGGCAACAAGTTCCTTCACTTCGCTATCAAACGTTAAGGCAGTAACCAACGAGTCTTGGCAGAACGAGAAAAGAGATAGCTCATCGCCAAGGCTCCAGCTCCACTTAGAACGATCCAGACTGGAATCACCCACGCAGGATGTCCTGTGTACCAACCGAACTCTTTCATCGGCCATAAGAAAATAGGGTGAAGTAAGTAAATCCCCAAGCTGTGCTGACTGATCACACTGACCACTTTTTGTACTTTTGGTGATAAGCCTTCACCAAAGTAACGCCCGATCATAAAAATCATCGAAGCCGCTAGAATCACATTCAGTGTTTTATAAGAGAGCCAGCGCCCAACCGTATACTTCTCCGCCTCTAAGCTATTTGTCACAACCATAGTAAAAGTCACTGCCAACGCCACGAGTCCTAGCCCAAAAAATAAGGTCACCATAGAGCGATTCAAAGGTACCTTTTGAAATAAAACATACCCCAGTGGAAGGTAACCCATATAAAGCCACATCTGATTACTCCAAGGGCCATCAATCTTGAACAAGAACAGTGTGCTGGTGAAAAGCCAAAATGCGAGATAGGTATACAAGACGTTGTCATCCACGTTGCGTACCATCCATTGAAACAGCGGAATCACAAAATACAGTGGTATAAAGTAATAGAAAAAGCCGAGATGGTAATACGTTGCGTGGAATGGGCTATTGCTTAATACCTCTTTTACGGTTTCAAAATCAAAGCCTTGAGAAGTCCAGCCTGAAAGGTACGCATAAAACATCGACCAAATAAGAAATGGAACTAAAACTTTGCCCAAACGCCTTTTGATATAATACTTACCGTCAAATGGTCGAGTGTCACTGAGCATTAGCGCTCCGGTGATCAAAATAAAAACTGGCACTGCCCAGCGGGTTACGCTATTCACGCCTACCGCTGTCAGCCATTGGTCAAATGGAATCACTCCTAACTCATTTCGATACGGTGCCAAGACGTGAATGGCGATCACTGCTACCGCTGCGAAGCAGCGCAATAAATCAAAAAACAGAACCCTTTCTCTCATACCTTTCCCTACTTTGAGTCGCTTATCGTTTATAGCATAGGGTAAATCTCAACCAGTGAAATGGTTAACAATCTGTTTTTGCTTATTTTTAACTCAACAATGACCTACAACGGGGATTTCATCACCACTCTAATCACTTAACGAGAACCAAAAACCAAGCATCAGTATTCACTCTCGATGCCAAACCGACACAATCTGATTACAGCAAACGGCGCATAAGAAACAAAAATGGCTCCGATTTGGAGCCATTTATACCATCTACAGATAGCGATACTGGGGATAGTTACGCAGTAGCAACATCAGCTTTTGGCAACTTAATTGAAATCAGCGTCGTCAGTGCCAAGAAAGCAAAAGAAACCCATAAGCACGCCGCAAGACCAGCCTCTTGGTAGATCCAACCCGATAATACCGTGCCAATCAAACGTCCCATCGCATTGGCCATGTAGTAAAAACCGACATCCAACGAGACGCCATCGCCTTTAGCGTAGCTCACTATCAAGTACGAGTGCAGCGAAGAGTTAATGGCAAACACAGCGCCAAAAATCATCAAACCTACCACAATCACCAATTCAGGCTGCCAACCGATTTGCACACCATAAGCAATACCAGCCGTAATTAACGCTAGGATTCCTGCCCACACCAATGCTGCACTACCATCAGGCACACGACCTTGCGCTTTGCCAGTAATACGCGGCGCAAAGCCTTGCACAAACCCATAAGCAATAACCCACGCTGCGAGAAAGCTACCAACCCACAAGTGATCCCAGCCAAACACGCTACCAAGATAAATAGGCAGAGCGACCACAAACCACACATCACGCGCCCCAAACAAGAACATGCGAGCTGCGGATAAAATGTTTATCGATTCAGACTTGGAGAATATTTGGCGAAACTTAGGTTTACTCTTTGCTTTACCCATGTCCGCTTCTAGCCAGATCATGCTGCAAATAAACACTAATGTAAGTACACCCGCCATAATAAACATCGAGTTTTGAAAACCCACCCAAGACAGCAGCAAGCCACCAACAAAAAAGCCCGCTCCTTTGAGTGCATTCTTCGAGCCAGTCAAAATCGCTACCCATTTGTAGAGCGCCCCTTGCTGCTCGTCTGGTACTAGCGTTTTAATCGCGCTCTTAGCACTCATTTTGTTCAGATCTTTGGCAATCCCCGACAGAGCTTGCGCTGCCATCACCCAAGGAATGGTCAGCCATGCATTTGGTACTGCGAGCATCAACAACGCAAACACTTGCATCGCTAAACCAATGTTCATGGTTTTATTAAGGCCTAACCTTGCGCCCAGCCAACCACCAACTAGGTTTGTTACCACACCAAAAAATTCATAGAAAAGGAACAGTGAGGCAATAGCTAACGTGGAATAACCTAAGTCATGAAAATAGAGCACCACCAGCATACGCAGTGCGCCATCGGTCACCGTAAAGTTCCAATAGTTAAACGTCACTAACATGTACTGACGAATACTTTTGCTTAATTGAGAAATCATATTGACCTCATATGTACAGCGATAGAAGCATTTAGATCATCATGTTCTAAATACTTCCTAACCTGTACAGCAACATTGACCAATACAATGTTGCTGTGATTTTCAAAAAATGCCCCAACATCAATAAAAAGCAAAATACAACTTAAAAACAATGCATTAGTTAATATTAATGGCTTTTTTTGTAAACAGTCGTATCCTGAAGAAGCTCGAATTTAGCTTTTGGATCATAATGAACCAAAAGCTATTTAAGCTGATCAAGCGTCTTGAGCCACGCGTTCGATGTACTCAACTTGCACAGGTTTTGTAAATGCACCAGGGCGCAATGCCTGCACTTCTCGCACGATATCTTCTAACTGCCATTCCTTTTCTAGGAGTAGGTGAGCAGCGAACAAACCTGTGCGCCCCGAACCACCCATGCAATGCATCGCAACTTTGCCACCTTGAGCAAGAATCGCGTGCAGTTCCGGACTGGCTTGTTGCCACTTCGTCGCAAACTCTTCATTTGGTGCGCAGTCGTCTTCAATCTCGATCTGGAACCATTTCATTCCCAGTTGCTGAGTGGCTTCACCCAATGCAGAGACATTCTTCGCAGCTAATTCACTATCATCTAATGCAGTAACGACCGCTTGAACACCCTGCTCTTTCAACTGTTCTAACGACGCATGCAAATCGACACCTTTCGTTCCTGGGCACGGTGTTAAGATTAAAGCACCGGAGTCCAAATCTAATTGCCATGTAGGATGAGACATTGTGACCCCCTTTTAAGCCAAACCAACGTTACGAACCAGCTCTGCTGTGCGCGTTGCATAACCCATTTCGTTATCGTACCAAGCGTAAATCTTAACCATACGAGAACCCACAACCATGGTTGATTGCGCATCAACGATGGTTGAACGTTGGTCGCCTTTATAATCGATAGAAACTAAAGGACGCTCTTCGAAGCCAAGGATGCCTTTCAAATCACCTTCAGATGCTTCTTTTAACAGTGCATTCACTTCTTCTGCCGTGGTATCACGCTTCACATCAAAAATGATGTCTGTTAACGATGCGTTTGCTAGAGGTACGCGAACCGCATGACCATTAATTTTGTCTTTTAATTCTGGGAAAATTTCGACAATCGCCTTCGCGCTACCCGTCGTAGTTGGGATAAGGCTCATGCCGCATGCTCTTGCACGGCGTAGATCTTTGTGTGGCGCATCCAAAATAGTTTGCGTATTCGTCAGGTCGTGAATGGTCGTAAAAGAAGATTGTTCGATACCCAATTTCTCATGAATGACTTTAACCACAGGTGCGATACAGTTAGTCGTACACGAAGCCGCTGTCACGATACGATGTTTTTCAGGGTCGAAAATATGGTCGTTCACGCCCACCACAATGTTCGCGATACCTTCTTCTTTCACAGGTGCGCTTACCACGACACGTTTCACGCCTTGCTCTAGGTATTTATTCAGGAATGATGTTTTGCGATGTACGCCTGTCGCTTCAATCACAACATCACAATCAGACCAGTTCACCGCATCGATATCGCGTTGTTGAGTCGTGGCGACACGCTTGCCGTTGATGACGAGCTCACTGCCTTCGACCTGAACTCCATGATGCCAACGACCTTGCACTGAATCGAATTCTAATAAGTGACCAAGCGTAGCGGCGTCACCTGCGACATCGTTGATTAACACAAACTCCAATTCTGGCCAATCAAATGCCGCTCGCAGCGCTAAGCGACCAATTCGGCCAAAGCCATTAATTCCTACTTTAATTGTCATAGTTTTACCCTCTAATCTTCTACCTTGAATCTCTATTCGCTGTTAACAGCAAGCCTCACGACTTTTATCGTGTAAGCGTGTGATGTCGTCTTGGTATTCCTGCTTCAAACAGTTTGATGCCACTAAGTCTTCAATTAACTTTCGCATCCAACCTGGTAATTGCTGTGATAACTCGTAATACACCCATTGCCCTTGGCGTTTATCCACCAAGATGCCACTGGATCGTAACTGAGCAAGATGACGAGAAACTTTCGGCTGGCTCTCTTGTAGAGCAAACGCCAAATCGCCAACGCAAGTTTCACCTTCACGGGCCACGAGCATTAAACAACGTACGCGTGTTTCATCGGATAACAGCTTAAAAAACTGATGTGGAAGCATAATGAACATACCTATATATGGATATGCGTATATGTTTATTTAATTAAGATATATCGTCAAGAGGAAACCGTCCATCGTCATAAAAGTTTCACATCTAACGAACAGCTTGGTTGTAAAGAGAGAGATTCAAAGAGATAAAAGATAAGACCAGAAATTATGCAGTCGCGATGCTTTGACTCCAGCGAACCGCTTCACCTAAGGAGAGCTTCACTTCCTCTAAAGGCAACCCCAATTGCATCGTGATTTTTTCAACCCCTGACCAATCGGCACGCTCGTAGCACTCTTCAAGGGAAATAAGTGCACCATAAACCCCTTTGCGATGTAATAGCGCTTGTTGTACTGAATGACTAAGCGGTAACTGCCTAACTAAAGATTCCACCGAAAGATCCAGCAACGCATCTAGAATCGACAGCAAACCAACCATGAAACCTTGCTCGTTGAGGTGAGAGAATGGCTGATAGCGCGACATCAATTGGCAAAATTGAGCTCGTTGCAATGAAAGGTGATACAGCTCTCGAGGCTTGTTACTGGAGATATACGATGCCACAACCAAAGAGACAAACTGCTTAAGGTTATCCTGGCCAAGATAAATCAATGCCTGACGAAAAGAGCTGATTTCGACAGCCAAATTCGGCGCTTGCGTATTTACAAAACGCAATAATTTATATGACAACGCGACATCTTGCGTAATGATGGACTCGATACGAGTAAAGTCAGGCTCAGGAGCACAAACTTCACGAAACAGTTGCAATGCCAACACTTGCTCAGGACTGACGTATTTAGTCTGCGAGACGAGTGGCTTGCTAAAAAAATAACCTTGGAAAAATTTAAAGCCAGCCGCTTTCGCTTGCTCAAACTCTTCTGCGGTTTCAACACGTTCTGCTAAAAAGTGGTATTTGACGCGTTTGGCAAGGTGTGTTTTGACCAGTTCACAGGCCTTTTCGAGCCCCATCGCCATAATGTCGAGCTTCACAATATGCACATATGGCAAAAAACGACGCCATTCTGGTGTTAGGGTGAAGTCATCCAAAGCGATCAAGTAACCTTCTCGATAAAACTCACGAATCGCATCAAGAAGCTCATCCGTAGGTTGGCACGTTTCCAACACTTCGATGACAATTTTGTTTTTCGGCAAACTGCGCGGCAAACGTCGCACCAAGCTTTGATGAGGAAAGTTAATAAAGCATCTTGAAGAGGCAATCACTGGGTTAGTACCCAGTGATAGGAAGTTTTCGACGATCAGTCGGTATGTCGCTCGATTTGAATCAATATGTGAAGGGTATGCGTTACTCTCCCCGTCTCGAAACAACAATTCATAACCCAGCGTCTGTCTTTTTCGGTTAAAGATCGGCTGGCGAGCGACATACGTTGTATTCATGCTAAAGAAGGACCTATAAATGGCTTATGACTTTGCAGCTGCTAATAATGCACCACAACCCATGAACATTGAACCGAATACTTTGTTTATTTTTCCCATGATTTTATCGGAGCGAATAAAGCGTCCCATTTGTGCTGCCAAGCTCGTGTAACCCAACATTACACACGCATCAATCACGACCGTAGTGACGCCAAGCACCAACAGTTGCGTGATTTGGTCTTTTGCCGGGTCAATAAACTGCGGGAACAACGCCACCAGAAAAACAATCGATTTAGGGTTGGTGAGGTTAATCAACACTGCCTTGTACAACAGCGCCGTGCCTGACATCTCGTTGTGGTTTTCAGCTGCGACTAAGCTTGATGTGTCGCGCCATTTCTGAACCCCCAGCCAAACCAGATAAGCGGCACCAACCCATTTAATGACAGAAAAGGCGGTTGCTGACTGCGCGACAAGCGCACCAATACCCGCCCCCACCAGCGCGATGTGGATAACTAAACCAATTTGTAAGCCAATAATGGCACCCAGTGATTTACGGGTACCGTAACTCAAACCATTACTGATTGAGTTCACCGTGCCAGAGCCCGGAGCCAAACTAAAAACGATTGCTGTTACTACATAAGCTAACCAGACATGGGTATCCATTGCATTTCCTCACTAATTCTTCGATGATACATCGCGTAAACAACGTATCTTCAGGTAATCAACTAATGGCGACTAACCATTCACCTTTGACTTATACTCAAGAGACATTATTTGAGCAAGCAATTGGTGGTCCGATCGCAGCACTTTGGCAAACTCGCCAAGAGGGCTTTGTTAAAGGGACTGAGAAAAAGAACATTTACTGGTGCAAGCTAACCAACCCAGAGCATAAAAAAGCCGTGCTCATTGTAAATGGACGCATTGAGTCTTCCTGGAAATACCAAGAGCTGTTTTACGATCTCTACCGCCAAGGTTTCGATGTCTATTCCTTTGACCACCGCGGACAAGGTTTATCAGATCGTTTATTATCTGACTCAGATATGGGTCACGTCTATGACTTTACTGATTATATTGATGATATGGACATCGTCGTAAAAAAACACGACCTTAGCGAATATCAACAATGCTTCATCATCGCGCACTCTATGGGCGGCGCGATCGCCACACGTTACCTGCAAACTCACCCAGAACACCCTTTTACTGGTTTGATTCTAAGTGCGCCCATGTTTGGCATTAACCTACCATGGTACCTCTCACCAATAGCGATTCCGGTCACACAAATTATGTCAGCGGTATCGACTTTGCCACGCTATGCACCAGGACATCAGGCCTACTTCCCTAAGCCCTTTGAAGATAACCCACTTAGCCAAAGTTACGGCCGCTACCAATGGTTCCGAAACCTATATACGGAAAAACCGGAACTGCAAGTCGGTGGGCCAAGCACTCGCTGGGTTTGGCAAGGGCTCATGGCCGCTAAGCAGTGCTTTTTATTAACTCGCCAAGTCAAAATACCAGTAATCCTAATCCAAGCCGGAAACGATCGGATTGTTAGCAACCTCGCGCAAAAGCGTTTTATTGATAAATTGCGGAAAACCAACCCGCACGCGGAGCTGCTTTCCATCGAAGGCGCACAGCATGAAATCTTATTCGAGACCGACAAGTATCGTAATCAAGCGCTCGATGCGATTTTCCGCTTTATGAAGGACCCTAAATCGCCATCAAACGAACAAGCACAATAAGAATTCTAGGCGACCATTTCACGACTATCATTAAAGAGGAAATGTCTGCACATCGATTTACCCTCTTTTTCATCCTCATTTTGGCGTACACTGCTTGAACTTGGCTACTTTGACACTGTGTTTAACCGCATAGTGCTACGAGCCCAAGTTCCCCCGCATTCGGAGCAGTACGATCTAGTCAGTCTGCTGTACTCCGTTTGCAATTCACCTGTTCCACACTATCCAAACCGTTTACGAGGACTTCATGAGCACATCGCTACCTTGCAAAGAGATCACCAAAATCGTTGCCTCTGATCTGGATGGCACGTTACTCGCACCTAACCATCAGCTCAGTGCTTACTCAAAAGAGACGCTAAAAGCGCTGCATGAAAAGGGTTATACCTTTGTCTTTGCAACCGGCCGTCACCACGTAGACGTTGCGAGCATCCGTCGCCAAGTTGGCATTCCAGCTTATATGATCACGTCGAATGGTGCCCGAGTGCATGACCAGGAAGATCAGCTAATGTACAGCGAGAATGTCCCTGCGGAACTGGTACAAGGCGTGATCGACACGATCAAACATGATCAAGAAATACTTATTCACATGTATCAAAATGATAGCTGGTTGATGAACAAGGATGATGAAACGTTACGTGACTTCCACGATGAATTCACTTACGTCTTATTTGATGAAGACCAAGCCCCAACTGACGGTATTGCGAAAGTTTTCTTTACTCATCCAGGAGAAGACCACGAACGTTTGGTCGTATTTGAAAACAAACTACGTGAGCAGTTTGGTGATCAGCTGAACATCGCATTTTCAACGCCTTGGTGTTTGGAAGTAATGAGCGCTGGCGTGTCTAAAGGTCATGCTCTTGAAGCGGTAGCGAAAAAGCTCGACCTCACGTTAGAAAACTGCGTAGCATTTGGTGATGGCATGAATGACGTAGAAATGCTGTCGATGGCAGGTAAAGGGCTAGTTATGGGTACATCACACGAAAAAGTGATGAAAGCTCTACCAAATAATGAAGTAATTGGCAGCAATGCAGAAGATGCGGTTGCACACTACCTACAAGAACACTTGCTGTAAGCTTCAATACTCCAAATAATGAAGGGCTGCACATTCGCAGCCCTTCTCTTTTATCGCTGACTTGGCAGCTTCTCTTTGCCAAGAATCGCGTCCCATTCTTCTTCTGTCACGGGCATAATCGACAAGCGATTTCCACGTTTCACCAACGGCATGTTCTCAAGTTCTGGCATCACTTTCATCACCGACAACGGAATCACTCGCGCCGTTTTACGTACAAACTCTACATCCACCATAATCCAACGCGGGTTGTCTGGGTCTGACTTTGGATCGTAATAATCGCTTTCGGGATCGAATTGGAAATGATCGGGATAGGCTTCTCTCACAACTTTAGCAATACCTGCCACGCCAACATGTTTACAAGAAGAGTGGTAAATCAGGACTAAATCGCCCACCTTCACTTGGTCACGCATCATATTGCGCGCCTGATAATTACGAACTCCCTCCCAACATGAAACCTTTTGGGTTCGAAGCGTGTCAATAGAAAAGGTATCTGGTTCAGTTTTAAATAACCAATATGCCATAATGCCATCCGATGCCGATTGAGTAACAATAATGAGGAAGATATAACATGAAGGCTTTGAAAAACCCAGTGGCGCTTGCCACCCTGCTGGTTCTGCAAGCATGTAGTTCACAGCCGCCACAATCTGGTGCTGCTGACCCAACCTCTCCACCAGCAACCTTAGATAAGCCTGAAACCATTCAACCTCAAACTTTTATGCTACGCGGAAAAGTGATCGTCGGTCACGAGAGCCAATACATCATGCCTTGTGGCAGCGACAAGCAATATTGGTTGCAACTATCACCACAGCAAATGCAACGAGCAATTCAGTTAAATAACGAGCCTTACCAGACTATGTATGGCGAGGTTATCGGCCACCTCAACCCACCGGGCATCGATGGGTTTTCTGCTGATTTCGATGCTAACTTTGTAGTGGAACAAGTGAACTTCCTCACAACGGAAAACCCAAACCGTTGTCAGCAACCAAACAAACCAACTCGCGTGTTTGGTAATGAGCCTTCTTGGTCGGCAAGCTTTGAGGCTAATGGACTAACATTCCAGCAAATCGGCAAACAAACCACAAAATTAGCGATTAACAGCAGTCAGCTTCAACCTCGCCAGCGCACTTATCAACTGCAAGGTGGTGAGCTTCGCTTAACAGAAAACCTCTGCTCAGACACAATGAGCGATTCTTTATATGGCTGGAAAGCAACACTAAAACATGATGGCGAGACGTATCAAGGTTGTGGTATGGCTGCAAACGTCGATGCAACGCTTGGCTGGGCTAATACCTATGTCGCGACCTCAACCCAATCACAAGGCTTTGAAGTACAAATGACCTTAAACCCAGACCACAGCGCCACAACAAAATACCGTTACGCCAATGGACAAGCACCATTAATCGAGCGTGGTTACTGGCAACAGTTAAGTCCGTCTCAGGTTCAAGTTGTCATGACGCATCATCAACAGCAAAGGCTAATGTCAGAGCGACTGTTTACTCGAGAAGGCAATCAGCTCAAAGCGACCAAAGAAAAAGTCGGTAACTTGGTATACCCAATCGCCGATGGTGGTTTAGTCCTTTATCCTGCCACCGTTCGTGATGAAGGCATCATGCAACCAGCCGAAAAACGCACCAACAACCCCATCGGTAGTGCTGACGTACCTTCTAGTGCAGAGTTTGATTCAAAAGTAGATGCCGCGGTGCGCAACTACTTCTTTATCCATCAAACCAACCCCAACAATAACCAATACCGTTGGCTAACTTACGACCTCAACAGCGATGGTAACGAAGAGCTATTGGTACAGTTGGATTGGTGTGGTTCCGGTGGCTGTACATTGCTAATATTTGAACATCACGAAAAGGAATGGCGCTTTAATAGCCGCATTACACTAGTGCAAAGCCCGATTATGCTCGGCCAACAAACCTCTCATGGTTGGCGAGATCTGATTTTTAATGTCAGCGGTGGCGGAGCTAAAGCGGCTCAACATGTGATGCAATACACTGGGGTTAGCTACCCACTCAACCCAAGCATGGCGCCAACGGCAACGCCGAACCAAGTCAGTGGCGTGCGTCTGTTCTCTGATGGGATAAGCCCGGTGCGAGAAGGAGTTCGTCTGTAATGTCACAACCGTGTCCAACCTGCGGTTTTCAATTCAATTGTATGTGCTCGCTAATGCCGAAACTTAACAGTGAGCACAACATCCTGCTGTTAATGCATCCGAATGAACTGAAGCGTGATACTAATACCGGCCAGCTACTAGAGCAGTGCCAACTCAACATTGAGCGAGTAATCTGGGATCGCAAACAGCCACCAGCAGAATTGCTCACTCTATTAGCTGATCCGTCGCGGTATCCGGTGTTGCTCTTCCCCTGTGAAGAAAGTATCACACTCGAACATGTGGTACTCCAAAGCCAGCAACAAACCAAAACTCCGCTGTTTATTATTTTGGATGCCACCTGGCAAGAGGCGCGCAAGATGATCAATAAGAGCCGTTGGTTAGAAGGTATCCCTACTATGGGATTGTCTGCGTCGGCGGACTCACAATATCAGCTGCGACGCAACCAACAACAAGGTAATTTGTGTACGTTTGAAGTCGCTGCACATTTGCTCGGGCAACTTGGAGAACAAAACAACCAACAACAAATGCAGCGCTTTTTTGCCCATTACCTCGCTCTGTTCCAAGCTGAAAAGAGTGGACACGCTCTTAAGCGTTAACCATTAAGCTCAGTAGAAGAACCAAACAAAAAACGCAGCCTACGCTGCGTTTTTTACGACAAGAAGTTTCACGTGAAACATCATTAAAACAGTCGAGTCGGCTCGCCAAGATAGTAACCCTGCAAATAATCCACCCCCATGTCTTGTGCAATGGTACACACCTCCTGATTGTGGACGAACTCCGCCACCGTCTCCGCGTTAAACACCTGGCACAAACGCACCAACTGGGAAGCGATCTTGCGCTGTTTTAAGTCTTTATCAATATCACGAATCAAGCTGCCATCGAGCTTTATGACTTCTGGCTCCAACTTTAGGATTTCATCGATATTCGAATAACCGGACCCAAAGTCATCAACAATGATACGCGCCCCTAAGCTTCTAAAATGACTGCACACTTCTATCATTCGGCCGTAGTCTTTGATCTGCTCAGATTCCAGCACTTCTAAACCAATTCGCCTTGGGTCATTTAGCTGGCTAATTTCATGCTCTAAAAGCATTAAAGTTTTATCACTGAGCAAATCTTGCGGCGATAAGTTTATAGAAAAGTCACCTTGCTTATCTCGCATATAATGCAACGTAGAATGAATCATGTGCCGACTTAGTCGAGTGTAAAGATGTGTATCAGAGATAATTGGCAGAAAACGCCCTGGCGCAATCACCGTTCCATCGGCTTCCAGAATACGAACCAAACATTCTTGGCTTGCCAATTTGTGGCTACCCGCATGCACAATAGGTTGGCTATAAGTGATGATATTCTGTTTGAGAATGGCTCTACTGACGCAACTTAGCCATCCAAGTTGCTCTTTACGCACATCCTCACTGACTTCAATATCTTTCGCATTACAGATATGGGTATTACTGCGTACACCGGAGCGCCTCGCTTCGATGCCTTTGAGTAAGAGCTCATCTACTGAAGCGGATGGAAAATCTCGACGACTCACTAAGCCGCCGCATAGCGAGATAGAAAGATAATCTATTTCACGTAGGCCAATTGGCTCAAAATTAGTTTGTTCTACCGCGTCAGCAAAACGCGTAAAGTGCTGTTTGATGGTCTCGCTGCTTTGATCAGCTTTAAATATGAACGCCCATTCACCAACCCCAATACTATAAAGCTGCAAAGCCGTTGGCATGCCGAAACGCTTTCGTAGTCGATTCGTAAAGTGCATTGAGAGATCTTTGAGTAATTGATCTCCCACTCGGTAGCCGTATTTTTCGTTAATATGACTAAAGTTAAGTAGCTTTAGAGTCAACAAATGCTCATCCAAATCGATGTTACTCAGCCGCTCTTGCAATGCGACCCGGTTTTGTAACCCCGTGCGACTGTCGCGTCGATAGCTTTCTTGTAACTTGCGCGTTTGGCGATCGAGTTGATATCCCATATGCGCGTTCATATGGTTGAGATCGCCGATCGCATTTCGAATCAAGCTAAACAACGGTGAAATAGAGGAGCTAACGGGCGACTTAGGCAAGTTCAATGTTTGCACTTCGTCTCCCTCTCGCATCGCTAAATACGTCAGGCTGTGATGAAGAATTTCGGGCTGACCAATACCACCATGCAGTTCCCCCATACAGTAACTACCAAACGTCGTCGCAATATCTTTAAAGGCTTGGACTTCGTCGCTGCTGTCAATAAAGTCTAACCGTGACGCGCAGTTAAAAATCATAACGACTTCAGGTTGGTGCATGGCTAACTCAACCACACCATGCCGCACTTGCTCGAGCGTTAACGAGGGATGGTTATAGCAAAATTGCACTTCGTCACCAAGACACCAGGGCCTGTCGAAGCTCATACTGCCATCAGCGTGTAGCTCCGTTACCGTACAAACTTCCTTTCGCCCTAAGCTTTCTCGATACAAAGGAAAGCTGAGCAGTTGACTCAGCGTCACGTCATGGCCATCCGCCAAGTAACGCTTGTATACGTCCAGTGCTTTCTTCTCACCTAAACAGTACAAGCGCGTTCCTTTTGCATGAGTGACTTTGTGTGGCATGCCAATCGGGTTCCATTCCGAATACGCATCAGTCCATAGCTTCAAAGTATCACTGTGCAAAGCTACGGCAACCACAGCGTTATCGTAAACTCGGTTTTGATATAGCACCCAGCAGCCATCGTCAATACTCTGCGCCAACCCTCCAGAAATCACTACTTCTTCACTGGCGAAGGTTTGAAACAAGGGATAGTCACGTCGTTCAATTTGCACAGCAAAGCTGAGGATCACCTGTGAATTATGCTGCATTAGAAGAGAGCGCTTGAGCTCCCCGCCATCAATGTCAGGGGAGTAAGAGTATGTTTGTACCGCAGAAGTCAGCGTGGTTTGCTCAAATTCAATCACACTCACTAGGCAACCAGAGGTAAATATCTCCCCTTCCAGAATCACATTACGCGTACTATGCCCCATAACATGAGCATTCGGCAGCGACGACAAAACGGCGTCTGCAAGTGTGGTCGTAATTTCGCGCGATTGCGTCGACAATATTTGTACTAAATATTGTTTATCTGAGGAAGTCGGAAAAGTGACTAAAAAGTCATTCAGTTGACTGACATCGTGAACCAGTTTTGAAAAAGCTCGCATGGACCTACCACTGCCGTAACACTATCTTCACCACGACTTGTGGCGTTACTATTTTTATTTAATAGAGAATAATTTACGTGGCTTTGCGCTGCTTTTCTAGACACAAAATGAGATTAGAATGGATTAATGCGAAAGCAATTAAAAAAGTGTGAGTAACGGCTGCAAACTATTGATTTCAATATCAGGTAAAGTACGTGTTTTTGAATGGTTAATGACATTTTTATTCATATCATTAAACCAACAGGCTGCAAAACCAGCCAACTTTGCACCATGCACATCCGTGGTTAGATGGTCACCGACATGCAGAATATTCTCCGCAGGAATATCCAAGAATCGCTTCGCTTTAGTAAACATATCGGTTGCGGGTTTCGCCAATCCATCTGGCCCTGCTTTAAGTACCTGTTGGAAATAAGGCGTAAGACCGATGCGGTCTAAATCCACATTACCGTTGGTGATTGCCACCAACGGGATGTGCTGCGCGAGTTCCTCCAGTACATCGAGGCTTTGCTGCGGCACTTCAAAACGGCTACGCCAGTCCAACGCAACGTCTACTGCGGCTTTCGCGGCGGCATGTGCTGCGTCTTCGTCGTAGCCTACTTGGGAGAAGGCTTGCTGAAGTTGCACTAAACGCCATAAAGTGACATCGCTCTTCAGCTCGGGTTGTTGCTGCACAACTCGCTGTTTGAGAGCAAACCAATCCGCTTTGTTCATATGAGCAACCGCTGGATGATGGTGCTTGAGCCAAGATAGCAACTCACGCTCCATGCGAACGATCACAGGATAGTTGTCATAGAGGGTATCATCTAGGTCAAAGGTCATTGCCTTAATAGGCTCGATACGGCGATAAAATTTCATACTTCGGCTCACTCCCCGTTCTTTTTGCGTGCGCGTGGGTGGGCTTGGTCGTAGGCTTGCGCCAAATGTTGGAAATCCAAGTGCGTGTAGATTTGGGTCGTCGAAATGTTCTCGTGCCCTAAAAGCTCCTGCACCGCACGTAAGTTATTGCTTGATTCGAGCATATGTGTCGCAAATGAGTGACGCAATTTATGCGGACTAATATGGCTTGCGACAGACTGTTTCTGCCCCCATTCAGCCATGCGCTTTTGCACGCTACGATGCGAAATACGCGTTCCAAGCTTAGATACAAACAAGGCGGGCTCACCTGGAGCGGCTAAATCACCACGAACGCGTAACCACTTCCCGACCCACTCGGTTGCCATCCCAGAGAACGGCACTTTACGTTCTTTATCGCCTTTACCAATAACACGAAGCTCACCACTACGCAGTTGTACATCACGTACATCCACACCCACCAACTCAGCCAAACGTAAACCGGCGCCGTACATCAGCTCCATCATGGCGCGATCGCGCACAGCCAGCGGGTCGTCCTCGTTGACTTCAAGTAATTGGCTCACTTCGTCAACATCGAGGTTTTTGGGCAACGGGCGTTTTTTGCGAGGTGCTGAAACCCCTTTGGCTGGGTTAGCAGACATCTCGCCACGCAGAATAAGGAAATCGAAAAAGCTACGCAGCGATGAGAGTCGCGTTGCCAAACTGCTGGCTTTCATGCCTTCTCGCATGCCCTTACCTGCTAATTGGCGCACCCAACCAGCATCCACTTGAGACCAATCTTTGAGCCCCATTTCAGCTAGGTGCTGCGCCATAGTTTCTAGCTGCTGTTTGTAATTGCGCTGAGTATGTAGGCTAAGCCCCTTTTCGCTTCGTAAGAATTCATAGAAGCGCTCAAGAGGCTTTTGCAGACTATTTGGCAGAGGAGTGTTGGGAGTTGTCGTCATCGTAACTTTGCCATACCAGTGTTTGAGCGAGATGTGCCACTACTAATGATAGGTGACGCAAAAACAAGGTATCCATATCTGGCTGAAAATGGCCGCCATCTTCACTAGAAAAAGCAAGCACGCCCAGTGTTTGCTGTTTCACGAGCGGCAGTACCACATAGGAACCCATTTCCGGCACTTCCATGTTGCCAAACAAAGCTTCACGATCTACTTTGCGAAGACGTCCTAAGTACGCATCTTTGCCATTTAAGTGAGTAGTCGCAAAGCGTTGATAACTTTCCTTACTCAATTGAATCGATGCGTCGCATTGACTAAACAATCGAACAAACGCACGTAAGCCCAATGCTTTGGCTTTATCTTCGATAGAATGAATGACTTGTTTAAAGTCACCACACTTTAGAATCTGCCCCTGCAAATCCATAAATTCGTAAAAGGTGCGATCATTGTTCGCCGCAAGCGACATTAGTGTAGTGATCTCTTCCTCTAACTCTTCAATGCGCTGACGTTGGCGATTCATTTGGATGTGTACCAAAGATACCGCGCCTAAGTCTGAGTGTGGGAAAGATAAACGATCCACAAGCTCCGGACGTTGCACAAAAAAGTCTGGATGATCTTTGAGGTACTCGGCCACTACTTCAGCCGTTAAGGCATCTGCTTCTACTTGAGACAAACCGTTTCCTTTTTCTTCAACTAGCAAGACAATTGACCATCAAATACATGCGTTGTAGGTCCGGTCATAAACAACGGCTTGCCAGGGCCTTGCCATGCAATTCGCAATTCACCACCAGGTAGAGAAACCTTAACGTTTTCATCCAACAAGCCCTGCAGAATCCCAACCGCGACTGCCGCGCATGCACCACTACCACAAGCTTGTGTTTCTCCTGCGCCTCGCTCGTAAACTCGAAGACGAATATGGTCACGACTCACCACCTGCATAAAGCCAGCGTTGACGCGCTCTGGGAAACGCTCATGCGACTCAAGCAGCGGACCGAGAGTTTCCACTTCTGCCGTATCCACATCGTCGGCCACGGTCACTACGTGCGGGTTACCCATGCTCACAGCACCACAAAACAGGGTATTGTCGCCTGCTCGCATGATGTAAGTTTTCTCTTTTTGCTTCGCTTTGAAAGGAATTTTGTTCGGTTCAAACTCTGGCACGCCCATGTTGACCGTCACTTCCCCATCATCTTCGATGTTGAGAATCATCTTTCCTTTCTTGGTGCTCACGCTGATGCTGTATTTATTGGTCAGCCCCTTCAAGCGAACAAAGCGGGCAAAACAGCGTGCACCGTTACCACACTGTTCAACTTCACTACCATCGGCATTAAAAATCCGATAATGGAAGTCGGTTTCAGGGTCGTAAGGGGCCTCTACCACAAGCAATTGGTCAAAACCAACGCCAGTATGACGATCCGCCAAGCGGCGGATCAGGTCTTGCGAGAAAAACACGTTCTGGGTAATACAGTCGACGACCATGAAGTCGTTGCCCAAACCGTGCATTTTGGAAAAGTGGAAATGCATTTGTTGTGTGTTACTCCGGTAGAATCTGTTCCAGCTGCCACAAACTGGTCAGCTCCTCACGCTGGCGAACTAAGTGGCTTTGTTTACCGTCCACCATCACTTCTGCTGCTCGGGTACGAGTATTGTAGTTCGAAGACATCACAAAACCATAGGCACCTGCTGAACGAACCGCGAGTAGATCACCTTCTTGCAAAACGAGTGCGCGATCTTTACCCAAGAAGTCGCCGGTTTCACAAATAGGACCAACCAAGTCGTAAGTCTGAGCTTCACCCTTTCGCGGTGAAACTGGCACAATATCTTGCCATGCTTGGTATAGCGCAGGACGCATCAAGTCGTTCATTGCAGCGTCGATAATCGCAAAGTTTTTATGCTCAGTATGTTTTAAAAACTCAACACGCGTTAGCAAGATACCTGCGTTCGCAGCAATTGCACGGCCTGGCTCAAAGATCAGCTCCAAGTCTTGGTGATTTTCAAGACGTCCAAGTAACGCTTTGGCGTAATCAGAAGGCTGAGGTGGTAATTCATCACGATAGACCACACCCAAACCACCGCCGACATCAAGGTGACGAATGTTAATGCCTTGCGCTTTTAAATCATCAATCAGGGCTAATAAACGGTCTGTCGCGTCGATAAATGGGTCTATATTGGTCAGCTGAGAACCAATGTGGCAGTCGATGCCTTGCACATTCAAGTTCGGCAGGCTTTGCGCGAATTTATAAACATCTGGCGCACGATCAAACGCAATGCCGAATTTATTGTCGCGAAGACCAGTCGAAATGTAAGGGTGTGTTTTCGCGTCGACATCTGGATTGATACGAAGAGAAATTGGCGCAATCACACCAAGCTCACCCGCAACCTTGTTCAAACGTTCTAGCTCTGGCTCAGATTCAACGTTGAAACATTTGATACCTAGCTCAAGAGCGCGCTTCATCTCTGCCGGTGTTTTACCAACACCAGAGAAAACGACTTTTTTCGGATCACCGCCTGCGGCAATCACACGCTCAAGTTCACCACCCGACACGATGTCAAAACCCGATCCCAAACGCGCTAGCGTGTTCAATACGCCTAAGTTTGAGTTGGCTTTCACCGCGTAGCAAACCAGGTGAGGGTGCTGACCCACAGCACTATCAAACGCCTTCCAATGGCGCTCTAGCGTGGCTCGAGAATATACGTAAAGAGGAGTGCCATATTGCTCTGCAAGAGCTTGAAGTGGGACGTCTTCGGCCCAAAGCTGGCCATCATCCTGATAGTTGAAGTAATCCAAAATTCGCTTCCCTTATTTTATTCGACTGCTGAACCCTAATTTCACCCTAAGGTGCGGTTATTTATTATGATTGCTCATTCTGTTGAGTGTCATCTGGAATGTATAGTGAGCCAGACTGACCACACCCCGCTAAGGTCGCGGCAACCATCACAAACAACACAGTAACTAATTTTTTCATTTCGCATATCGTGATTATTGAATCAATGCCCCCTATAATCGCACCACACTCAGGAAAAGCAATAGGATAGACGGATGAACGATACTGAATTTCATCAACTGGTGGATGCGCAGATGCAAATCATCGAAGAATCCATCGATGATTCAGGCGCAGACATTGATTACGAAGTCACTGGCAACGTAATGACATTGGAATTTGAAGACCGCAGCCAAATCATCATTAATCGCCAAGAGCCGATGCATGAGATCTGGCTAGCGTCCAAATCTGGTGGTTTCCACTTCAAGCTTATTGAAGGTAAATGGACCTGCTCAAAAACGGGTATGGAGCTATTTGAAATGGTGAAGAAAGAGTGTGAAAAGCACGCAGGCGAAGCCATTGATTGGGCATAATTCTGGTCAATCGTCACCAAAACAAAAAGAGCACCGAAGTGCTCTTTTTGTTTATTGATACGGGTTTAATTACGCGTTCACAGTTTTGGTCGGGCGACTCGGTGAACAACCGTCATTACGGTAAGGAATGATATACGCATTCCCCTCTTCAGGGTGAATAATTTGATAGTACTGAGGCAGGTTAAAATTAATAAACTTCGACGCGACACGACTATCGTCTTTTACCGACGTGTAGAAACTGTTTACAGACGAAATCATTTCATCTTTGGAGCCACTAAATTGGTGATACACTTCTACTTGATTTGACTCATCCAACACATAAATATTGAAGCCATCTTCGTTATCTTCAAAGAAGAACTGCACCAGACCTTCACTGGCAAACCCATCCACCGCTTCCGGCATTTGATATTCTTGCTCACGATCGAGCATTAACAGCGGCGAGCCTTTGAGTTTGTTAGTGGAAATGCTGCGGTAGAAATCGATGGAATTTTCTAGCTTCTGCACCGACACACCACGACGTTCAAAGAACAACCCATAAGTCTGGTTACCAAGACGCATCGCTTTAAAGCGGCGACGTTTCTCTTGCTCTACTGGTTTCAAGCGTAAGTCGATACATTCAGCTAAAAGCTGGTAAACCATATTACGCATCACACCACGCATGTTCTTCGCATAGCAGAACACATCCACTGATTCTGGTGGCAACGCATCTTGGTGCATTTTGCCCAAAATGGTTTTCAGTGCATCCAGCATCGCCGTTTCCCCTTTGAAATGCAGCGTACGCACTTCATGCCAAGAATTACGGTAAACAAGGTCAACACTGCCGACTAAATTTTTATGTTCTGGACCAAAGCTAAAAATATCGGTGTTCTTAACATCCACTTTCAACGAACGACCAGAAAGTTCAGACGTCGGATCATTTTCAAAGTTGATGAACATCGCAAGCTGGCTTATTTCACAAGGACTCGCTAGCGCCTGCATAGATGGACGACGCTTACGCAACGCAAAAGTATTTCGTAAGTCACTCACCATTTGGTAAAACTTATCAATATCTAGCTGCGCTTCACGTACCACGGCATGTAAACGAGTCGATTCAGTAATCAAGCCATTGAAGAATGCCCAAGCAACCAACTTACTCAAGTATTCATGATGCTCTAGATATGGTTGCCCCAAAATGCGGTGCGCAATAAGTGGTTGTTTATAGAGGTACCAACCAGACTTGTTCACTCCCCCTTTTTTCACTTCGATAAAGCTCAAGTCAGGCTCGTGCAGATCAGGTGAAATCTGTGGGTTTAGTAACGTTACTTTGCCCGGCAATACTTCAAAAGCTGCGTAAAGTTTACGGGCCAAAATACTGATGTCTTGCGGACTGATAGCAGAAGTGATGTCGTTACGACGCGCAAATTGAATCAAGTTACGGTAGCTTTGCATCAACGCATCCAGCAATGCATGATGTACCACCTTTACTTGTTCAACCTTCCAATTACGGCGGTCATCGAGCTCTGCAACGACACTGGCATCCCAATTCCATTTTGCAATCATATCGCTCAGCGCTTCACGACGCCAAGCTACTGAGCCAACATTCGGCTCACGAGATAATTTTTCATGGGTTTTGAGATAGAAACAGCGACGCACTAAATCCAAACGTGTATCGTCTTGAATTCGCTCTAAGTAACGGGTTACTTTTTCCAACATTAAGTAGTACGCATCCATGCCATAGAGATCAGGCTCATGGGCAAAGAAACGACGTTTAGTGTCGATGCTTAACAATTGAGTATGCGGGTATTCCCACGAGTAAGCTTCTAGCAAGATGGCTTTTAATACCGATTTGTAGGGAGAGTCGATGCTTTTGTATAACTGCCACAAGTTCGAGCCGAAGTATTCTTCAGCAGGAATGCAGTTCAATTTACCAAAGTCGATCCATTCACTACAGTCGATGTAACCATCACTGCACAGTTGAGAAACGTACTCGTCGTAACACTCTTCCATTTCTGGCGGCACGATTTGCCATAACAAACGCTGTCCGGCAATACGCACCGCACTACGATAGAATTCATCTAGCAAAAGTAAGTGCTGAGATGAACCACAGTTATCACCTGTCATCTCCTCAGAATGATTGCTTCTAAAGCGCTCTTTATCCATTAAGAAAAAGTTCGCTTCCACGCCTTTGCTTTGTGCCCAATCCGTGATGAGTAAGCATTTATTGGTCAATAACTCGCGTTCGTCACAATCCATCTCTGGTGAGATACACACCCAAATATCCAAATCACTGGAAGTACTTTGACCAATCGAGGAGGTACTGCCCATGGTGTACAAACCCAATATAGCGGGCTTTTCTACCGTCTTGAGCGGCTGACCAATGGCAAGTTGAATATCATCTATGAATTGTTGCTGAATGCTATTTAGTTCAAGCCCATGCACACCAAAAGGGACATCGGCATCATAATAGCCAGGAATTACAGGATGGTTGTAGTTCAACAAGGCAGGAATCAAATGGAAGACTTGCTGGCTTTGCGAATCCATAAGCGCCAGCGCGCGATCAACTCGCTGCTGATTCAAATTATCTAGTCGCTGGATGATTTTTTGGGTGTAAGCCTGCAAGGGGAATTCCTTGGTTGAACAATCACGAAAATCTGCTGACGTTTTAAACCAAAATGGCTTAAAAACGTGATCAATTTAACACTTTTATTGGTGCGGGTAAAGCTTCACGCCCGCGTATCACTCTGGATACAAAACCATACTTTAGTCACAAAATTAATCGCGCGGTAGTGTCGCTCTTATTACCTATTACTAATAATAGTCCTTAGTCTAATTGAGAATCCAGTCACACTATTTTCATAACGTCATGTAATTCCATTCATAGCCTTCAGAGATAACGAACTAACAGTAAGCATTTCTTGATGAGAATGGTAGGATAAACCCAAATCCAAACAGCATTGAGAAGATCATGACACAATCCACACCGATTCGCATTGCAACTCGAAAAAGCCCTCTTGCTTTATGGCAAGCTTACTTTGTTAAAGACGCCCTTCAAGCCGCTCACCCTGGCTTGGAAGTCGAGTTAGTAACCATGGTGACCAAAGGTGACGTGATTTTAGATACACCACTAGCAAAAGTTGGCGGCAAAGGCTTGTTCGTAAAAGAGCTTGAAGTCGCGATGCTAGAAGGACGCGCAGACCTCGCCGTTCACTCAATGAAAGACGTACCCGTCGATTTCCCAGAAGGCCTTGGCCTCGTGACCATTTGTGAGCGTGAAGATCCTCGTGATGCCTTCGTCTCTAATACCTATAGCCACATTGATGAGCTCCCTCAAGGTGCCGTGGTTGGTACTTGCAGTTTGCGCCGTCAATGCCAACTGAAAGAATATCGTCCGGACATCATCATCAAAGAGCTTCGCGGTAATGTGGGCACTCGCCTTGGTAAGTTAGATGCGGGTGAGTATGATGCAATCATTCTTGCTGCGGCTGGCCTCAAACGATTGAAGCTTGAAGAACGCATTCGTAGCTTTATCGAACCAGAGCAATCACTACCAGCGGTAGGCCAAGGTGCTGTCGGTATTGAGTGCCGCCTTGACGATGAAAGACTGCTTAAGCTGCTTGAGCCACTTAACCACCAAGACACCGTAGACCGCGTTTTGTGTGAGCGCGCAATGAATCTGACCCTAGAAGGCGGCTGTCAGGTACCAATCGGCAGCTATGCCCTACTAGACGGCGACAACATTTGGTTACGCGCATTAGTTGGCGAACCAGATGGCAGCGTAATTGTTCGTGGTGAAATTCGTGGCCATCGTAAAGATGGCGAAGCATTAGGAGTGCAGCTAGCCAATGAGCTGCTAGATAACGGCGCTCGTGAAATCCTAACTAAGCTGTACGCAGATCACGAATAACCATGGCAGTGTTGGTCACTCGGCCGGGAGAGCAAGGCAACGCGCTTTGCTCTCTGCTCGAAAGGCACGGCATTTCCGCATATCACCATCCTCTGATCGACATTGTCGCCGATCTCACGGACACGCACCTCTCTAAACATCTACATCAAGCTCAAATTGTTATCGCTGTTAGTCGACATGCAGTGCAATGTGCACAGCAAATCTTAGCCAGCAACGGGATGTCATGGCCGAAACAAGCTATTTACCTTGCCGTTGGTCAAAAAACAGCACACTATTTAAGCAAATGTACCCAACAGAAAGTACACTATCCCCAAGTCAGTGATAGTGAACACTTATTGCGACTGCCAGAGCTCAACAATGTGGCACAACAACAAGTTCTTATCCTTCGTGGTAACGGCGGAAGAGAGCTGATCAAAGATACATTGGTGAGGCGTGGCGCAAAAGTTCACTATAGTGAGACTTACAAGAGAGAATTCATCCCATTCGATCCAGTAAGCTGTATCTCACTATGGAAAAACCTACAAATTAACCAGATTATTGTCACCAGTGGTGAACAACTGGATTATTTGTGCAGCCAATTGACGTCGGAGCAATTGACTTGGCTTAATCAACAAGAGTTGTATATCCCCAGTCAGCGTATCGCTGACATCGCAATTCAAAGGGGGTTCACTCGCGTGAGATGCACGGGAAGCGCATCCAACCAAGAATTACTGGCGGCTCTCCAGCCCTAGCTACACAGGATATAGGCATGACAAGTAAAAATAACGACCAAAAAAATAACGATAAAAACCTTTCCGAAGAAACCTCATCGGCACCGCTAGTCGAAAAAACCACATCGCAGCAGGATGCGGACCTTAAAAAAGAGCAACCACAAGCGGCCGAGCCCCCAAAAACAGCAGAGCCAACCAAAGTCGAGTTTGAAGAAAAACAAGGTAAACGCGGTGTCAAACTAGGCACGGTCGCTATCATCTTATCGATTATTTTTGGCGGTGGCCTCGCGTACAAGGTGCATCAACAGCAAGCCGATTACCAAGCGCAGATCGCCCAACTAAAAAGTCAGCTAGAAAGCACTCAAGCTTCCATGAAGCAAGAGCTCAGCCGGGTACAAGAAGAAACCATCGAGAAAGCAACAACCGTGACACACAAAGCGGAAGTGGTACTTGGACAGCAACAGAAGAGCATTGAAAGCTTACAGCTCGCCGTTGCCGATGTGAAAGGTCGTCGACCAAACGACTGGCTATTAGCGGAAGCCGATTACCTTGTCAAATTAGCTGGTCGTAAATTGTTCTTAGAGCACGATGTAGAAAGCGCGACTCAACTGATGGAAAGTGCAGACCAACGCATTGCAGCACTGAATGACCCTAGCCTCGTCAAACTACGTAAAGCAATGGCGAACGATATCACCAAGCTTCGCACTATCCCGCTAATTGACCGTGATGGATTGGTACTACGCTTAACTGCCCTACAACAGCAAGTAGACAAGCTCCCTCTCGCCAATGCACTGCTACCTGAAGCTGAAGCCGTAGAAAACACTGAAGTGTCTGAAGATATCGCAAACTGGCAAGATAACTTAATGACCTCTTTGAAGGACTTTTCAGAAAACTTCATTACCTTCCGCACGCGCGATGGTAACGTCATTCCACTGCTTTCTCCTGAGCAACACTTTTACCTGAAAGAAAACATCAAAGCCAAATTGGAAACGGCAATAAAAGCGGTGTACCAAGAACAAGGTGAAATTTACACCACATCTCTAAAAACAGCCGACAAATGGGCATTCGCTTTCTTCAACCAAGACGATAATTCCGTTAAAGAGTTCAACAAAACGGTTAACCTGCTAAGTCAGCAAAATATTCAAGTGGAATACCCAACAAAACTGCAAAGTCAGTCTCAACTATCAGATGTCATCCGTGAACGCCTACGTCGTGAAGTCACAACGATGACAGGCATGGAGGATAAGTAATGTTTCGTCTTATTTTCCTATTTGTTGTACTAGGCGCAGGACTATTTGTTGGCACCCAGTTTTCTGGTCAGCAAGGCTATGTACTCATCTCCATTGCCGAGAAAACGATCGAGATGAGCGTAACGACATTAGTGGTTTTCGTTATCGCTGCACTCGCAGGTCTTTTTCTGCTTGAGTACCTGATTAAGAAGTTAGTTTATGCTAGTTCTACAACATGGAACTACTTCAGTGTTCGCAAAATGCGCCATTCCCGCCGATACACCAATGAAGGCATTATTAAACTTCTAGAAGGTGACTGGAAAGGTGCTGAGAAGAAAGTAACTCGCTGGGCAAATCATCACGATATGCCGCTGCTTTGCTACTTGGTTGCCTCTGAAGCCGCACAAGGCCAAGGTGATAAAGCAAAACGAGATCACTATCTAGAGCTAGCGAGCCAACAAGAGAACGCCCATCTCGCAGTAGAACTGACTCGAGCGAAACAATTTATCCGCGACAACGAGTTCGAGTCCGCTTTCGATACCTTGCAATCGTTAAAAAGTCAGTATGCGAGTAACTCTATTGTATTGAACTTGCTGAAAACAACGTACATGCAGCTAAAGTTGTGGCAACCTCTTATTGACCTCTTGCCACAACTAACCAAAGCAAAACTCATCTCGGAAGAAGAACATGCAGAGCTGATTCAAAAGGCGCAGTGCGGCTTACTCCATGAAGTAGCGCAGCAACAGGGTAGCGAAGGGCTAATCTCCCATTGGAATAGCCTCTCACGTAAAGTGAAACAAGACACACACCTCGTTGCCTGTTTTGCTCGAGAACTCATCACACGAAAAGCTGATGCAGAAGCCTTTACCGTGCTAAAAGAAGCATTAAAAAAACAACCAGCCCCAGAGCTTTATCAACTACTGCCAGATCTAAATCTGCCAGATACCCACCCTGTCGTGGTCTTCTTAGAGGGAGTAGTGAAGAAAGAACCGGATAACGCCGCTGCCCATAGCGCATTAGCGCACTTCTATTTCCGTCAAGAGAAGTGGCAAGAAGCCCAGGTTCACTTTGAGATCGCCTTAAAGCTTCGCTCTGACGTCTCTGACTATGCATTCCTAGCAGACACACTAGAGAAGCAAAATCTAACCAAAGCTGCTCACGAAGTCTCTCGTAAAGCTCTCACGCTAGTACAGAATGACTAACTAAAGGTGACCTAACGAAGCCGGCAGCTTACTGTCGGCTTTTTGATTGCCTGCTACTAACCCTTTAGTCCTTGGTCATCAAGATGTTTATCAAATTCATTGGCTCCCAAGTAGCGCCCGACTTCCTAGTAACTCACTATCGTTTCACTTTCACTCTTCTCTTTTGACTACTCTGATCCTGTCATTCCAGCAGAATCCAAAACAATTTTAAGAGATGCAGGAATACGTAACTTTAGCCTGTAGAAGTATGGTTTTAAGACGTAGCTAGATTTAGGCAATAGAGCACGCGCGTCGCTAGACTGAGTAAAACAAAAAGATACATCAGTGAAACAGTGGCTATTTGAGTATGCTTATTTGTTCGGTCTATCCGGTAAAGGGGCTAGAGAAGCAATGGTAGTGCTTTAAGAGAACGATAAGGCAATAGATGGTTCAACAACTTAACAAAGCATCTCCAACAACCTTATCTGGACAGCATGCAGTGATGAGGATGAACAGCTTTAGAGGCAACTGCACTTCTTAGCAAAAATCAAAACATCACAACCAATACCGATACCAATATTACTTTGTCGAAAAGTAGATCGCATATGGAATTGATTTTTGACAAGCACAGATAGAGTAATAAAGATGTGCGGAAATGAAAAAAGCCTCGCTATTTCTAGCGAGGCTTCTTAATAGTGGCGGAGAGATAGGGATTTGAACCCTAGATACGCTATTAACGTATGCCGGTTTTCAAGACCGGTGCTTTCAACC
>NZ_JAWPOT010000259.1:0-705 GCF_033344415.1 Vibrio sp. 1727
TCTTCATCACTTCGGCTAACTGCTCCGGTCGAATCAAATCACTGATGTATCGGCGCTGAGCCTGAGACAAAGCGTGCTTCGCATGATGGTTAAACAGTGCGAACAAACAACCGTCTTCCGTTCGACTGCGTTTACTCGCTGGGGAGGTTTCACTGTTCGGTGTCGACATGTAGTGACCGCACATGTCATCAACAAGGACTGGCTGTGGTTGCAGAGTATTCGCAGCGAGCGATGGGTTCTCCATCTTTTCATCGTTGACGATCCAGATCGTCACCAAATCCGTTAATACTCGACACGCGTAATAGCCATCAAACGCTTGCAGTTTCAAACGGTTTTCACTGTGTTCAACGACGGAAAATGGCCCACTCCCCACCACCAACTTGTTGTTCGCAACGTTCACCTGACTCACGGGCTGAATGCCATATTTCACACCAGAAATAAGCCCAGCAAAACCCAAGTCAGGTCGGTTAAGTGTAAACACCACTTTGAGAGGATTTAGCGCAGTCACGTTTGCCACATGCGCGAGTTCTTTCTCGTAGTATTCTAGTGAGCTCAATTTGGCAAACAAACTCACCACCGTGTCGGCATCGATTGGGTTGCCATTATGGAAGGTAAGCCCGGGGCGAAGGTAAAACGTCCATTCAAATTTTTGCTCATCGTATCGCCAATGGTGCGCCAGCTCTGGTTTTACGCGCCCGTAATAAT
>NZ_JAWPOT010000260.1:0-705 GCF_033344415.1 Vibrio sp. 1727
CGACCGTAGGCTCAGGGCTTATCTTGAAAGAGAAAGTGGGCACCGCACGATGGCTTGCCACACTAACTGGCTTTATCGGTGCCATGATCATCTTAGAGCCATGGTCAGACCCCTTCACTTGGGAAACTCTACTGCCTGTTGGGGCGGCCTTCTTTTGGGCGGCGTATTCTTTGATGGTGAAAAAGATGTCGGTAAACGATCCACCGTCTACCATGGTGGTTTACTTGTTGTTACTGATCACACCTTTCAATATTGTGCTAGCGATACCAAGCTTTACCATGCCTAGTGACTGGACTATTTGGCTGATCCTTCTTTTTGCTGGTGCACTAACAGCATTAGCGCAATGGGCGATTGTGAAAGCTTACGCAGTTGCGGACGCTTCCTTCGTTCAACCCTTCGATCACGCTAAACTGCCTTTAAATGTGCTGGCTGGATGGATGGTCTTTGGATGGGTGCCTCCTGGTCGTTTGTGGCTAGGCGCTGCGATTATTGTGGCGTCGATTGCATTCATCACGCACTGGGAAGCAAAAAAGACAAAGTTAGTTGAAAGAAAAATCTAGCTTTTGAGTTCTATATTTTCAGGAAAGGAAATGAGGAACATTCTATGACACAACCAATCAAAATCACACTTTATCGCTGGGCTGGCAGTTGGGGGCCGTTCAAAGTGAACATCCCATGCGGCGAATGTACGCTAACCAAAGATAT
>NZ_JAWPOT010000261.1:0-704 GCF_033344415.1 Vibrio sp. 1727
CTTCCGATTTTATTAGAGGAAAGCATTTGGAACACATTAACGCTTTACTCATCTCCATGAAGCCTCTGCTGGAGCAGTACGGCTACCTTGCGCTTATTGTCAGCATCTTTTTTGAAGGTATTGGCATTCCCATGCCTGGGCAATCTTTGATGATCGCAGCGTCAATTCTGGCCTCAGAACAAGTCATGAATCTGAGTATGGTTATGGTTATATCTTGGCTCAGCTGCTTTTTGGGCAATACTTGTGGTTACTTACTTGGTTACTACTTTGAAGGATGGCTAGATAAAAAAGGTTACATCTCTGGCCCTAAAATGCAAAAACTCCAAATCACCATTCAAAAATATGGCCCTGCTTGTTTGGTGGTCAGCCGATTTATTGAAGGGATGAAGCAATTTATGCCTCTGGCGTGTGGGATAGCAAAAATGCCACGCAGAGAGTTTTTACTCGGCAACGCACTCGCTGCCACCATTTGGGTTTTGGTGTTCAGTTTACTTACGCATTTTGCATTTGAGCACCTCAGCGCACTCAGCCATTTATATAGCCACTACAAATACGCAATCTGGGCGAGCGCCGCGGTTGTGTTCGCATTGATGATCCTAGGCTTGCTTAAGCGAAAAAAAGCAAAATCGTCGCTATAAATGTACTTTCAATAAAGGCTCTTGGTATCAGTAAGATAGATGCCATGAGCTTTTTTCTTTCATCCA
>NZ_JAWPOT010000262.1:0-704 GCF_033344415.1 Vibrio sp. 1727
CAAAGATCTTCTAACGTTTTTCATCATGCAAAACAAAGACAAACTAAAATGACATACTCAGCGTTTGGTATGTCATTTCATTAGTGCAGCATTATGTGTGTTATGTTACGGGCTCTCACTTCAAAGCGATTCTCTTTCCTGGCATGTACGGCAAGCCGACAATGAGCAAGTCTCTCGCCCACCCTTTGCGCGTTCTAGGCCAAAGGCGAACCACTCAACATAACACTCACCCATAATGCGCACTAAGGATAAGGGTTAAGGTGCTCGAAAAGCCTATCCCAAAGCACATACCAAACAAAGCTCAAAAAGAACCAAAACGGTGAATGCCACCATGAAAACTCATAGGCATCTATCCAAGCGATAATTGAATCAATCATAAATAAGTCCTGTGTGAACGTGCCAAAGATTGGCTGTGTACATGTTCCGCTTCCTCGAAGCGATTTTCGCAAGCTCAATATCACTTCTTGCGGCGAGCGGTCTAACTAGAGGTTGCCCATCTAAATAGCATTATTGTTCCCCAAATGCAGAAGCCCCAGAACAAAGCCCAAAGAATGTTTATCAGCATTGCTATATCTGAACAGGAACGTTTTGCTGAAGAATGTCAGTTGGCTTTTCGCGTTGGCCGCAAGTGAAGATCCTTTCTGAATCTTCCCAAGTTACCCGATAGACACAATCTGAAAGAATCTCGAACTGGTAGCCAATAT
>NZ_JAWPOT010000263.1:0-703 GCF_033344415.1 Vibrio sp. 1727
ATTTGTACTTTTTCCGCCACTTGCTCATTAGCGAGTTCTTTTGTTAATTGCAGAGGCAGTTGTGCTTGCTGAGCGGCTTCCGCTCGGGTTTGCTGTTGGGCTGCTACACCTTGTTGACCTGCTGCCGCTTGCAGCTGTCCTGCTAATCCGTATTGCGACTCTTGCTTATCTTGCTGGCTCGCCGTAGCTTTCAACGCACCTGCACTTAACGCGGCATTGATCGCTTTGTGGCTCACTTCCCCATTAGCAGCCATTTGAACTGCTGGGTTGAAATTATTCGCCACCAGCGCATCTGGCATTGGTGCGGACGCAAGTTTATCGGCATGTTGAGCCATTGGCGCTTGCGCAGCGGCGTGCTTCATCTCTTGCGCGTTTACGTATTGTGCTTGTTGCCCCATCGCGACTGTAGCGGCTGTTCGTTCACTGCCGTTTCGTACATTGTTATGCTGCGTTGTATTTTGCTCCGCAAGAATGGCTTTCACGTCCGTTGGCAGCGCAACCAACTGGGCTAGCTCTTGCTCAGGAATATCCGCGACGACGTCACCCGTTCTCAAACCTTCAATGACATCGATTTCTTGTTCGCTCAGAGGTTTGCCTTGCGCCAACTTGGTATCAATGACTTCCAGCTCATCAATTGAAACCAGCTGAACCGCCTTACCTTCAAAGCCGAGCGTCTCAGGGTCAAGTGACACCGAACCATCCA
>NZ_JAWPOT010000264.1:0-703 GCF_033344415.1 Vibrio sp. 1727
GCACAGTCTTTCTCAGTCACCTATTCGCAAGCAGCGCAAACCCTATCGATCTACTTTACAGCATTTGCAATCGGAGTCGTGGTTTGGGGTCTATTAGCAGATAAATGGGGAAGACGTCCAACCATGCTAGTTGGTTTGCTCGTTTATGGGCTTTCTGCATTGGTTGCGATGCAAACTGACCGCTTTGATGTGGTCATGTTGGCTCGAGCGTTGAGCGCCTTTGGTATTGCGGTGGGTTCTGTGGTGACGCAAACCATGTTGCGGGACAGTTTTTCTGGCGAAGAGTTGGGTAAAGTATTCGGCGTAATGGGAATAGGAATTTCTGTCAGTCCGGTGATTGGCATGTTGCTCGGCGGCCAGTTAACCGCATTGGGCGGCTATCAAACCGTCTTTTTTACACTGTTTTTCATGGCGTTAGGCTTGTTTGTTTACAACGTTTTCAAACTGCCAGAGACACAAATTCAGAAACAGCCTTTGAATATGGGTTCACTTCTGGGGCGAATGCTCAGAGATGCGCAAATCTGGCAATCGACGTTATTAGTTGCGCTCTACAATATCGCATTGTTTTCTTACTACCAATTAGGTGCTTTCACATTTGAGGCGTTAGGTTTTAGCTCATCGGAGTATGGATACAGTGGCGTTGTACTTGGCTTAGGTACTTTTGTCGGCAGTTTGTTGAATAAATTTATGCTGGGTAAAGGAC
>NZ_JAWPOT010000265.1:0-701 GCF_033344415.1 Vibrio sp. 1727
GAGTTGAAGGTTAACAATGAGCAAGCTTCGAGCATTGAAGATTACCAAAACAAACACACTGTTATTTATGGTGACCTTCTGTCGGCCTACCCAACAAAACTGCATAATGTTCTCATCGATGGGGATATAGAGCTAACGGGGTCGACGCTTCATATTGACGGTAAGTACAACACCATTATTGGTAAAATTTTGACTCACAGTACGACCGATATAATCAATGCTAACGTTTGTGGCACCATTGAATCAAAAGGCCATCAATTGCATCTCAAGACGAATCACCCTTTCCAACAACATTTCGTCGTCGGTGATATTGTGGCGCACAGTTCTCTGCTTATTGATGATATGGCGGTTTACGGCACGACGGAGTCCAAAGGTGCATCTGCCGCACTGAACGGTTCGTTCTACGCGAAAGATACTGCGATTAAGTACTTCCAGACATTAAACTTTAATCAAGGTGTTGGAAGTCAGGTTTGCGGCGAAATCCAACAAACGCCGGGAAGTTCGCACCCTCATAGTGTAACTGGCAAGTATTCTCAGTTCTGCGGTGTTGGCCAATCACGTTGCGATTACTCGAGCTCCATTTGTCCGAGCACCGCAACTCCGCCGCCTGAGTGTAGCATGTTGCCTCCAAGTAACGATGACTTGGGCCTGACGGTGACACCATCTGATGACATGGCGTTGATGTGCGGTGACGATCTCCC
>NZ_JAWPOT010000266.1:0-701 GCF_033344415.1 Vibrio sp. 1727
TGCCATCTTTGTTGGCATCGGCAGTGCGGATCGACTCTTTCAGCGTATCGATCTTATCGCCCCAAGGGGTGTTGCCATCTGGGTAAGCGTTGCGACCTTGGTGAACTTGGCGGTAGCGACCATCTAAGTCAGAGTGAATAGTTTGACCTAGGTACGAGTGGTACATCGCGGTGTAGAACGTCTGTTTGTAATCTTCGTCGCCAGAGACTTGGATCTTGCCGAGTTCGTCTTCCCATTTCTTCGTTGCCGCTTCGCGTACTTGGTCGAAGTTCATGCCAGCAACTTCTGTCATGTTAAGAGAAGCACCTGATTTACCGTTCTCGCCAATCTCAACGTTTGATAGCGCCAATTTTGCTTCAACCGTTAAGCCGTCCTTTGAGGTGTCGAACTCAACGTAAGCGCGCGCGTATTGGTACTTGCCGCGTGTTTCGTTACCGATTTCTGTAATGCCTTCTGGCACGTCCATGTAACGACCTTGCTCTTTATCGTAGTAAGCAAAGCGAACGTTTTTGATTGGCTTGTCGAATTCCATCACGAAGAATTCTTTTTTGCTTGGTGCCCAGCCATCTGAGAAACGGTGACCTTCAAGGCGGTTATTGTCTTTGTCCCATTTCAAGTAAGAATCTGAGGTGTAGTCCCAGTTAATTTTAAAGCCAGTGTTCACGATGATTTCTGACTTCTCATCACGAGGGAAGGTGTAG
>NZ_JAWPOT010000267.1:0-701 GCF_033344415.1 Vibrio sp. 1727
GACGTATTGTACTAATCACTTGTATTGGATTACGCGTCGCGCTCCGTTTGGCAAGGCCGCTTTGCTAGATGAAGATGTGGAGATCAACTTCCAAGAAGAAACAACACCAAACGATGTTGTTTCTGTCATTGCGACTCAGCCTTTAACCGGCAATGAGACTTGGCATCGAATGAAGCCCGGTGAATATGGTTTGTTTCACCTTGGTGAACTGATCCAAAACAATGCATCTGATTTGAAAGATGTGCCATTTGCAGCGCCCAAACCGGGTAATCAAGCTCCGACCGAACCGTTGGAATAACGACGTTTCTAGACATCAAGTTTTCCAAATAACAAAAAAGACAGTCACTCGACTGCCTTTTTTGATGCGTTAAAAAGCACTTATTCTTCTTCAGCGGCTGCGTAGCCATGAGGGCCGAGTTCTTTGCCATCTAACCAAGCTTTGCCATCTTGCATGATTAAACGTTCTTCAACGAGCCACTTAGTCACGATAGGGTAAATGGTGTGCTCTTGAGTTTGTACACGCGCAGCGAGTGCTGCTGCATCATCATCTTCAAATACTGGCACTTTTGCTTGAAGAACTACGGGACCTCCGTCTAACTCTTCTGTGACAAAGTGAACACTTGTGCCGTGCTCTTTGTCTTTGGCGTCAATCGCGCGCTGGTGGGTGTGTAAACCCGGGTATTTAGGTAGAAGAGAAGGGT
>NZ_JAWPOT010000268.1:0-699 GCF_033344415.1 Vibrio sp. 1727
TTAAATCCAGACTCTATTGATATAATTGAGACTTTAAATGTAGAAGAAATATATGATGAAATATCTGGGAGACCCAAATTTTACCACCTCCGTAAAGAGCCTTGTATATTTGGTAAATCAAATATTTTAAGCCGACTTTGCGAGTATGACTGAGTATATTTTGACCCGTTTAAATCTTTCAGATATTAAGTTTAACATAGACATTGTTCTAGCATACCCAGGTTAAATATCAAATTGAAAGGGCTGGTGGGTGTTTTATAACCAGCCTTTTTGATGAACAAATAATATTTAAAACTAGATATAACTAGTCATGAAATACAATTATTGTATTTCATGCATTGAATATTCCAAAACAATCCCCACCTTAATACTAATACTAACAATAAAACGGATATAATATGTTCGACTCACTTAAAAGCACCTTTCCCTGGTCTATTATAGCTATCGTTGCTGTATCTGGCTCTGGAGTCGTCGGTGCAAAACTATACAAAGAATATCTCAAAACTACCGGGCCAGCAGTTGTTCAAGGCATTTCCGACAACGAAGCGTACAAAGACTTTGTTGACTGCCTGACGGTGGTAGATTTAGAGCGTTCTAGCTTAATGGAAAAATGCGACAGTTTCTATTTAGAATACCTACCAGCTAAAACAGATCCGAGTTACAAGAAGAAGATCATAGAAGTTCAACAGCTAAAGCCAG
>NZ_JAWPOT010000026.1:0-51705 GCF_033344415.1 Vibrio sp. 1727
GTAATGTTTGAATTGACTGTGCTGAATCCGAAGATTCAATGGTCACTTCGTTTCATTGAAACCTAATTTGATACCGAGGTATCGAATTGGATTATCATCAACGAGTGCCCACACAGATTGATAGGTCTATATTGTTAAAGAGCAACTCTTCTTTGTGATTGACATCACTTCGGAAGAGGCGGCCATTCTAGCGAGATAATTTATTGTGTCAAACACTTTCTTCAAATTATTTCGTTTTTCTTTTCAGCCTTATCAACTTCGCTTAACCCCTTGTGAGGCCTTGCCCTGTCGACGAGGAGGCATTATAGAGATCGCGCTCACATTGGCAAGTGTTATTTTTCAAAAATTGCAAAAATAATGGTTAAACGATGAGTTTTCGATCAAACCTTTATTTATTCAACTTTACCCCAAACTCTCACACAACTTATCCACAGAGTTGTTCTTTGAGGCGTGTTTTTTCAAGTACCATAAATAAAGAAAGCTGCTTTATTGCAGCTATCTTTATTAAACTTAACCTAAACTCTATTTAAAGAGCATTATGGCTATATGCCAGACCCATCTTGTTCAGAGCCATCATCTTCGTGTAGGCCACATTCTCGCTTTAAGCCAAAGAATCGAGTTTCTTCCTCTGACATTCCCGGCTCCCATTTACGAGTGGTATGTGTATCACCAACTGAAAGGTAACCTTCATCCCACAATGGGTGGTATTTAAGGCCGTGTTGTTCTAAGTAGTAATGAACGTCTTTATTAGTCCAATCAATTACTGGTAGAAATTTAAACACACCGTTCTGAATTGATAGAATCGGTAAACCTGCACGAGATTTACTTTGCTCTCGACGCAATCCAGAGAACCACGTTCCAACATTAAGCTCTTTTAACGCTCGACGCATCGGCTCAACTTTATTGAGCTTGTTGTATTTTTCAATTCCCTCTACACCCTGCTCCCATAATTTTCCATATCGAGCTTCTTGCCAATTCGCACTTTCTTTGGCTCGATAAACTTTTAAATTTAGGTTGAGAGCATCTGTCAGCTCATCGATAAATCGGTACGTCTCAGCAAACAGGTAACCAGTATCGGTTAGAATGACGGGGATGTCCGCTTTGGCGCGAGTAACTAAATGAAGCATAACCGCGGCTTGAATACCAAAACTAGAAGAAACCGCGAACTCGCCTTCTAGATTATCTAAAGCCCACGCAACTCTCTCTTGTGCTGAAAGCTTTTCGAGCTCGACATTAATTTGAGCAAGACGGAGGATTTGCTCCGTCTTTGTTAATGTCAGTAACTCTGTGAGCTCAAGCTTGGATGCTACAGAATCAAGCATGAAAGTCCCTCTTTGATACGAGCACTTCTTGGATAATGCCAGCACGAATAGTGAAATCGCCAAAGGCTTCGCCTTCTTCACGCTCTTTCGACCATCTAGCCACCAGCAGATCAATCTCTTCTAAGATTTGCTTATCCGTGATGTTCTCTTTATACATTTTTGGTACTCGAGTACCGGCACGGTTACCACCTAGGTGCAAGTTGTAACGACTCGGCGCTTTGCCAACTAGACCAATTTCAGCCAACATTGCGCGACCACAACCATTTGGACACCCAGTTACACGCAAAATGATGTTGTCATTTTCTGGTAGGTTGTGCTTCTCCAGAATCCCCTCCACATCAGTAACAAACTGAGGAAGGAAACGTTCAGCTTCTGCCATCGCTAGCGGACAAGTTGGAAAAGCAACACACGCCATTGAGTTCTTACGCTGTTCACTTACGCCGTCGTCCATTAAGCCATGTTCACGAGCGATCTTTTCAATTTTCGCTTTTTCGTTTTTAGGTACACCCGCAACAATTAGGTTTTGGTTCGCTGTCATGCGGAAATCGCCTTTGTGGATTTTGGCAATTTCAGCAACACCCGTCTTAAGTGGTTTACCTGGAAAGTCTAATAAGCGACCGTTTTCGATGAAAAGCGCTAAATGATATTTACCATCAATTCCTTCTACCCAGCCAATACGGTCACCACGTTCTGTGAATTCATATGGACGGCTTTGCTCAAACTTAACACCAGCACGTTTCTCGACTTCCGCTTTAAAGACATCGCTACCTACACGATCCAATGTGTATTTGGTTTTTGCGTTCTTACGGTTTGAACGGTTACCCCAGTCGCGCTGAGTTGTTACTACAGCTGCGGCAACATCAAGTGTCTTGTCCAGCGGAATAAAGCCAAAGTCGTCAGCGCGGCGCGGATAAGTTGATGTATCGCCATGCGTCATCGCTAAGCCGCCGCCGACCAGGACGTTAAAACCAACCAGCTTGCCGTTATCTGCAATCGCTACGAAGTTGAGATCGTTAGCGTGTACATCTACGTCATTTTGCGGTGGGATAACCACTGTGGTTTTAAACTTACGTGGTAAGTAGTTCTTGCCTAGAATCGGTTCGTCTTCTTCTGTGCTTTCTACTTTTTCACCGTCTAGCCAAATCTCTGCATAAGCGCGCGTCTTTGGTAATAGATGCTCACTGATCTTCTTCGCCCATTCGTAAGCTTCTTGGTGTAACTCTGACTCCACTGGGTTAGTGGTACACAACACGTTACGGTTTACATCACCCGCGGTTGCAATCGAATCAATACCAATACTGTTGAGCGTTTGATGCATCAACTTAATATTCGGTTTTAATACCCCATGAAACTGGAACGTTTGGCGAGTCGTCAGACGAATACTTCCATATAAAGAGTGCTCCGTTGCGAACTTGTCGATCGCTAACCATTGCGTTGGCGTGATGATGCCTCCAGGCATACGAGCACGAAGCATCACATTATGTAATGGTTCCAGCTTTTGCTTTGTGCGTTCATTACGGATATCACGATCGTCTTGTTGATACATACCGTGGAAACGAATTAACTGGAAGTTGTCGGCAGTAAAGCCACCAGTAATACGGTCCTGTAAATCTTGCTCAATAGTGCCACGTAATAAGTTGCTTTCTCGCTTCAGGCGCTCGTTATCAGATAGCGGCCCTAACTCTTCACCTAATACAACCTGCTTATTATTGTCCGTAGAAAAAGTCATTAGTACACATCCCTCTGATAACGTTTCGCTTTACGTAGGTCATTAATAAATTGTTCTGCATCGTCACGCGGCATCTTACCTTCTTGTTCAGCAACGATAACCAATGCGTCGTGCACATCTTTTGCCATACGCGTTGCATCACCGCAGACATAGATATAAGCGCCTTCTTGGATCCACTGCCACACTTGAGCTGCGTTTTCTAAGATGCGATGTTGTACATAAACCTTTTCTACTTGGTCACGACTAAAGGCAACATCCAATCGGCTTAGTACTCCTGACTTGAGATACTTTTGCCATTCCACTTGGTACAAGAAGTCTTGAGTGAACGTGCGATCACCAAAGAACAACCAGTTTTTGCCTTCAGAATCGCGGTTTTCACGTTCCTGAATAAAGCTACGGAATGGTGCGATCCCTGTGCCAGGACCAACCATGATAATTGGAGTGCTATCATCTTCCGGCAGTTTAAAGTTGTTGTTATGCTCAACAAATACTTTAACTTCATCTCCCTCTTCGAGACGCTGTGCTAAGAAACTAGACGCTCCACCATATCGTTTTTCGTCGTTTTGTTCGTACTCAACCAAAGCAACCGTTAGGTGTACTTCTTCATCGACCTCTTCTTGGCTTGATGCAATAGAGTAAAGGCGTGGAGTAAGGCGACGAAGCAAACCAATCAATTCATCTGCGGTTAACTTGGTTTTCTTTTCTGCCAGTACATCAACGATTTGAGTATTTGCAGAGTACTCGCGAAGCTTATCTTTATCTTCAACTAACTTTTGTAGTTTCTTGCTACCGGATAACTCGGCAAACTTTGTGATGAGCTGTGGGTTAGATGTTGTGATTTCATATTTACTCACAAGAGCACTGTGGATTGACAAGCTTTCACCATCAACGTCAACAGTCTCAACCCCAGACAAACCGACCTTACCAAGAATGGCATTTGCAAGTTCCGAGCTATTTTCAAACCACACACCTAGTGCATCACCAGGCTGATACGTTAAGCCCGAGCCTTCTAAGTCGATTTCTATATGACGAACGTCTTTTCCAGAGTCACGGCCCGTGATTTTTTGACTGGTCAGTAACGTCGCAGTGTACGGACTTTGTTTATTGTAAGGAGAGTGTGCAGTCGCAGCTTGACCCACAGGAAGTTGAACCACATCCGCTTCAGAGCCAGAAGACAGTGTATCTTTTACCTTGTCTAACGCATTCTTACGCCATTCAGTTGCAGGGGCTTCATAATCCACATCGCAATCAAGACGCTCGATAAATGGAGTCGCGCCTAGCTTTGATAGGTAAGTGTCGAAGTCTTTACCGGTCTGACAGAAGAATTCGTAGCTAGAATCTCCCAGTGCAATAACACCATATTGCAGGTTTGGCAGCTTTGGAGCCTTCTTCGATTGCAAAAACTCATGTAGCTCAATGGCATTGTCTGGCGCTTCGCCTTCGCCGTTAGTCGATGCCACAATAATGACATGCGTTTCTTTGGCTAAGTTTTTACCTTTGTAATCGCTTGCATCAAAAAGTTCGACTGCAATTCCTTCTGCTTTTGCTTCCTGCTCCAGAGCTTCAGCAACACCTTTAGCATTGCCCGTTTGGGAAGCAAAAATAATACTCAACTTACCTGCTGGCTTCGCTGATACGGCTGCCGTTGCTTGTCCAATTGGCGTTACCGCTGTGTTTGGTTGATTTTGAGCTAATCCCCAAAAATACCCACTGACCCAAGCAAGTTGCTGTGAAGACAACTCAGAGACAGTTTGTTGGAGTGAGCTAATTTGTTGGTCATTCAGAGGGCTTGCGATTGGAGGATTTCCTCCTTGCCCATTATTATCTTCAGACACATTCTTGTGAGAATACTCATTCTTTTGAAAAGACATTATCACGACATCCCTATTCATTGCGTGACGATAGAGTACCCACTCTCCTTAATAACAAGAAAGAATAGAAGTGAATGTTTTATAACTTTTTGGAAGTAAGAACGGCTTACTTTTTGCTCATCGATCTTCAATGCGGACTTGTTGAAAGCCTACTGCCATTGCCGATTTTGACGCAGTATCCAAATCTTCATAAAGACATTCTTCGCCGTGACTGTCCGTTAGAAAAACAAAACCACCGCGCGCATGTCTGAACTCTACAACCCAACCACCCTCTTGGATTGCAGGCTCAATAATCGCTTCGATAAGCTGATTTTCACGGAATAGATGTCTTAGTTCATTTATTGTCATCGCTATCCCTGCTTTAACTTTCACATTGCTCCTAGGTAAGCATGGTCTAAGTCAGCCAAATAGGGAGAAATTTCGATTGGATATAATGAAGTGATATAAAAAAACGCCGCTTATAAAGCGACGTTTTAAGTAAATCGAATATCTAATATGGCTGAGTTTAGAACGCGTATTCCGCACTCACAAAGAAGCCGTTAGCAAAAATAAACTCTTTCCCTAGATCCGACATGAATTTATCGGACTCTAAATCAATCACACGGTAACCTCCACGAAAAGCCAGTCGAGCTTTTTCGAGCGGTACATTGTATTGAACACCTGCCATGAAATCGGTGCTTTTAATACCTTTGTTGTCACCAAAGTTTATCTCACCAATCACATCAAAGTTTGTATCCGGAACTTGAATTTCTGCGTAGCCATACCAAGCCCAAATCAGCTCATCAAATTCTTCTACACGCCTGCTTGAGCCAGCATCAATATATTTAGTGTCACTTAAATTACTGAACGTAAGACCCGCATCAAAGTGCAATAAATCATGCTCTAGAACGTGGTAATACAAGGTTAAATCGAGCTTATCGAACCCCATGTAATTCGCATCAACACTTGAGTAACGAAGGCGCGCATTAGGGACGTATTTAACATCATGTTCAATCGCCGCGTAAAAAGTGCCTGTGGTACTGCTATCTCGTCTCGCTTCATTAACTTTAGTGTCGGCAGCCCATACCTCTGCGCCGACTTTTGTCGATACAGAGTACTCTGCAAAAACAGGAAAAGATACTGCTAACGATAATGCCGTTAAAGCGATGTTCGCTTTATTTGTCATGTAGTATTTACTCCGAGATAGCTGATATTCACGTAGAGGACGTGAGAGGAAATATACCATATTCTCACGCCTCTCCATCAACTAAATGATGTTACTCATTATTTATAGCGGGGCTGAGCAACGTAATTCTTGAAGAACCAAATACCCAATGCAATCACGATTAACCATGGTAATAGCTTGAGTACCGCTCCAACCATTCCCAGTAAAAACATCACAACTAACGCAATACCAGTTGCTGCGAATACGGTCATCATTGTGATACCCGTAACCAACAAGGTCGCCGCAAAGACTAAAATAAAGATTAGCTCCAACATAATCACTTCTCCATTTGTTTTCAATAAACAGAGCAGTTTCCATACCAACTTACAGAAACGAAGTTAAGATTATGATTTTTAATAAAAAAAAGCCAGAGGCATTTCTGCACTCTGGCTTTATCATTCTTTAGTTGGTAATTTTAGCCATTCACTGGCGAATTTTACACATTCAATTCTTTTGGAATCTTAGCTAGCGCGTCTTGCAATACTTCTAGACCAGAACCTGGTTTGTGCGCATTTTCACTGATATGACGACGCCATTGACGAGCACCGGGCATGCTTTGGAACAAACCTAACATGTGACGGGTAATGTGACCAAGGTACGCACCTTTCGCTAATTGCGCTTCAATGTATGGGTACATCTCTTCAACAATTTCGCTGCGTTTCTTCACTGGAGCGTTAGAGCCAAACAACTCTTGGTCTACCGATGCCAGTAGATATGGGCTTTGGTATGCTTCACGACCAATCATCACACCGTCAAGATGCTGAAGATGTGCTTTTGCTTCTTCTAATGACTTCACGCCACCGTTAATCGCAATCGTTAGGTGTGAGAAGTCTTGCTTCAATTGGTAAGCGCGTGGGTAATCCAATGGTGGGATCTCACGGTTTTCTTTTGGGCTTAAACCACTTAACCAAGCTTTACGAGCATGGATAGTGAACTGCTCACAGCCACCCTTTTCTGAAACAATAGAAACGAAATCCGTTAAGAACTCGTAAGAATCTTGATCATCAATACCAATGCGAGTCTTGACTGTTACAGGGATATCGACCACGTCTTTCATTGCTGCGACACAATCCGCAACTAACTGCGGTTCAGCCATTAGGCAAGCACCAAATCGACCGTTTTGTACGCGGTCAGATGGACACCCCACATTTAGGTTAATCTCATCGTAGCCACGCTCTTGCGCTAGCTTGGCACACGTAGCCAAATCTGCTGGGTTTGAACCACCAAGTTGAAGGGCTAACGGATGCTCTTCTTCGTTATAAGCCAGGAAATCTCCTTTTCCATGAATGATCGCACCTGTCGTCACCATTTCAGTGTACAGCAGGGTTTCTTTGGTCATTAAGCGATGGAAGTAGCGACAATGACGATCAGTCCAATCTAACATTGGTGCTACGGAGAGCCTGCAAGAATGAGTCATGATATAAACACCCGTTTTTATGTTGCCAAGGTCGAGCGCAGCAGTACGCTCAAAAAATAAGTCGGGTATTGTATACCCAAGCACCTCTGGGTGCTAGTTTCAGCGAGAATGATTTGGTTGGCTGACTAGCCAAGTGCTTAGGAATACGCAGAAGTAATACGAATGTGTCATTCGTTGATTCATTCTGTGATGATTATTCCGCCTTCACACCACCACCGACTTGCTTTAATTCATGATTTTCGTTCTGATAGTGGGTAAAATGAAGCATTTCTAAACGAACTTCGTATAGAAATGATTTATCATAGAGCACGTCCGATAGTTATGGTGAAAGGTTTGAACCCAACAATCATTGAACAAATTGAAAGTATCTGCGCAGAGCGTGGAGTACGACTGACTCCGCAACGCCGACGCGTCTTTGAACTCATTTGTTCTAATCGCCGCGCCTCAAGTGCGTATGAGCTATTGGAGCAACTAAAAGAGAGTGAGCCTCAGGCTAAGCCGCCCACTGTTTATCGAGCATTAGATTTTCTCCTAGAACAAGGCTTCATCCACCGAGTGGAATCGACAAATAGCTTTATTACTTGTTGTTCTTTCAATACTCAGCAGCACTTTTTCCAATTACTAATTTGCGATAAATGTGGTGATGTCGTTGAACTCGAAGATGAGACGCTGATATCCTTGTTAGCCGAAAACGCCGAGAAGCATGGATTCAAACTGACCAACCAAGTTATTGAAACTCATGGTGAATGCCAGGCCTGTTCCTCCGAGACGAAAGAAAAAGTATAGAAGAACGTTATGCGCGCTGAATTTGTAAACCCGTTTTTAGCTTCTTTAATGAACGTGCTAAAAACTATGGCTTCTCTTGAGCTGAAGCCACAAAAACCGCGAATCAAAAAAGATGAGATCGCACGAGGTGACGTTTCTGGTCTGATTGGTATGGTAGGCCCACAAACTCGTGGTTCAATGTCGATCACCTTTGATGAAGCACTCGCCCTAGAAATCATGCAGAACATGCTTGGTGAACGTCCAAATGGGCTCAATGAAGAAGTGACCGATATGGTGGGTGAGATCACCAACATGGTTACTGGTGGTGCGAAACGCATTCTGGCGGAAAGTGGTTTTGACTTTGATATGGCAACACCGGTTGTGGTTTCGGGCCGAGGTCATACGATTCGCCACAAGTGTGAAGGCTCAATTATTATCATGCCTTTCTCTTCCCAATGGGGAAATGCCTTTATCGAAATTTGCTTCGAATAAAAGAGAAAAAATAGGTTGGCACTGGCCAACCTATTTTGTTTTTGCCTCAGGCAATAAAAAGGTCAGCATTTGCTGACCTTTTCTTTATCTATTCAAACATTAAGCTTTGAACGCTTTAAATGCGTTGATTAGACCGTTTGTTGAGCTGTCATGCGAGCTGATTTGAGACTCGTCTGCAAGCTCAGGTAGGATTTGGTTAGCCAGTTGTTTACCTAGCTCCACGCCCCACTGGTCAAAGCTGAAGATATTCCAGATAACACCTTGTACGAAAATTTTGTGTTCGTACATTGCGATCAAGTTACCTAGCGTACGAGGCGTGATTTGCTTCACTAGAATAGAGTTTGTTGGACGGTTACCTTCAAACACTTTGAATGGCGCAATCGCTGCCACTTCTTCAGCATTCTTACCTACTTTCACCAACTCTTCTTTCACGGTTTCTTCATTTTTACCAAACGCTAGAGCTTCAGTTTGCGCGAAGAAGTTAGACATCAGTTTTTGGTGATGATCGCTAGCTGGGTTGTGGCTAATTGCAGGTGCAATGAAGTCACATGGGATAAGCTTAGTACCTTGGTGAATTAGCTGGTAGAACGCGTGCTGACCGTTGGTACCTGGTTCACCCCAAATGATTGGGCCAGTTTGGTAAGTTACAGCATTGCCGTCACGGTCAACGTATTTACCGTTTGATTCCATGTTGCCTTGCTGGAAATATGCTGCAAAACGGTGCATGTATTGATCGTAAGGTAGGATAGCTTCTGACTCCGCACCGTGGAAGTTGTTGTACCAAATACCAATCAAAGCAAGAATCACTGGAATATTGCTTTCTAGATCTGTTGATACGAAATGCTTGTCCATCTCGTGAGCACCATCAAGCAACTCAACAAAGTTGTCGAAACCTACTGCTAGTGCAATTGATAGACCGATCGCAGACCATAGTGAGTAACGGCCACCAACCCAGTCCCAGAATTCAAACATGTTCGCTGTATCGATACCAAATTCAGACACGGCTGTCGCGTTTGTTGAAAGCGCAGCAAAGTGTTTAGCCACATGAGCCTGATCACCCGCAGATTCTAGGAACCAATCACGAGCAGTGTGCGCGTTAGTCATGGTTTCTTGCGTTGTAAACGTCTTAGACGCGATCAAGAATAACGTCGTTTCTGGGTTAACTTTCTTCAACGTTTCAACGATGTGTGTACCATCAACGTTAGATACGAAGTGAAGGTTTAGATGATTTTTGTATGGCGCTAGAGCTTCCGTCACCATGTAAGGGCCAAGGTCAGAACCGCCGATACCGATGTTCACAATATCGGTAATTGCTTTGCCTGTGTAACCTTTCCATTCACCGCCGATAACGCGCTCAGTGAATGATTTCATTTTTTCTAGAACCGCGTTCACTGCTGGCATTACGTCTTCACCATCTACCATAACTGGAGTATTAGCACGGTTACGTAGTGCAGTGTGAAGAACAGCGCGACCTTCTGTTTGGTTGATCGCTTCACCACTGAACATCGCTTCAATTGCAGATTTCAGCTCGGTCTCTTTCGCAAGAGCAAACAGGTGCTTCAGAGTTTCCTCATTGATGAGGTTCTTTGAGTAATCGACTAGGATGTCTGAGCCGAAACGTGCAGAGTATTTGTCGAAACGCGCTGCGTCTTGAGCAAACAGCTCTTTAAGATCCATATCTTGTGCAGATTCGAAATGCGCCGTTAGCGCTTTCCAAGCTTGTGTTTGCGTTGGATTGATATTTTTCAACATGGTCTTTATCCCGATGTTACAGTAGGTTCCATTCCTTACAGTCTAGCGAAAACTGTGGAATCCCCGATTTAGCAAATAGAATATAAATTAGATGTTTGGGCAAATTGCCACAAAACAAGTCTTTGTAATTTTTTTTCAGGCGCCAATTATGACCGAGAGCTTTTACACTCACATTGAGTTAGGTCACGTTCCCTGCCCTGAAATTGAACAATTCATTTACGATGACAAGAATCATATCATTTACTAATGACAGGCTCTAATTGGAATAGGATAGACGCCAATTTATAAATTTCCAAAGGAACACGTATGTGGGCACAAAAAACACTGCAATTAAAAGCGAGATGCCGCGGTTTTCACCTGATAACTGATGAAATTGAACAACAATTACCACAAATAAACGAACTTTCAGTAGGTTTATTACACTTATTTATTCAGCACACCTCCGCCAGTTTGACCTTAAATGAGAATGCTGATCCAACCGTGCGTATGGACATGGAAGCGCACTTCAATAAGTTTGTGCCAGAGCGTGCTCCTTATTATCAGCACACCTATGAAGGTGACGACGTACGGGTTATATTAAAGCATCACTGCTTGGCAGTAGTGTGACGGTACCAATCCAAAATGGTCGATTAGCTTTAGGAACATGGCAAGGTATTTACTTGGGTGAGCATCGAGACTTTGGTGGCGGCCGCCGCGTTATTGCTACGATTAACGGTGAGTAGATAAAACAAAGGCTAACCTTGGGTTAGCCTTTCATTGTTTATTTTGAGTATTCCATCTCGACGCGAGGCGTTAGCTTAGTCACGAGTTCATACGCAATCGTACCAATGTGACCCGCCACTTCTTCTACTGGGAGCTCTTTCCCCCAAAGAATCGCTTCGTCGCTGACTTTATCCGTTGCGTCTGGTCCCAAATCGACCGTCAGCATATCCATGGAAACTCGACCTGCAATAGGTACTTTACGGCCATTAACCCACACCGGCGTACCGTTTGGAGCACTTCTTGGGTAACCGTCGCCATACCCTACAGCGATGACACCCACTTTTGTATCTCGCTCACTGGTCCAAATACCACCGTAGCCAACACTTTCGCCCTTCTTCACTTCACGTACCGCAATAAGGTGGGATTTAAGTGTCATAACAGGTTGATACCCAAGATCTTGCGCCGTTTTGTCATCGAATGGCGACACACCATACATGATAATACCCGGACGAACCCAATCTAAATGGCTTTGAGGCCATGCCAATAACCCCGCAGATGCCGCCAGTGAACGTTCCCCTTGGCAACCAGAAGTCAACGATTTAAACAGCTCAATCTGTTGTGGGGTAATATCGCTATCCAGCTCATCTGCACAGCCAAAGTGGCTCATGTAACGCAACGGTTTCGCTACATTTGGACACTCCTTTAGCCGCGTTACAAACTCGTCATATTGTTCAGGACGAACCCCAAGGCGGTGCATGCCACTGTCAATCTTCAGCCACACGACAACCGGAGTTTCAAGGTCTGCTTGCTCCAAGGCGATAAGCTGCTCTTCACAGTGCACCACGGTTTGGATGTTGTTCGTCACAAGAACAGGTAAGTCACCAGGAGAGTAAAAACCTTCTAGCAATAGAATCGGCTTTACTACTCCACAAGCGCGCAGTTGCAATGCTTCTTCAATACGAGCCACACCAAACGCATCCGCATGGTTAGCATGTTTTGCAACATGACGTAATCCGTGACCATAACCATTGGCCTTGACGACAGCCATCACTTTACTTTGTGGCGCTTGAGCTTTTACGCGCTGTAAGTTGTGCTGCAACGCAGACAAATCAATGCACGCCTTGGCCGCTTTCATATAGCTCATGGGATTACTCATCATCAATATCGAATGCAGGACCCGCGTAGTTGTCGAAACGCGAATGTTGACCTTGGAAAGTGAGGCGAACAGAACCGATAGGACCGTTACGCTGTTTACCAATAATGATTTCGGCCGTACCTTTGTACGGACTATCTGGGTGATAAACCTCATCACGGTAGATGAACATGATCAAGTCAGCATCCTGCTCGATGGAACCGGATTCACGCAAGTCCGAGTTTACTGGTCGTTTATCCGCACGTTGCTCTAGGGAACGGTTTAGCTGCGACAGTGCCACAACAGGCACATTTAGCTCTTTTGCCAGCGCCTTAAGAGAGCGCGAGATCTCAGCAATCTCAAGAGTGCGGTTATCGGTTAACGAAGGCACGCGCATCAACTGAAGGTAGTCGACCATGATCATCGACAGACCGCCATGTTCACGAGCGATACGGCGAGCGCGCGAACGCACTTCGGTCGGAGTTAGACCAGAGCTATCATCAATGTACATATTTTTCTTCTGCATCAGGATACCCATAGTAGAAGAAATACGCGCCCAATCTTCGTCATCTAGCTGACCCGTACGGATCTTGGTTTGGTCTACACGAGACAAAGAGGCCAACATACGCATCATCAACTGTTCAGCTGGCATCTCTAACGAGAAAATAAGTACGGGCTTCTCTTGTTGCATGGCCGCATTTTCACACAAGTTCATCGCAAAGGTCGTTTTACCCATCGATGGACGCGCTGCGACAATCACCAAATCAGAGCCTTGCAAACCTGCGGTTTTCTTATTGAGATCGGTGAAACCGGTATCGACCCCCGTAACACCATCTTGTGGCGTTTTATACAACAACTCGATACGTTCTAACGTCTTTTCGAGGATGTTGTCGACGTTTTGTGGTCCTTCGTTTTCACTAGTTCGAGACTCGGCGATAGCAAAAACTTTACTCTCCGCCATGTCTATTAAATCTTCAGAACTACGACCTTGAGGGTCATAGCCCGCGTCCGCAATTTCATTCGCGACACCAATAAGGCCACGAACAATCGCACGCTCAGCGACAATATCAGCATACGCATTGATGTTAGCTGCACTTGGCGTATTCTTCGCCAAGTCAGCGAGGTAAGCAAAACCGCCTACATCTTCTAACAACTCATGACGCTCTAGATATTCCGATAAAGTAATAAGATCGAGAGGTTTACCCGCTTCAAGAATGGTTTTTACACCTTCAAAAATCAGGCGGTGTGGACGACTATAGAAATCACTGCTCACAACACGTTCGGCAACGGTGTCCCAACGTTCATTATCCAGTAAAAGACCACCAATTACTGATTGCTCGGCTTCTAGTGAGTGAGGTGGCACTTTGATTGCGTCGACCTGACTGTCTGAAGGTTTGCGATTTCTGTTTTCCGCCATGACTTTGCTCGATAACTACTATTGACCCACGATTATAACCTTAACCTAACTGAGATGCTTCCCCGAAGCGACAATTACTTGTTAAGAAATCATCATGTGAACCACCCGGGTAATAGCCTGGTTCTTCCGCCTAGCTCTAATAAAAATTAACCTACCATTGACCCAACCAAATATCTGTATCAGTATCATGCCCCTCCTTTTTGATTACGTTCGAGGTTGATGTGTCCCGATACTGGTTACTTAGCTTTAGCCTACTGTGCGCTAGTGCATCGTATGCTGACGAATCAGTACAGCCAGAGCAAAATATTGATGTACCCGACCCACTAAAAACCGAGGTGGAGTTCGGCTATCAAGCTCACACAGGTAACACGGACTCTCGTTCCCTGAATGCTCGTTTGAGTGCTGAATATACGTCAGGTCGACACCGTTCTAATGGTGAATGGAAGTACTACAACTTGTACAAAGACGGTGAAGAAGACAAACGCTCATCCACCTATTCCCTGCAGAGTGACTACAAGTTAGGCCCTAAGACGTATTTGTATGGCAGCTTTAAAGGAGTGGATTCTCGCTACAGTGCTTATTTTAAAGACTATACGTTGTCAGGTGGTTTGGGTTACCAGTTCTCCTACACTGAGAACTTCATTTTAGAGGTAGAAGTAGGCCCTGGTTTTCGCTATCAAGAGCCAAACTTAGACGAAATAGATGATGACGATATTGTCTTTCCCGATATCGTTAGAGAAGGCATTTTTCGAGGAAATATCAACACAACTTGGCATGCGTTGGATAATTTAAGTTTCGCAGCTGATATTACGTTGGTAACAGGTAGAAGTAACACACGTACTGATAGTGAACTCAGTGTAACCAATGATATTACTGAAGATATCGCACTGAAACTGGCGCACTCTCGTCAGTATCACGATAAAGTGCCTGAAGGCTTAAGCAAAGCGGACAGCGTATTTTCCGTTAATTTACTTTTCGCTTTTTAACCCTTTTTCTCTCAGTTTTAGAAATAAAAAAAGCACCTCCGAGGAGGTGCTTTTTAGTATTTCGTCTTGATACTGAATTACTCAGCAGCAACAACTTGTAGGTTAACTGTCGCGAAAACTTCAGAGTGAAGTTGAACGCTGATCTCGAACTCACCAGTGTTACGTAGAGCACCTTCAGGAAGGCGAACTTCGCTCTTAGCAACTTCAACGCCTGCAGCTGTGATAGCGTCAGCGATGTCACGAGTACCGATAGAACCGAATAGTTTGCCTTCGTCACCAGCTTTAGAAGCGATAACTACCGCTTCTAGAGCGTTAACTTTCTCTGCGCGAGCTTCTGCAGCAGCTAGTTGCTCAGCAACTTTAGCTTCTAGTTCAGCACGACGAGCTTCAAACATTTCAACGTTAGCTTTAGTTGCCATAACTGCTTTACCTTGTGGGATAAGGAAGTTACGAGCGTAGCCAGATTTAACGTTTGCAGTATCGCCAAGACCACCTAGGTTACCAATTTTATCAAGTAGAATAACTTGCATTGCTTAATCCTCTTTCTTAATAAAATGAACCGATTACTGATGCTTGTCAGTGTACGGTAGTAGAGCTAGGTAGCGTGAACGCTTGATAGCACGTGCTAGTTGACGCTGGTACTTAGCGCTTGTACCAGTGATACGGCTAGGTACGATTTTACCAGCTTCAGTGATGTAGTTTTTAAGAGTTGCTACGTCTTTGTAATCAATCTCTTGTACGCCTTCTGCAGTGAAACGGCAGAATTTACGACGACGGAAGAAACGAGCCATGGGCTATCTCCTGATCTTAAATTTGAGTAATGTTGTCGGCGTGTAACACTAATTTTCCCACGCCATTTCGGCCGGTTTGATAAGTGACAAAACCACTTACCTTAATGTTACTGCCTTGAACTAAATTCTGAGTTAGTGCTTGTGACCCAAGCCCGCTGACGACTACCGGCATACGACAATAAACTTGTCGAGGTAAGTCAGCTTCGATAATAGTAGAGCGATGCTCCAGCCAAAACCGACAGTGTTCAATGCCACCAGGGCTTTTACTACGAATGGGCGGTTTGGCAATGGTGCCGCTCAGCTCCATTCGATTGGCCATAAGAAAACTTACTCAGCAGCTTCTGACTTAGCTTCAGGCTTAGCTTCAGAACGCTCTTCACGACGTGGAGCACGCTCTTCTTTTTGCTTAAGCATGATAGATTGCTCAGTGATCGCTGCTTTAGTACGCATGATCATGTTACGTAGAACTGCATCGTTGAAACGGAAAGCAGTTTCTAGCTCATCAATTACAGCTTGGTCAGCTTCAACGTTCATAAGAACGTAGTGAGCTTTGTGAAGCTTGTTGATTGGGTAAGCCAGTTGACGACGGCCCCAGTCTTCTAGACGGTGGATTTTACCGCCAGCTTCAGTGATTGAACCAGTGTAACGCTCGATCATGCCAGCAACTTGCTCGCTTTGATCTGGGTGCACCATGAATACGATTTCGTAATGACGCATTGGTTGCTCCTTACGGATTATTCAGCTTCCACAAATGGCTCAGTCGTCCAGAGGAAGCAAGGAACTAAAGATAATTGACTGAGTTTAAGGAGCACGAATAGTACAGAAAGGGCGTAAAATAGGCAAGTGATTATTTGCTCAGCGCAGTGGATATTTAATTTCTTCTAATACTAGAAAACACAAAGGCTGCCAACAAGCTGGCAGCCTTTAAAATCAGCGTGTTATTGCGCTGGCTTATCGGTGCTTATTTAACTTCAGCCAGTTCAGCGCGCATTTGATCGATCACTTGTTTGTAATCTGGCTCACCGAAAATCGCCGAGCCTGCAACAAACATGTCTGCGCCCGCTTCTGCAATTTCACGAATGTTGTCAACCTTCACACCGCCATCGATTTCTAAGCGGATATCACGACCAGACTCGTCAATCATCTTACGAACGGCACGCAGTTTATCTAGTGTATGAGGAATGAATGATTGACCACCAAAACCAGGGTTTACCGACATCAGTAGAATCATGTCGACTTTATCCATAATAAATTCAAGACTTGCAAGTGGCGTTGCTGGGTTTAGTACCACACCAGCCTGACAGCCGTGCTCTTTAATTAACTGCAGTGTACGGTCTACATGATCAGAAGCTTCTACATGGAACGTAATCATCGACGCACCCGCTTTTGCGAAATCAGGAATAATACGGTCAACGGGTTTCACCATTAGGTGAACATCGATTGGCGCTGTGATGCCATAATCGCGTAGTGCTTTACACACAGGCGCACCAAAAGTCAGGTTTGGTACATAGTGGTTATCCATAACGTCGAAATGCACCACATCCGCACCCGCTGCGAGTACTTTTTCTACATCTTCACCGAGACGAGCAAAATCTGCCGATAAAATGGATGGAGCAATAAGAAAATCTTTCATACCTGACCTCAGTAGTAATGAGCAAACAATCTGCGCGCAATTCTACCGAAGCCAGTGGGGAGATCCACTATTTAGATATAATAGTGTGAGAATTAAGAGCTTGATTTATCCATGTCTGGCGCATGAAAAAGCGCAAGTAGCTCATCAACTTTATTACGACCGTTACCATTACGGCTAATGGTACGCTTTACTTTAACCACATTAAGATCCGCACCGTGATACAACCGACGTGTCAAGGTAGTGTCGTGGTTAGAAATCAACACAGGAATGCCACGTTCAGTCGCTGTTCTTTCAGCAATGTCGGCTAATGCAGCTTGGTCGTCCAACGTGAAACCATTACCTGCGTATGAGGTGAAATTTGCCGTATTTGAAAGCGGCGCATAAGGTGGATCGCAATACACGACGCTCCCTTTGCGCGCACGACGAAATGTTTCAGGATAACCTTCACAAACAAACGTAGCTTTTTTGGCTTTTTCTGCAAAAAACTCCAATTCCGCCTCAGGGAAATACGGCTTTTTGTAAGAGCCAAACGGTACATTGAAGCCACCTTTTTTGTTGTAACGGCATAGGCCATTAAAACCAAAGCGGTTCATGTACAAAAACGCTAAAGAGCGGTACATCACGTCATCGGTTTTATTAAACTCAGCGCGAATGTGTAGGTAGGCTTCTTTGCGGTTGTTCTCAGCGACAAACCAACGCTTCGCTTCAGAGATATACTCTTCAGGGCGTTCTTTCAGCAGGTTGTACAGATTGATCAAATCTGGATTGATATCTGCAAGTAGATAATGGTCATAATCGGTATTCAGAAACACTGAGCCCGCACCAACAAAAGGTTCAACTAGCTTTCGAGCCGGCGGCAAATGACGTTGGATGTCTTCAACCAGTCCGTATTTTCCTCCTGCCCATTTAAGAAAGGCTCGTTGCTTTTTCATCTACTGCTCTATCTATCGACCAAAAATTAAGGCTGCGGAATGTAACATATTTTTCAGGGAAGCTCAGGTTTATTTCACTCGTTCAATTTCACGGTGAACCTGACGGAGTGATTTTGCCCAAGGACTCACCGACTTAACCGAATCTGGCAAGCTTGCGACGGCATCACGAGCCATTTGAATTGTCGGATAATCTTGATATGTGATGATATACCACTCGGTGTCATTACGAACGGTAGGATAAATTCGCACTTGATTATTCAGTTGATGCTCATTGAGAAAGGATTGTACATCTTCCATTGAGGTCATAGCTGCGAGTTGTAAAGTATAAGCTCTTGGCGATAGCGCTTTTAGTTCTTCACGAGCAAATGAAAACTTCACAACAGGTTGGTTTGCCTCACCCTCTTCTGACTGAGCAGGTGCTTGCGTCATATCTTGATTCGGTTTTACGACTTTAATCAAAGGGGAGCTAGTTTCATCGGCGGTTTCTGTCTTCTCAGTACCTACGACATCATCAATCGCTTTTGTGTCTGCTGAATCAGCTTTACCTTCAAGCAATGCATCGACCACATTCGACTCAATCACCACTCTTTGTTGATTGTCATCACTGCCTACGCTCGCTACTTCTTCTGTCACAGCTGGCGGTAATGAATCAGAATCATCAACCGCACCAGACTTATCAAGACTGCTAGAGCCATCGGTTACAGGTTGCAGTGAAGACTGCGCTGCACTGACTCCTGACTCTTCAAAAGTTGGAATAGCCGTTTGCTCTAAACTGCCAGCAATTTGCTGCGCTTTATCATCAGGACTTGGTTGACTAAGCATCCACCAATAGCCACCAGCAGCAAGCAACAGTAAGACTAATACCACCAACGCAATATTCAGGGGTGAACCGACAATCGAGCGGATAATGATCCTTTTTTCCACTTTCATCTCTCCTAACGCCATGATGTCACCCGGTACTGGGTCGACTTTTTTAAATGCATCTCGAACCCGTTTCTCAGACTCATCATCGACGTAGCGCGCAACAAGTGACTCAAAGAAACGACGAGCTTCCACTTCGGACAACATATCAATATCAAGCTCAACAGGCTTTATCTCTTGTCCATAACTGAGACGTGCTAGCAAACCGTCTAAACGTCCAGACTGTGTAAACAGTAAGACATTGATGGTCCAATTTGGCTTATGGTGCGCCTCTAAGACCAGCATCCAAAGCTCAGAGATAAGTGTCTCACTCAATAAATGCGCATCATCTACAACAATTGCAATGTCACACGCCTCATCACCTAAAAGCCTTTCAAGGCTATCAAGTAAAGGCTCTTGCTGATTAAACAATGCGTCTGAAACCAGTTGACTCAAAATAAGGACGCGATGCTGCACACCGTCTTGATTAGAATGACAAAGTAACAAACATTGATTCTTGTTACTGGCACCCACTTCAAGGTATCGCTGCGCTAACCAAGATTTCCCGTACCCATCATGACCATTAATCGCAATGAGATTGGAACCAAAGTTAGTCAGTAGACCTAATCTATCAAGCAACTCGATTTGAGAATCTAATTCCAGTACGTGAGCAACACTCATCTAATAACCTTAATACACTACAAGAATGACGCCCAAAGGCGCCATTACAAGGTTAAATATCGCGACCGAAGTCTATTGCCTGTTTGAGTACGTCTTGTGTCGTATCAGCAATTACCTCGGCAGTGCCAATGCCTGTAGGCAAAACCAATCGTAATTGACCAGAGAGGACTTTCTTATCTCGCATCATGTGCTTGATGAAGTCATCGAAATTCATACTGTCTGGAGTATGCACAGGCAGTTTTGCACGACGCAAAATCGCAACAATACGCTCAAATTGCTCTTCCGAGATCAGACCGCGTAGATGCGACGTTTTGGCCGCCATAACAGTGCCGGAAGATACCGCTTCACCATGCAGCCAATTGCCATAGCCAAGTTCCGCTTCAATCGCATGACCAAAGGTGTGACCTAAGTTAAGCAAAGCACGGATGCCCGACTCTTTCTCATCCTGAGCCACCACTTCCGCTTTTATTTCACAGCAACGTGCGATCGCATAAGTTAGTGCTTCTTCATCCAACGCATACAAGCGCTCAAGATTGTCTTCTAACCATACAAAAAAATCTGCATCGTAAATAATGCCGTACTTAATGACTTCGGCGATACCCGCAGCGAACTCACGTTCAGGCAACGTCGACAGGCAGTTGGTATCAATGATCACGGCTTTAGGTTGGTAAAACGCACCTATCATGTTCTTACCCAACGGATGGTTAACCGCGGTTTTTCCACCAACCGAAGAGTCCACTTGGGATAGTAATGTGGTCGGTATTTGAATAAAGTCGACCCCACGCTGGTAACAGGCAGACGCAAAACCCACAAGGTCGCCAATAACACCACCACCTAACGCGATGATCACAACATCACGAGCATAACTCCCTTCCAGTAAGAAGTTCATTACTTGATTAAATACATCCAAGTTTTTGTACTGTTCACCGTCAGGCAATTCTAACAAGGATGCACTACAACCGAGCTGCTCGAGTTGCTTTAAAATTTTGTCTGCATACAAAGGCGCCACTGTGACATTACTGATCACAACAACTTTTTGTTTTGCATTTTTGTTTGAGAGAACTTGAGAGAGGTACGCCGGGTCCTCAAATAACCCGGCGCCAATAGAGATTGGGTAGCTACGCTCAGCTAGGTTGACCGTAATCCGTTCCATCGGTTTGCTCCAATTAAAAAAAAGATAAAGACTTATCTCTCTTCTAGCATTTTTACGATCTGGTTGGCTACCACTTTTGCACTTTGATCGTCAGTGCGAACAGTGTAATCCGCTACTTCTTCATATAAAGGATTACGTTCTTCAGCTAATTGCTCCAGTACTTCGCGAGGGTTATCCGTTTGAAGTAAAGGACGCTTCTTGTCGCGGTTTGTACGCGCAAGTTGCTTTTCAATCGTCGTTTCTAAGTAAACAACAACACCACGTGCCGAAAGACGATTGCGGTTTTCTTTGCTCTTAACAGAGCCACCGCCAGTCGCAAGCACGATGCCTTGCTCTTGTGTTAGGTCTTCAAGTACCGCTTCTTCACGCTTGCGGAAGCCTTCTTCACCTTCTACATCAAAAACCCAAGAGATGTCTGCACCAGTGCGTTCTTCGATCACTGTATCGGAGTCAACAAACTCCATATGCAGTTGCTGTGCTAGATGTCTACCAATTGTACTTTTGCCGGCGCCCATTGGGCCAACAAGGAAAATATTACGTTTCTCAGCCATGTTTAGCAGTAATTTACAACATTGATTCAATAAGATCGCCACAAGAAAACACAGCTAAACTGCTGTTCTACAAGGCTTGTGGCACCAGTTCCTCACAGATAATTCGTGATAAGACCCGAAATTATCCAAGCATGGTGCCACTATTGCAACTTTATTTTTGATTTAATCAGTTTTTCCCGAGACAGAACTACTGAATCACCACCTTAGGCGTGACGAAAATTAACAGCTCACTTTTACCAACATTTTCATAACTTCGACGAAAAAGCGCACCTAATAGCGGAAGATCGCCCAACAAAGGCACTTTGTCCACCGAGTTAGTAATGCTGTGCTGAAAAATACCACCAAGAACGACCGTTTCACCGTTATTCACTAACACTTGCGTCCCGATACGTTGAGTATCAATCGCAACAGCTTCACCAGTGCCTGTCTTCACGACTTGTCCTGGTCTATCTTGCGTGACACTTAAATCCAATACTAAGCGGTTATCCGGTGTGATTTGCGGGGTTACCTTCAAACTTAATACCGCCTTTTTGAACGTCACCGTCGTTGCACCACTTGATGATGACTCTAGGTAAGGAATCTCTGTACCTTGTTCGATATAGGCAGGTTTCTTATTGGTAGTGATCAAACGTGGGCTCGAGATAATCTCAGCTTTAGACTCTTGTTGCAGAGCAGAAAGCTCAAGATCCAACAAGGTGTCTGAACCTAACTTTGCGACCTGAAAAGCAATGCTGGTGGCATTCGGACTGGTTGCAGCTAAGTTTACATTTAGGAAGTCATCGATCCCTACTCCATCACCGTCACCACCGTCATCACCCCCTTCTCCATTATAGAGACCGATCGTGGCAAGGTTGTTCTCAATAGAACCGCCCACTGTATTACTGCCATTAATAGACGTAAAACCCCAACGAATACCTAGCTCGTCCATGTTACCTTCATTGATGGTCACAATACGCGCCTCAATTTGAACCTGTTTAACTGGAATATCCAAAGACTCAATAATTTCTCGAATCACCTCGATGTTTTCAGGTAACTCTCTAATCAATAACGAGTTAGTTCGCTCATCAATGGTCATACTGCCGCGCTCTGACAGCATGCTGATATTTCCTTCACCATTGATCATCTCCGCAATGTCTGATGCTTTAGCAAAATTAACTTTGATGATTTCAGATGAAAGCTCTCCCATTTCTTCCGTCAGTTTTTGTTTTTCTAACTGCTGCTTCTCACGCAAGTCCAGCTCATCAGTCGGAGCAACTAAAATCACGTTGCCATCAACACGCTTATCTAACCCCTTAACTTGCAAAATAATATCCAGCACTTGCTGCCAAGGGACACCATCAAGACGAAGCGTGAGGTTGCCTTCGACAGAGTCGGAGACAACCAAATTAAATTGGTTGTAATCAGCAATAAGCTGCAAGACATTTCGCACAGGAATATCTTGGAAGTTAATCGAAATAAGCTTACCTTCTCTTTCTAAAATGCTTTTATCTGGGGCTTTCTCATTGTGTTTGATCTTCGCTACTTTGATTTCCAAAAAACGCCCCGTTAAACGGTAATCATGCATGTATTCTTCATTGATGTGCGCAACCAAGCGCGTCGTCGAGGTGTCGCGAAACACTTCTACGCTCTCAACCACAGTCGAAAAATCTTTCACGTCTAGGAGATACAATTGCTCGTCTTTTACTGAAGTGTTAAGCAAATCGATACTTAACCCTTCCTGTACACGCTTGATATCTACAATCGCAGCCGGTGACGCCAATTCTACGACAATCACGGCGTCTTTATCTTTATTAGTTCGAAAGTCGATACTTTTTAGGGCATTGGACGAAACTTCTTCAGCTGCCGCTAAAGGGGCTAAAAATACAAACAACCATAAGGAGAAGAGCCCAGTAAGTATCCTTGGTGTACGTGTTAATCCTTGTCTCATTTTCATTACTCAATATCAAAAATAAATGGGGCTATCTCAAAGCCAACTTAACTTTACGTTTTTGCCAACATCCTAAGCCGTCGGGCAACGTTTCATTAATCAACAAATAGGAGTGGCTGACATGGGTCACTTTGCCATTATTGCGTCCGAGGTATTGACCCGGCTTAACTTTATAGACGGTGCCATTGGGAGCCTGAACGAGGCCAGAAACCGTGTTATCCATGCCCATGACCCCTTTCAAACGCAATTGGCTTAATGGGAATTTTTCTAATTTGCCAGTTCGCCTTCTTGAGGGCGGTTGCCAACAATCTTTTCTTGCAACTGGCTGAGTCGCGATGGTGGCTTCTTTGGGTAATTCAAAGGGTGCACGCTGTACTTCCGGTGCGTACGTGACTGCAACATACTTGTCTGCGGGCTTAAGCTTCTCGACCTCTCGACGCGCCTGTGTTTCCACTCCTCGAATAAAATCCGTCAATGATTCATCATTCGCCTGGCAGCCCATCAATAGAGAACCCATCAGTACCAGCAACAAAGACTTACTTGTCATTTTTCGTCTCCTCCGGCTTAAACTGATAGGTATTAGCACGCACCCGAAAGTGCAGGGTTTCGCTCTCTTGGCTGACACGTTGCCAAGTCACATCTTTAAACGTGATGATTCGAGGTAGCGTCGCTATTGCCTGAGAAAAATGGCCGATGTCATGAAAGTCGCCCGTTAACTCTATGTTTAAAGGAAGACGATAAAGGAAGTGCTCTGATTGTTTTTCGCCCCAGTCGATTCGGGTGAAAGTCAGCTTATTGTCGATGCCAAGCTCATTCACTGAAGCGAGCATTGTAGCCAGCTCTTTTTGCGCAGGCAGTTGTTGCAGTAATAACTCGTAACGAGTGGTAAGTTCATCCAATTGAGATTGAAGCTGAGGCAACGCTGCCACTTTGTTCGCTTTGATCTTCAATGCCACCTTGAGTGTCTGCTCCTGCTGGATCAAGTGATTCAACTGTTCTTCTTTCGGTTTAAGGTAAAACCAATAACCTAAGCCTTGAATCACCATGATCAGAAGCGCGATTACCACAATTTGGGGCAACAATGGCCACTCGGCCATTTCATCTATTTCGAGATCCTGCCAATCAACCACGTTGAGCCTCCAATTTCTTCTCCGTTACTTTGAACATGAAAGACACTTTGAATGTTTGAAACTCTTTCCCAAAACGGGCTTTGCCGTGAACGATGGAATGCATTTCTACGTCGTTCAACTTGGCCGAGCGCTCCATGTTGTCCAGCATCGTGGCAAGTTTTGGAGTGCTATCTGAGATCCCAGAGATCTCAATTTCCAGATCATTCATTTTGATCTTGTCAACATATACACCTTCAGGGATAACGGCAGGCATTAAGTTCATGAACTCGGTCGTTTTGTTTCGTCCGTTTTGTAAACCTTCAACGACCTTTAGACGTTCGAGGATTTTGCTGTGCTCTTGCTCTGCAATTTTCATTGCTTCAATACGCTGGTCGAGTTCGGCAATGTAGTGAGTGAGGTAATCGAGCCGCTCCTGTTGTTGATCTTGTTGGTACTCAAAAAACTTTCCAATACCCCACTGGATGCCAACAGCGACCAACATGCCTAATGCGACCAAACTGATGAAACGACGTCGGTGCTCTTCTCTTTGATTCTCTCGCCAAGGAAGTAAATTAATGCGATAAAGCACGGGCGCCTCCTAGCCAATGAATGCCACGAACGGCCAGTCCGGCTGCTGTTGAGAAATGCTGCCAATCCACAGCACGACGCTTACGCTTAGACACCTTCATCTCAAATAGCCCTAGCGGATTTAGCAATTCACACTCTAACGACAATTGTTGAGACAACTCCTCTGCGAGCATGGGAGTGGAGGCCCCTTCCCCTGATAACCAGATACCCTTGATGTTTTGTGAGCCATTGATTGAGGTATAGAGCTGCATCTGGCGCTTTACTCGCTCTACGATTTGACGGTTAAACAGCTCTGTTTTCTCCTGAGCATCATCGGACAGAAAATCGACTGGAGAAGCGCTGTTTGCTCCGCGTGTGCCGTAAGCAAACTCTTTGTGAAACAGTTCACCTTGTTCGGTAAACATGGTGAAGGAGCTCGATAAGGTGCCAATATCGAGTAAGCAGTATTTGTTTTTGTCAGGAAAGCGATCGGCGGTGAGCTTCCAGATATGACCAAGGCTTTGCGAATGCACGTCCACTAAAACAGGTTTTAGTCCGGACTTTTGTAATGCATCGACTCGGCCTTCTACCACATCTTTTCTTGTCGCAAACACTTGATAGCTATCACTGCCACTCTGCCCGCCCTCAGCGCGAAGACGAACGAAGTCTAAACTCAGCTCTTCGACAGGGAATGGCGATTGATGAGAAAAGGCTTGTATCACTGCAAACTCAACTTCACTCTCTTCAAGATTTTGTTCTATTTGCAGTTTCTTGCTAATTACCGAGTTATCAGGAACTGAGATCGCAACTTTTTTAGCACCAAAAGGCAGTTCTTTTTTTATCTGCTTGAGGGTCTTTACAATTTCTTGATGATTTATGGTGTTATTTTCAGCGACAATACCTTCCTTTAGTAATATTTCTTTGTAACCCAACAGAGCGTAATTGTTGCCTGTGGGTTTAAGTACTACGGCTTTGAGGCTGTTATGGCCTATATCGATGCCGGTAACGATTAGCTTATCCATCTCTTACTCTCGCTCCGAAATTTCTTCGTGCAAAGGTTGTTATTAGCATCCAAATAAGAGTTAATATCTCTTATGTGCTAAATTTTTGACCTAAGAGTACAAGGGTTTGCCGTTACACAGCCTCAACCAATCAGGGATTCTCCGGTGAAGTTCATAAAGCGTTTATTATTTTTAACATTGATTTGCATAATTCTTGGAGTCACCACAATATTTGGCTTCTATCAGTACGTGAAGCCTGAATTGCCAGATGTTGCAACTCTAAAAGACGTTGAATTACAAACACCTATGAAGGTGTTTAGTCAAGACGGGAAGCTGATCGCACAGTTCGGTGAAAAGCGTCGTATTCCTGTTACTTATGACGAAATTCCTCAAGACTTAATTCACGCGCTCATCGCAACCGAAGATAGTCGTTTCTATGAGCATCCTGGTATCGACCCTATCGGCATCACTCGTGCAGCGGTTGTTGTTGCGGTTTCAGGCTCGGCTAAACAGGGTGCAAGTACGATTACGCAACAGCTAGCTCGTAACTTCTTCTTATCTAATGAGAAGAAGATCATGCGTAAGATTAAAGAGATTTTTATTGCTATCCATATTGAGCAGCTTTTAAGTAAGCAAGAAATCATGGAGCTTTATGTCAATAAAATCTTCCTTGGTTACCGCTCATATGGCTTTGGTGCTGCCGCTCAAGTGTATTTTGGCAAGAGCCTTGATGAATTGACGTTAAGTGAGATTGCAACACTCGCTGGTATGCCAAAAGCGCCATCAACCATGAACCCAATTTACTCTCTTGAGCGCGCAACAAAACGCCGTAACGTTGTATTAATGCGAATGCTTGATGAGAAATACATTACACAAGAGCAGTATGACGAAGCACGCAATGAGCCTATTGTGGCGCGTTATCATAGCGCTGAGATTGAGCTTTCCGCACCTTACGTAGCAGAGTTGGCTCGTGCATGGGCAGTAAAAGAATACGGTGAAGAAGAAGCTTATACCTCTGGCTTGAATATCTACATGACTGTGGATTCTAAACTGCAAGATGCTGCAAATACGTCTGCGGTAAATAACCTCTTGTCATACGATGAACGTCATGGCTACCGTGGTGCAGAAAGTGTGCTTTGGAAAGAAAGGGAAGCGGCCTGGGACAATGAGCAAATAGAAAAGCACCTGAAGAAACAGCCAACTTATGGTGACCTTTACCCTGCGGTTGTGACGAAAGTCGATGATAAGACGGCACAAGTATGGGTTAAGAACCATGAAGAGCAAACCATCCCTTGGACTGGAATGCACTGGGCGCGTAAGTACATTACTGATAACCGCCAAGGCTCAACACCAAAGTCAGCGCATGATGTGCTAGCGACAGGTCAACAAGTTTGGGTTCGCGAAGTAAGTGAAACCGATGAAGATGACAACACAACACTGAGCTGGAAACTGAGCCAAGTGCCGACAGCAAACACCGCGTTTGTTGCGATGAACCCAGAAAATGGCGCGATATTGTCGCTGGTTGGTGGTTTCAACTTTGTTCACAGCAAGTTTAACCGTGCAACCATGTCAGTGCGTCAGGTTGGTTCAAGTATCAAGCCTTTCATCTACTCGGCAGCAATTGACAAAGGGCTGACTCTAGCCACTTTGATTAACGATGCGCCGATTAACAAGTGGGATGCAGGTTCTGGTTCAGCTTGGCGACCAAAAAACTCACCACCGACTTATGGTGGTCCAACGCGTCTTCGCCTCGGCTTAGCTCAATCAAAAAACGTCATGGCAGTGCGTACACTCCGTGAAGTTGGCCTCGAGGAGACACGTCAGTACCTTACTCGTTTCGGTTTTGATATTAACCAAGTACCGCGCTCAGAGACCATCGCACTCGGAGCTGGCAGCTTAACACCAATGAAAGTGGCACAAGGTTACTCTGTGTTTGCGAACGGTGGTTATTACGTTGAACCATTCTATGTAGAACGCGTGGAAGATGCATTCGGTGAAGTACTGTTTAAAGCCAATCCAAAGAGTGTTTGTCATAAGGATTGTCCACAAATGAGCGAGCAGCCAGAAAATCGCTACGCTGATGAATTTGGCGAACAAGACGTCGCAATTGACGGCCTTGCAACAGACAATGCCCTTGAAAATGATGAACCTCAATATGCACCGCAAGTTATCTCTGAACAGAATGCATTCTTAATGCGTGAGATGATGTACAGCAACATTTGGGGTGGCGGTAACTGGCGTGAAGGCACAGGTTGGAATGGTACAGGCTGGCGCGCGCAAAAACTTGGTCGTCGTGATATCGGAGGTAAAACGGGTACAACGAATGATTCCAAGGATGCTTGGTACAATGGCTATGGACCTGGTGTCGTTGCGATAGCTTGGGTTGGCTTTGATGATCACTCACGTGCACTTGGCCGCACCACTGTTAACAGCAACCTAGGGCAAGGCCAAATTTCTGGTGCCGAGTCGGGTGCGAAAACCGCAGAGCCTGCTTGGATTGACTTCATGCGTGTTGCGCTAGAAGGGACGCCGGAGCAAGGTAAAAATATTCCAGAGGATATTATTCGAGTTCGTATTGATCGCAACAGCGGTATGCTAACGCACAAGGTAGATAGCACATCAATGTTCGAATACTTTGAAAAAGGCACGGAGCCTACCGAATACGCTGGCGACCGTTTAGAAGATAGTATTTATTCTTCAGGTTCTGGCGCAGAAGAACTGTTCTAAATCACAAAAGCACAAGGGAGAGCATCAAGCTCTCCCTTTTTATTTCTGCTTTTTATGCTGCAGCATTCAATGATGGATAAGAAGCCAACACCTCTTTAATCTTCGCTGCTAAAGCTTCAAACCTAGCTCGTAATGGTGAGCCCGGACGGTATACGAGCACGATATTACGCGAGGGGGTTGGGTTAACAGCTGGTACGTAGCATACGCCATCTTTTTGCTTCTCATTAGGGATAGAAAGCTGAGGCAATAACGTAATCCCCGCACCGGCAGCAACCATGTTGCGTAACGTCTCCAAGCTGGTGGCTTTAAAACGCTCATCGTCTTTTGCACCAGCGGCAAAACAAAAACCTAACGCTTGATCTCGCAGACAGTGGCCGTCTCCCAACGCTAAAACGGTTTTACCATTCAGCTCCAACATATCAACATGGTCGAGAGAGGCCCACTCGTGGTCACATGGCACTGCGACACTTAATGGCTCTTGATACACTTCGATCTCTTTAAATGGCGCAGTTTCATCAACCGAAGCTAAAACTAAGCAATCTAGTTTGCCTTCTTCCAATTGACGCACTAATTGATGTGTTTGAGCTTCGTGCAGAAATAGTTCCAACTCAGGAAATGCTTCTTTTATCTGCGGCAGAATTTTGGGTAGTAGATAAGGCCCAACCGTCGGGATGAAACCAATATGCATCGGTCCAGTCATGGCTCCGCTTTGACCGCTTGCCATATCTCTGAAGGTTTTCACTTCACTTAAGATGCGTTTAGCCTGCTCCACCAGCTGTAACCCTGAATCGGTAAACAAAACACGTCGGCTGCTTCGCTCTAAAAGCGTGGTCCCGAGTTCATCCTCTAGTTTACGAATTTGCCCACTCAATGTTGGCTGGCTAACAAAACATGCCTCTGCCGCTTTGCGAAAGTGCTTATGTTCCGCAAGTGCAACTAAGTACTCAAAATCTCGAATATTCATAATTCACGCTTCGCTTCTTTAACAATAGCTAATACCTATCAAAACCATAACACCAAACGATTAGAGCTATCAAAGAATTTTTACAATAATGGGCTCAACAAAACGAAACAGAGCGACGAAAAACGCTAAGCTCTATACGCATAATTTAAAATAGTTAAAGGAAATCATTATGTTTGTATCTAAAGAAGGTCAACAAGTCCCTCAAGTTACTTTTCCAGTTCGTCAAGGTGACTCTTGGGTGAATGTAACGACCGATGAGCTATTTAAAGGTAAGACCGTTATCGTATTTAGCTTACCGGGTGCATTTACTCCAACCTGTTCATCAAGCCATCTACCTCGTTACAACGAATTGTTCCCTGTATTTAAAGAGCACGGAGTGGATGAGATTATTTGTGTCTCGGTCAATGATACGTTCGTGATGAATGCATGGAAACAAGACCAAGAAGCAGAAAACATTACCTTCATCCCGGATGGTAATGGTGAATTCACCGATGGCATGGGTATGTTAGTGGATAAAAACGACATCGGCTTTGGCAAACGTTCATGGCGTTACAGCATGCTAGTAAAAGATGGCGTAGTGGAAAAAATGTTCATTGAGCCAAACGAACCAGGCGACCCATTCAAGGTGTCAGATGCAGATACGATGCTGAACTACATAGCGCCTGACTACAAAACGCAAGAATCCATCACGGTGTTCACTAAACCAGGCTGCCCTTTCTGTATGAAAGCGAAACAAAATCTGATTGACCACGGTCTTCAATATGAAGAAGTGATTCTGGGTAAAGACGCAACAACAGTTAGTCTACGAGCTATATCTGGTCGCACGACTGTTCCACAAGTCTTTATCGGTGGCAAGCACATCGGCGGTAGCGAAGAGCTAGAAGCGTATCTAGGCTAAGCTGTCCATAGCCTACACCCTCGGTCTCCGGTGCCTTTTGGCTCGGAGGCCAACCCTAAACCACTTCTTCTACTAGTCTAGATAAGTAGTTATCAGCCAATAAGGTGACTACTTATCCAGATTCAACTATCCAATTCACTCTCCAAGCTCAATGTAGCTAGCTTGGCTTAAAACAAAAGCGAGAGTTCACGATGAAACAAGTTAATGTCGACGTAGCGATTATTGGTGGCGGGACGGCTGGTCTTGGTGCTTATCGAGCAGCAAAAGCTCATACCAACAGCGTGGTAATGATTGAGGGCGGTCCCTACGGAACAACCTGTGCTCGTGTCGGATGCATGCCGTCTAAGCTGTTAATTGCGGCAGCAGAAAGTGTTCATCAAATCGAAAAAGCACCTGGATTTGGGATACACCCGCAAGGTGAAGTACGAATTAACGGACGAGAAGTTATGGATCGTATAAAGCGCGAACGCGATCGTTTTGTTGGCTTTGTGCTTGAAAGTGTCGATGATATTCCCGCTGAAGACAAACTATCGGGCTACGCGAAGTTTGCCGATGACCACACTCTCATCATAGATGATCATACTCAGGTCACCGCACAGCGCATTGTTATTGCGACAGGATCTCGTCCGACATATCCGGCAGCTTGGAATGAACTGGGTGATCGCCTAGTGATTAACGATGATGTATTTGACTGGGATGACTTACCAGAGTCCGTGGCAGTATTTGGCCCAGGAGTCATCGGCCTTGAATTGGGTCAGGCTTTACACCGCCTAGGAGTGAACGTGAAGCTCTTTGGCCTTGGAGGACAAGTGGGCCCACTGACAGACCCAGAGGTGATGGCGTATGCAGATAAAGCCTTTAAGGAAGAGTTCTACCTTGATGCAGATGTAAAAGTCGAAAGCATGAAACGCATTGCATCGTCAGACAATGACGGCGAAGACAAGGTCGAAATCCAATTCATCAACCATGATGGTGAATTAGAAACTTTCGTTGTCGATTACGTATTGGCCGCAACGGGTCGTCGTCCAAACGTCGATAAGCTGACGATCGAGAACACCAATGTGGCTCTCGATGAACGTGGCGTACCAACGGCGGATCACTATACATTGCAAACTTCGGTAGAGAGCATCTTCATCGCAGGTGATGCAAGTAACCAGATTCCACTGCTGCACGAAGCCGCTGACCAAGGCCGTATTGCTGGAGACAACGCAGGCCGTTTCCCAGATATTCGTGCGGGTCTGCGTCGCTCACCAATTTCAGCCGTGTTCTCCGACCCTCAAATTGCTATGGTTGGCGAAACATATAAACAACTAGAAACACGTCTAGGCACATGTGGATGTTTCGCAACCGGTGAAGTCTCGTTTGAAAATCAAGGACGTTCGCGCGTCATGCTTCGTAATAAAGGTATTCTGCATGTCTACGGAGAGCAAGGCACTGGACGTTTTTTAGGTGCAGAAATGATGGGCCCGAATGCAGAGCATCTTGCGCACCTTTTAGCGTGGGCGCACCAAAATAGGATGACGATTTCTGAGATGTTAGATATGCCCTTCTATCACCCAGTGATTGAAGAAGGCGTCCGCACCGCTCTACGTGATTTGAATGCAAAACTACACTTAGGGCCAGAAATGGTGAAACATTGTCTTGACTGCGGCCCAGGCTGCTAACGCTTTCAGGCTTCTATCTAAATATAAAGCAAAGCCTCGTCATCAACGAGGCTTTGCTTTACTACTTTGGCGCAATGAAATCTCTCTTACGCTGCCATCATTGCATAGCGACTGACCATACAAATCGCGACAACACCGATCATAAAGAACCCACCAGCGATACTCAGCGCAAGTTTCAACTCTGTCGACATCATTATATTTCCTGTTAAAGACTGACAGCACACCATACATCAATTACGTGCCACAAAGCTTTTACAAAGCTAACTTTCCATTTTTGGTTGTGTCATGGCGCTCTAAGCCCGTGTAAGAAACGCTTTCCACCATTTAGTTAGATATATAATCTGAAGCAACACTAATGGTTTGGAAAACACTATGACTTGTCGCCGCTGCGAGGAACATTGGTTTTGGAAAAAACTTGGACGTTGCCAACGATGCTTGGATCAATTGACGGTACTTTCTGTACTGTGTTGGATTGTGTGGTGGTTTACGCTCAAAGATGATCCACAAAGCATCGAGTCGATCGCTTTGATCTTTGCCGGCTTCGCTTTCAACGTTTTGTTGTTTCTACACTTATGGATGCGTTTTGTCATCTTGCCTTGGCAACGTCGAAAGGGACAAAAAAAGGCCAATAAAAAAGAGAAAAGTGACAGATAGAAAAAAGCCCCAAAACCAATGTCAGTTCTGGGGCTCTCTTAGATTCTTCTAAGAAAAAGCAGTGGTACTTTAATAGACCGGGCTTCCTCTCAAAGGTTCCAAATTTTTTCGATTTTTTTAGCGAATACTGATGTAAGTAAACAGGAAAATGACTATGTCATTGAATGCTAATAAAATCACTCCACAACTTCAGTTCATGCCACATGCGTTTTTTGGATCACTTGCTCCATTAAATTGATCTCAAGCGCTACCTCATCACATGCATGTTGACGTTGGCACTGATCGCAATCTTTCAGAACTTTCTCCGGCAGTAATGACTTCGATGTAGGTAAAAAGCTTTGCTTCATAAAGAACTCAGGCGTTCGCGTTAGAACAAAGACTTTCTTGATCGCCATCTGGCGCGCTTTCTCAACCAAATAGTTCACAATCGCACTGCCCTGCCCTTGGCCTTGCCAGCCCGCTTCGATACCAAGAGAGCGTATTTCTGCCAACCCTGAGTCATACACATATAGAGAAGCGCAACCCGTCACTTCACCATGATGCTCAGCCACCGCAAAAGAGCCAATATCTCTCACGAGCTCATTACGAGAGCGCGGAAGATTCTCACCAAGGTTCGCCCAGTAAGCAACCATACCTTCCAACGTTTCAATGTCCGTCAAACGTGCAGGACGCACTTTCACCGCCGAGCTGTCACGCTGGCTCAGGCGCTTATCCGCTTGTTCTACCGCGTAAGCGACCTGGTGAGGCGAAACACCCCCCAAAGCACAACGCTTTTCCAAACACGAATCGATAGTCAGAATGTCATACACATCCGCTTCAATGACTTCTGAGAAGGCTTTTAACTCTTCGATAGACAGCTCTTCTAGCGCACAACCTTTAGCAATAGCACCAACGACCGCGACACCGACGATGTGGTGAGCTTCACGGAATGGGATGCCTTTCGCCACTAGGTAATCAGCTAACTCCGTCGAGTTTGCGTAACCTTGTTTCGCCGCTTCTAGTGTGCGCTCGCCATTCACTTTAATACCGTCAAAACACAGAGCTGCCATTTCCATGCAGTCGTTCCATGTATCTAAAGCGTCAAACAACCCTTCTTTATCTTCCTGCATGTCTTTGTTGTACGCCAATGGCAAAGCTTTAACTGTCATCATCATGCTCGATAATGCGCCATAGACACGCCCTGTCTTACCACGGATCAACTCAAGTGCATCTGGGTTTTTCTTCTGTGGCATTAATGACGAACCAGATGTCACCGTATCCGCTAACTCAATGAAGTTTGACTCGCCTGAATTGTAGAAGATCATATCTTCTGCAAGACGAGAAAGGTGAAGCATAGAAATCGACGCCACCGACATCAGTTCCATCACATGATCACGATCTGAAACCGAATCGAGTGAATTACGCGTAGCACGGTGGAAACCGAGATTATGTGCTAATTGTTCGCGATCAATCGGATAAGCCGTTCCCGCTAAAGCACCCGAGCCAAGTGGACAAGTGTCGAGACGCTGTAAGGCATCATTCAGACGAGAGTAGTCACGCTCGAACATTTCAACATAAGCCAAGCACCAGTGAGCAAAGGTTACAGGTTGAGCACGCTGAAGATGAGTATAGCCTGGCAATACGGTGCCTTGGTGCTGTTTAGCAACATGGACCATTTGTGCTTGTAGGCGATCTAAAGCAATCAACAATTGCTGACCTTGCTGACGACACCAAAGTTTCAAGTCTGTGGCGACTTGGTCATTACGAGAACGCCCAGTGTGGAGTTTTTTACCTAAATCTCCCACTTTACTGATTAGCTGCTGTTCAACCCAAGAGTGGATATCTTCTGCATCAGAGCGAAGAATTTGGTGAGGGTCTTCCATCACTTCTAACTTCAGCTCATTTAAAGCAAGTTCCAGTTTTTGCTGTTCTTCTGCCGATAGCACATCAACAGAAAGCAGAGCTTTAGACCATGCGATTGAACCTACGATGTCTTGCTCAGCCAATCGGTAGTCAAAACGCAACGAATCATTGAACTCTTTAAATCTGGTGTCTGCCGCTTGGGTAAATCTTCCGCCCCATAATGCCATTGCGTCTCTCCTGATGACTATTGCTTACTCTAACGTTCTCGAATGAGTAGTAACCAATTTGATGGTCATTTGCTCACTTTTTCTTATGGGTCAACGTTACGGCAATTTCGATAAAAAATAAAGTATAAATTCAATATTTTTACATATATATTCAAGACAAATTTAGGTACCCGCTTTTAGAAACCAAAAGACCCGCCTATAAATGGCGGGTCTTTATTCAATCCAAGATGGATGTTAAGGGATTATTTCTTCTGGCTGTTCAATGCACGAATACGGCTTGATAGCGAGTAAAGACGGATAAACCCACCTGCATGGCTTTGGTCGTAAACTTCATCTTCACCAAAAGTCGCGAACTCTTCTGAATACAAGCTGTTGTCAGAACGTTTTTGCGTCACTGTCGCTTGACCTTTGTAGAGCTTAACAACCACTTCACCGTTAACGTCTTGCGCTAGCTCTTCTGAAGCGGCAAGGATCGATTTACATAGTGGCGTAAACCAACGGCCATCGTATACAAGGTGAGACGCTTTTAGACCTAGCTCCTCACGGAATTCGAATGATGATTTGTCTAGCACAAGCTGCTCTACAGCACGCAGCGCTTCCATCATGATGGTGCCTCCCGGTGTTTCATAACAACCACGAGACTTCATTCCAACAAGACGGTTTTCCACGATATCGATACGGCCAACACCGTGCTTAGCGCCCTTCTCGTTTAGGTAAACCAGTGCGTTGTATGGTGTCATCGCTTCACCATCAACTTCGACCACTTCACCTTTTTCTACTTTCAGCGTGACGTATTCCGCTTCATTTGGCGCTTGCTCTGGGTCGACAGTCCACACCCAGCAGTCTTCGTTTGGTGCGTTCCACGTATCTTCTAAAACGCCGCCTTCCGTCGAAATGTGCCATGCGTTTGCATCACGTGAATAGATCTTAGTAAGAGACGCAGAGCAAGGAATATTACGCTCAGCTAGGTAATCCAAACACTCTTCACGACTCACTAGGTCCCACTCACGCCAAGGTGCAATCACTTGTAAGTCCGGTGCTAGTGCTGCGAATGCGCCTTCGAAACGTACTTGGTCGTTACCTTTACCTGTACAGCCATGACACAGAGCGTCCGCGCCCACTTTACGTGCCACTTCAACCTGCGCTTTGGCAATGATTGGACGCGCCATTGATGTACCTAGCAGGTACTTACCTTCGTAGTACGCGCCAGTTTTTAGCGTTGGGTAAATGTAGTCTGCGACCATTTCTTCTTTCAAGTCAGCGATGTAGCACTCAGAAGCACCAGAGGCTTTTGCTTTCGCTTCAATGCCTTCTAGCTCTTCGGCACCTTGACCAACATCGGCAACGAAAGCCACTACTTCACAGTCGTAGTTCTCTTTTAGCCACGGGATGATTACTGAAGTATCTAGACCGCCTGAGTATGCGACTACCACTTTATTTACGTTCACTTTGCTCATGTTTTTTCTCCAAACTTAACTGGCGCTGCGCTCGGCGGTCAGTGCCAACTACGACTTCCTAATATTGAATTCTTTTGCTGATGCTTATTGAGGCAAGAATTGAGTACCAATACTTTCACCAGCGAATAACTGTGCTAATTTTTCTGGGTAACGCCAGGTCGCGACTTCAATTGGACGGCCAAGATCATTGGCGGCCTCCAAAGCGGCTTTAACTTTGACGATCATGCCATCGGTGATCACATGTCCATCGATCAACGAGTTAGCTTGCTGCTCTGACAGGGTTTTGATCAAATGGCCTTTTCCATCTAGTACACCACTCACGTCTGATAACAGGACTAACTCCGCATCTAATGCGCCCGCAACCGCGACTGCTGCTTGATCAGCATTCACATTCATCATCTGGCCATCTTTGGTTAAACCAATTGAACTGATGATCGGCAGTGCACCTGTGTTTAGCACCGCTTGTAATAGTGCTGAGTCACCCGGTGATGCTTTGCCTACCGCGCCGAGTTCTGGGTCAAGTTCTTCAACAAGACACAAACCACCATCCGCAAGGCTAAGGCCCACAGCGTTAAGACCGTCCGCAATCGCTTGACCTTGAAGTAACTTATTCGCAGTGCCCGCAAGCGCGCCTGCAATCACAGGAATTTGCTCGTATGGCGTTACGCGTAAACCGTTTTTCTTTACGGTTTCAAGCTGAAGCTTTGCCATCAACTCATCAACTAGGTAGCCACCGCCATGAACGATGGCGATTTGTCGCTGTGCCGATTTTTGGTAAGCCGCAATGGCACCAAAAAGTTGGCTTAAGGTTTGAGTGCATGATAGAGCTGCACCACCTAGCTTAATGACTAAAGGAGCTTGATTGGTTTGCGTCATCGCATTTCCCTCTTTCAACGACTACAGCAACGCTGTCAGTTCTGGGTAACCGTAATGAATATTGAGACATTGCATCGCTTGACTCGATGCACCTTTAAGTAGGTTGTCGATAGCTGAAATCACAATGATGTGTTCGCCTTGTACCTTCCAGCCGATATCGCAGAAAGGGGTATTTTCGACATCCTGAATACGTGGAATACCGTCGCCTTTAAGACGCACCGCAGGCTTGCCTTGATAAGCTTGTTCAAACGCCTGTGCCACTTGTGCTTCTGTCACACCTTGCGCAAGCTTCATGGTGATAGTGGCAAGAATGCCGCGTTTAAAGTTGCCGAGGTGCGGAGTAAAAATCACATCGCAACCCAAGTGCTGAGCAATCTCTGGCTGGTGACGATGGTTAAATACACCATAAGGTTGCAAGCTCACTTCACAGAAGCTGTTAACCATGGAGGCTTTACGCCCTGCACCTGATACACCACTGGTTGCGTTGATCACTGGCCATTGGTTGGTATCGAGCAACGCATGTTCTAATAAAGGTTTGATTGCAAGCTGTGAAGCGGTTGGGTAGCAACCTGCTACTGCAATCAAAGGAGTGGTTTTTATTGATTCTTGGTTCCACTCTGCTAAGCCGTACGCTGCTTTATCTAGCCAGTTGTTATGTTGATGTGCGAAGCCATAAAAAGTGTCGTAAAAGCCTTCACTTTTCACACGGAATGCGCCCGATAAATCGAATACCTGACAGCCTGCCTCCAAGAAAGTTGGGGCTAAATCATGGCTGACTTCGTGAGCCGTTGCCAAAAACACCACGTCCGATTCTTGAGCGATTTGCAGTGGATCCGTTAGTGGTAAAACTGGCATATCAATGATGCCCGCTAGCTTACCGTGCAGCTGCGCGATGCTCTTTCCCGCATCAACACTGTTGGCGGAAACGTATAAACCTGATAGCGTGAGTTGTGGGTGTTTATTAACCATTAACGCTAACTCTGCGCCGGTGTAACCGCTGGCTCCAATAATCGTGGTTTTTAGCATTGTGTGACATCCATATACTTAAAGGCTCAAATGACTATTCATATTTAATTTCTGCTTTATTTTGATTTTTTATTCATTAAATATGATTTAATATGTGTTTTACATTTTTGTGGTCTGTCTGTCAACAGGAGATTTGAAGAATCCATGCAATTACCAACTTTTCTAGAGGTCTATGAAGGACTCATCAGCACCTCTTCTATCAGCTCCACGGATCCGAGCTGGGATCAGGGCAATGCAAAAGTCATCGAAAAACTCGCATCTTGGTTTAAAGATCTGGGTTTTAGCGTTGAAGTGATCGAAGTCGAGCCAGGCAAGCACAATATGATCGCACGTATGGGAGAGGGAGAAGGTGGCCTTTTACTTGCTGGCCATAGTGATACCGTGCCATTCGATCAAGGGCGATGGAATTTTGAACCGCATAAACTGACGGAAAAAGACAACCGCTTCTACGGTTTAGGCACAGCAGACATGAAAGGCTTTTTCGCCTTTATTTATGAAGCAGTGAAGAAAGTCGATTGGAGCAAGCAGAGCAAACCACTTTACGTATTAGCCACTTGTGACGAAGAGACCACCATGCTGGGCGCGCGACATTTCACAGCAAACGCCCCATTTAAGCCGGATTACTGCATCATTGGTGAACCCACCAGCCTTGTACCAATTCGAGGTCATAAAGGGCATGTGGCAAATGCCATTCGCGTAACAGGCAAGTCCGGTCACTCATCGGACCCAGCGCTTGGCGTTAACGCTATTGAGATCATGCATGAAGTCATGTTCGCCATGATGCAACTGCGTGACAAATTGATTAAAGAATATCACCATCCGGGTTTTGCCATTCCAAGCCCTACCCTAAATCTTGGACACATTCACGGTGGTGACAGCGCTAACCGTATTTGTGGTTGCTGTGAGCTGCATTACGACGTGCGTCCTCTTCCCGGCATTAGCCTTGATGGTTTAGAGAACATGTTGCGCGGAGCATTAAAAGAAGTCGAAGCGAAATGGCCTGGGAGACTGGAGATTATTCCATTGCATGAGCCTATTCCGGGTTACGAATGCCAACATGACCACCCATTTATTGGTGGTGTTGAAGAGATCTGCCAAACCAGTTCAGAAACCGTGAACTACTGTACTGAAGCACCATTTCTACAGCAGTTGTGTCCAACCTTGGTGCTCGGCCCTGGGTCAATCGACCAAGCCCATCAACCGGATGAGTTTCTATCCTTCGACTTTATCGACCCCACAATTGATGTGCTTTCAAAGGCGATGGTCAAGTACTGCTGTTAATACGCGTTTAAGCTCGAAAGTCTGTGCAGCTCGATTGAGCTGCATCTTTTTATCTTCACAATTTAGCGCTAGTCTTAACAATTATTTAACTTGTTATTTTGTAATTAATTTTCACTTCTTACTCTATGGCTGCCGTAAATTTGCTCTAAATCAGGAGACAGCGGAATAATTGCAAACTTAGTCTGCTTTATTTGACTATAACTGGTGCTTTTCGCTAGATTGGAGTCTTAACAAGGACAATGGATGTAGTTTTTTTACGAGGCAGGACGACAATGAACGAGAAATACGCCGCACTCAAAAGTAATGTGCGCATGTTAGGCCACTTATTGGGTAACACCATTCGCGATGCCCATGGCGAAGAAATCTTCGAGAAAGTGGAAACCATTCGTAAATTATCCAAATCAGCTCAAGCAGGGAATCAAGCAGACAGGGACAGCTTGATCGAAGAAATCAAACATCTACCTGATGAGCAGCTAACGCCCGTTACTCGCGCGTTTAACCAATTTCTAAACCTCACCAATATCGCTGAGCAATACCACACGATTTCACGCCATTGTGAAGAGCACATTTGCGAACCAGACGCGATTAACTCGCTGTTTTCTAAACTGGTACAAAACGATGTGAGCAAACTGGACACTGCCCAAGCGGTTCGTGATCTGAATATTGAATTGGTATTGACGGCTCACCCAACAGAAATTACGCGCCGCACGATGATCAACAAACTGGTCAAGATAAACGAGTGCTTATCAAAGTTGGAGCTAAGCGATCTTTCTTCTAAAGAGCGCAGAAAAACCGAACGCCGCCTAGAGCAACTGATTGCCCAAGGCTGGCATTCAGACGTGATTCGACAACAACGCCCTACTCCGTTGGATGAAGCAAAGTGGGGCTTTGCGGTCGTTGAAAACTCTCTATGGGAAGCAGTACCGGACTTCCTACGTGAGATGAATGACCGTCTAAAATCTTACCTTGGAGAAGGTTTACCCATTGATGCTCGCCCAGTGCACTTCTCCTCTTGGATGGGCGGTGACCGTGACGGTAACCCGTTTGTTACTCACAACGTTACGCGTGAAGTCTTACTTTTGTCTCGTTGGAAAGCCGCCGATCTTTATCTCAATGACATCAACGAGTTGATCAGCGAGCTGTCTATGACAGTTTCAAACGATCAAGTCCGTGAGCTTGCTGGCGAAGATCAGCACGAACCATACCGTGCGATCCTGAAGCAATTACGCACTCTGCTCAATGAAACCAAAGATATTCTCGATGCTAAGATCCACGGTCAAAAACTGGCCGTTAAAGCACCACTGCAAAAAGTCGAGCAACTTTGGGAACCGCTGTATGCCTGCTACCAGTCACTAAACGAATGTGGCATGGGTGTAATAGCCAACGGCTCACTACTGGATACACTACGCCGCGTAAAAGCATTTGGTATCCATCTTGTACGTCTTGATATCCGCCAAGAGAGCACGCGTCACTCAGACGTCTTGTCTGAACTAACTCGCTACTTAGGTATTGGTGATTACGAACAATGGAGTGAGCAAGATAAGATTGCTTTTCTAACTAACGAGCTGGCATCTAAACGTCCGCTTCTCCCTCGTGATTGGGAACCGTCTGAACCCGTCAAAGAGGTTTTGGATACCTGCAAGATTGTTGCAGCACAACCGCGTGAAGCGTTTGGCGCTTACGTTATTTCAATGGCACGTACCGCCTCTGACGTACTAGCCGTTCATCTACTGCTACAAGAAGCTGGTTGCCCTTACCGCATGGATGTGTGTCCTCTGTTCGAAACGCTAGACGATTTGAACAACGCGGAATCGGTCATCAAGCAGCTTATGGGGATTGACCTTTACCGTGGTTTTATCCAAAACCACCAGATGGTCATGATTGGTTACTCTGACTCAGCGAAAGATGCAGGTGTTATGTCTGCAGGTTGGGCTCAGTATCATGCGATGGAATCGTTAGTTAAAGTGGCTGAAGAAGAAGGCGTTGAGCTAACTCTATTCCATGGTCGTGGGGGCACAGTCGGTCGCGGTGGCGCACCTGCGCATGCTGCGCTTTTGTCGCAACCACCAAAAAGCTTGAAAGGCGGTTTACGTGTAACAGAGCAAGGCGAGATGATCCGCTTTAAACTGGGACTCCCAGATGTCGCAGTAAACAGCTTTAACCTATACGCAAGTGCGATTCTGGAAGCCAACTTGTTACCGCCACCGGAGCCAAAACAAGAATGGCGCGACTTGATGGAAGTGCTATCAGAAGTAAGCTGTGAGTCTTACCGAAATGTGGTTCGTGGCGAGCCAGATTTCGTGCCTTACTTCCGCCAAGCAACACCAGAACTCGAACTCGGTAAGTTGCCACTTGGTTCTCGTCCTGCAAAACGCAACCCTAAGGGCGGAGTAGAAAGCTTACGTGCAATCCCGTGGATCTTCTCATGGAGTCAAAACCGTTTGGTACTTCCTGCATGGCTAGGCGCAGGTGAAGCGATTCAATACTCGATCGATAAAGGCCACCAAGCATTGCTCGAAGAGATGTGCCGCGAATGGCCGTTTTTCTCTACTCGTCTCGGCATGCTAGAGATGGTGTACTCGAAGTGTAATATTGATATCTCTCGCTACTACGATGAGCGATTGGTGGATGAGTCGCTCCGTCCACTCGGTGAAAAACTTCGTGCTCAGCTTCAAGAAGACATCAAAGCGGTACTGAATGTAGAGAACAATGAAAACTTGATGCAGCATGACCCTTGGGGACTCGAGTCGATTCGCTTACGCAATATCTACGTTGAGCCATTGAATATGCTACAGGCAGAGCTACTATACCGCACGCGTCAAACCGAAGAAGCTTCTGCAAACTTGGAAGAAGCGTTGATGGTGACGATTGCTGGTATTGCTGCTGGTATGCGCAACACAGGCTAATCGTTTCATTTTTAATAAAAAGCTGGGCAAATGCTCAGCTTTTTTTTATCACAGGATAATCGCACCAAAACAAAGACAGTTAAATATACCACTATAGACCCAAAAAATACCAAAATAAAAGAATAAAAAACCACAAGTTAACACTATTGATTATTATGTTAGTTTTTTAGGGTAATTTTGTCCTACTATTCCACTTCATGCTTATTATTTATATACTACTTGCCTGCTGAGAGCTCATAAATCCAATCATACCTGCTCCAGCCTTGATGGGACTCCCCATCTCTCTAGGTGATAAACGGCTTTAAGGTGACAGGACCAACATTGTTGGTGCTACTTATACATTAAAAAACTCAAGTGCCAGTAAGAGCGCAGCTGAAAGTATAAGTAGCTTGTTTACAAGTTTATTGACCATTTGGATTGAAGACATGTCATTACCACACGTAATCTTAACTGTTCTTAGCACTCGCGACGCAACCGGTTACGATATCACTAAAGAATTCTCTGCTAGCATCGGTTACTTCTGGAAAGCAAGCCACCAACAGGTGTACCGTGAACTCAACAAAATGGCTGAGAAAGAACTGGTTACTTGCGTATTAGAACCCCAAGAAGGCAAACCAGACCGCAAGGTTTACTCCATTACAGACGCTGGTCGCAGCGCTTTAGGAGAGTGGTTTGATCAACCAACTGCACACCCAACAGTTCGTGATGAGTTTTCAGCGAAATTGATGGCATGTGCCGTTCAACCAGCGGCTCCATTCCGTGACCAACTCGCCGAGCTAGTTGAAGAGTCTCGCAAACTGGTTTCTCACTACAAAGAAATTGAAGCGGCTTACTACGCAACGCCGTCAACTTTAGATAAACAAGCTCGCCTAGAACGTCTAACGCTTCGCCGTAACCTACTGTTACGTGAAACTTGGATCACTTGGGCAGAAGAAGTTCTAACTGAACTTGAAGTGATTGGTTAAACTCCTTTTGCTTTGATAAAACGAAAAAGGCTTGCCACTTGGCAAGCCTTTTATCTTTTTGAAACCAGATTTACGCACCGACTACTGCGCGAGGACGAACACCCAACGTATGGCATAACGCGTAAGTCATCTCTGCACGGTTTAGTGTGTAGAAGTGAAAGTCCTTAACCCCTTCACGACTCAGTACACGCACCATATCAATAGCTTGGCTAGCTCCTACAAGCTGGCGAGTCACCGGATCATCATCCAAACCATCGAATTGTTTGCTCATCCATCCTGGTACTTTCACGTTGTTCTGTGCCGCAAAGCGAGAAGCTTGCTTAAAGTTCGATACAGGCAAAATTCCTGGCACAATTTCTACGTCAATTCCTGCTGCGACACAACGGTCACGGAATCGCAGGTAAGACTCAACGTCAAAAAAGAACTGAGTAATAGCACGGTTTGCACCTGCATCTACCTTACGTTTTAGGTTCAATAAGTCAGACTGAGCGCTTTTAGCTTCAGGGTGAACCTCAGGGAATGCAGCAACGGAGATATCGAAATCGTGGCGTGATTTCAGCAGCTCAACCAAATCCGAGGCATACATATCAGGCGCACCGCCACCTGGAGGAATATCACCACGCAGAGCGACGATATTTTCAATACCATTGTTCCAATAATCATCGGCAATATTAATCAACTCTTCACGAGTCGCATCAATACAAGTGAGATGGGGAGCGGCAACCAATCCGGTTGTTGCTTTAATTTCTTTAATGATGGAGTGTGTTCTGTCACGCTCGCCGGAGTTCGCACCGTAAGTCACAGAAACAAATTTAGGTTGAAGCGTTTTAAGACGGTGCACTGAATTCCAAAGTGTTTCTTCCATCTTAGCGCTGCTTGGCGGAAAAAACTCAAACGATACATTGATGTTATCTGATAACTCAGCAATATTCTGGTTCAAGGCGTCGATATGGCCTGCGTGCGTATATCCCATCTTACTCTCCCTGCGGCACTCCGCCACGAAAACAAATCCTTAAAATCGACGTTTAGACGTCTATATGTCTACAGAATGTATTGAATACGATTTAATGTCAACCTTGTAATTATGAATTTTTCTCAAGTTAATAATGAAGATAGTTCAAGTTTCTACTTGAGCATCATCTCGCCATTTTGCACGGGTTATGACTTCAGTATGGCACTGATAGGGGAATAAAAAACCCTGGATTAATTCCAGGGTTTTTAGGTCAATCGCAACTTTAAAATAAACCAGCCAATCGGTTGAGGTCGGATTGAATAGCGCCGGCTGTCACTTCTCTGCCTGCGCCTGGTCCTCGAATGACCAGAGGGTTATCTTTGTACCACTTGCTCTCTATGGCAAAAATGTTATCGCATGGCAATAAGTTGGCGAGCGCGTGCTCACGAGATAACGCTTCGACTCCCACCGTTGCTTTACCATTTTTTTCTAAACGCGCCACATAGCGAAGCACTTGATCGTTTCTCTGTGCTTTTGTCAGACGCTCTTGAAGTATTTCACTCAACAATGCTCCATTATCGAAGAAATCATCTAAGCTCAGTTCTCTTAATTCTTCTGGCACCAAAGACTCAACTTTAACGCTGTCTGGTTCTATATCTAGGCCCGATTCTCGAGCCAAGATGACTAACTTACGCATTACATCGGAGCCATCTAAATCAGAACGAGGGTCAGGTTCGGTTAACCCTTGCTGCCAAGCAAGATCGACTAAATCATTAAATGGCACAGAACCATCAAACTGTTGGAACAGCCATGATAACGTCCCCGAGAAAATCCCCGATAGAGCGACGATTTCATCCCCACTTTCACGAAGATCTCGCACGGTATGGTTTATCGGTAACCCAGCACCAACCGTTGCGTTGTATAGCCAATGACGACCAATTTTAGCGAATGCATCTTGAACCTGATGGTAGTACTGACTATCTGCGGAACCGGCCACTTTGTTAGCGGAAATCAAATGAATGCCTTGCTGTGCGATTTCTACGTAGCGCTGAGCTAACTCTTTACTCGCGGTAACATCAAGCACGACGGCTTCATCATAGCTTTTAAGTGCTCCCAAACGTGCCAGCCAATCCCCATTGTTTGCTATGCTTTCATCATCAAATCGTTCAGCAACACTCGCCGCCTCAATACCTTGCTCATCGAACCAATAGGTTTGGCTATCCACAACCGCGACAAGATCAAAGCTCATACCATGACGTTTTTCGAGCTCACTTTTTTGCGTCGCAAATAAATTTAACCAACTAGAACCAATATTACCCTTGCCACATAAAGCCACTGCCACGCGTTTTTGCGCTTGGAACAACTGGCTATGAATCGTTTGAACCAACGCCTCGGTATCAGTACGGCGCAAAACAGCGACTAGGCTCAGTCCTGAGTCTGTTTCAGAGATAAATTCTACCGGAGAGTGCTTTAGCTTCTGATAAAAGCCAAAGCAATGATTGGCGTTTTTCGTAACGCCTGCACCTACCGCAGCTAAGAGCGAGTAACCTTCTTTTAGCTTAATTTCTGCCTCTACCGCAAGCTCTTGCAAGTGTTTCAATGCACCACCGACGATTTCTGCGGTGTAAGCCAAGCGTAGCGTGTGCTGATCGGATTGAGCTTCAAATGCCAGTGGCTCTAATTGCGCGCGCTGCAACGCTTGTAATACATCACTCTGTGTTTTTTCGAAGTCGTGCCCATGCATGAAAGACAACTGCACCAATAAAACATCATCCAGTGAAGTAATAATTTTAGCGCCACGACCAGATGCCAATACACGCTCAATACGAGTAGAACCCGACTCTGGCAGATAGCTACACTTGAGATTAAGGTCCATGGTACTTTGCGCCACAGGCTGAAGCGTACGACTGTGTAGCACTGGGGCAGCTAAGCGAGCAAGTTCACTGGCTTCATCCAATCGAAGTAACGGTAATAAACAAGCGTCAGACACCAAACGTGGATCGGCACTATAGACACCAGCAACATCACTCCAAATAGTGACAGTACTGACTTCAGCAAGCGCGCCTATGACCGTTGCAGAATAGTCAGAGCCGTTACGACCAAGTAGAATGGTTTCTCCTGCCTCGTTCTGAGCCATAAAGCCAGTAATTACCACACGTTTATGGTTATGCTGCGCGAGGATCTCTTTAATTAAAGGGTATGAACGAGCGCGATCAACCTCTGGTTGAGTTCCCGCTTCTGCACGTAAAAACGCTCGTGCATCTTGTGCAACCGCAGGGATAGAACGTTGAGATAATAACGCGGCCAATAGGCGAGCAGACCATACTTCTCCGTGCCCCAGTACCGCGGCTTTTTGCGCATTAGTGAGTGGTGCAGTCAGCTCCGAGAGAGTACTGAACTCATCATGTAATAAAGCTAACAGCTCTTCTTTTGCTTCACTCTCCAACAAGCTTTCTATTAGCTCAGTTTGAAACTGTCTTAAGCTTTGAAGCGCTTCATGCGCAATTCGGCCATCTTTATTTAACCCTTCCAAAAACTCAATCAAGCGGTTAGTGGTTTTTCCTGCAGCAGAGACGACCACCAGATCATTTTCTGTCGAATACTCCTTGAGAATACCCACAACGCGTAAGTAGCATTCTGGGTTTGCTAAGCTACTGCCACCAAACTTATGCAGCTGACGTTGTACAGTCATTGTTATCGTCTCCTATTACTGGGTAGCTTTAGCGAACGCTTGTTCTAAATCTGTGATGAGGTCTTGTGCATCTTCCAAACCGACAGACAAACGCAATAGTTGATGAGAGACCCCAGCCTCCGCCAGCGCCTCCTCACCCATTGCACGGTGCGTCATGGATGCTGGGTGGCAAATCAAACTTTCTACACCACCTAATGACTCTGCTAATGAAAACAGTTGGAGCTCTTTCACAAACACCTTTAACTGCTCAAACGAACCAGCAAACTCAAAACTCAACATAGAGCCAAAGCCCGTTTGCTGCTTTTTAGCAATGTCGTGACCTGGATGTTCCGGCAGGCTTGGATGATAGATAGTTTTAACTGACGCTTGTTTCTGTAGGTAAGCCAGTACCTGCTGTGAGCTCTCTTCATGTACTCTCATACGAGCAGCAAGCGTACGAATACCTCGCAGTGTCATGTAACTATCGAAAGGTGTGCCCGTTGCACCAATACAATTGCCCCACCATGCAAGCTCTTCTGCATGCGCCTCTGTGTTGGTGATGATTACTCCACCAATTACGTCCGAATGACCGTTGATGTACTTTGTTGTGGAGTGGATAACAAAATCCGCACCTAGCTCTAAAGGTTTTTGGTACACGGGTGTCAAAAAGGTATTGTCCACCGCAACTAACGCGCCGATTTGTTTCGCTTTTTCACAAGTAGCTGCAATATCCACTACGCGAACCAGAGGGTTTGACGGAGTTTCTAGCAAAATGAGTTTTGGTTTTTGTGCCAATGCAGCATCTAAAGCCTGTTCGTCTGATTGATCGACAAACTGAACCTTAAAATCGCCTTTGTTAGCTCGGGTATTAAAAAGACGATAGGTACCACCATAACAATCGTGAGGAGCAATAATGAGATCATCTGGGCCGAGAAAAGCGGAAACCCATAAATTTAATGCCGACGTACCGCAGTTAGTAACAACCGCTCCTTTTCCAGACTCAAGTTCAGATAGCGCACTTTCCAACAGTCCGCGGTTTGGATTACCAGATCGTGTGTAATCATACTTGGGCACTTCACCAAAAGCAGGAAAACCATAGTTAGTGGAAAGATAAATAGGTGGAACGACAGCATGATATTGGCTGTCTGATTCAATACCAGTGCGTACTGCAATGGTCGCAGGTTTGCGAGTGCTCATGGGTGTATCCTTTCACGGGTAATGACTTCTAAATAGGAATGCGCTATATCTAATGAGTAACATAAAGTGATCAACACGCTTCCTTTGCTGTTATGTTCACTTTACTCGTCAAAAAATGAGACGTCAACACTTCTAGACGTCTATATGTCTTTGCTTATGGCGGTAAATGCAGCTAAAATCAGCACCTAAATTATTTTTAACCGATTACATAAATGAAGGTGTGCAATGGCTGACTGGAATGGCGAATACATTAGCCCATATGCAGAGCACGGCAAAAAAAGCGAACAAGTAAAAAAAATTACCGTCTCTATCCCGCTAAAAGTTTTAAAGGTGCTAACTGATGAGCGTACTCGCCGTCAGATCAATAACTTACGCCATGCAACCAATAGCGAATTGCTATGCGAGGCATTTTTGCACGCGTACACAGGTCAGCCACTTCCGACAGATGAAGACCTTCGTAAAGACCGTCCTGATGATATTCCAACAGAAGTAAAAGCGCTGATGACGGAAATGGGCATCGAATTTGAGTCATTCGACGAAGAATAAAAAAGCCTGATAAGAGGTTTCAGGTAATGACTCTTGCCTCGAGCCAAATGAATGACATAAAAAATGGGACGCAATAGCGTCCCATTTTTGTGTATCACACCTGAAAGATATATTACTCTGCCATGTAGTTTTCAGGCATCTCGATACGAGCTACACCTGAATTAACCGCCGCCTGAGCAACCGCTTTTGCAACACGCGGTAGCAAACGTGAATCCATTGGTTTTGGAATAATATAGTCCGCACCAAACTCTAGCTTATCAACACCTGCAGCCTTCAATACGGCTTCAGGTACAGGCTCTTTTGCTAGCTCGCGAATCGCCTCAACGGCTGCAAGTTTCATTTCATCATTGATTTCACTTGCACGCACATCAAGAGCACCACGGAAAATGAATGGGAAACACAATACGTTGTTAACTTGGTTAGGATAATCACTACGGCCAGTACCCATGATCAAGTCATCACGAACTGCGTGAGCAAGTTCCGGCTTGATTTCAGGATCCGGGTTAGAACATGCGAACACGATTGGCTTATCAGCCATCAACTTCAACGCTTCCGCTGGCAACAGGTTTGGACCAGATACACCTAGGAACAGATCTGCACCTTCAATTACGTCTTCTAGTGTGCGCTTATCTGTATTGTTCGCAAATAACTGCTTATATTCATTAAGGTCATCACGACGAGTGTGAATCACACCTTTGCGATCTAGCATGTAGATTTTTTCGCGCATTGCACCGCATTTGATCAGAAGCTCCATACACGCTACAGCGGCAGCGCCAGCGCCAAGACAAACAATTGTTGAATCTTCAAGTTTCTTACCTTGAAGTTCGATTGCATTCAGCATACCCGCTGCCGTTACAATAGCAGTACCATGTTGATCATCGTGGAATACTGGTACATCACAACGCTCAATCAAACGTTTTTCAATCTCAAAACAGTCTGGTGCTTTAATATCTTCAAGGTTGATACCGCCAAAAGTGTCTGCAATGCTCGCAACAGTATCCACAAATTCATCGATCGTGCGGTGCTTAACTTCAATATCAATAGAGTCAAGACCAGCAAAACGCTTAAACAGTAACGCTTTACCTTCCATCACAGGCTTAGATGCAAGTGGACCTAGGTTACCTAGACCTAGAATAGCGGTACCGTTAGAAATAACAGCAACCATGTTCCCTTTTGCAGTGTACTTGTACACGTTATCCGGGTTTTGTGCGATTTCACGCACTGGCTCTGCAACACCAGGGCTGTATGCAAGGGCAAGATCACCCGCCGTTTCCGCAGGCTTTGTCAGTTCGACAGCAATCTTTCCTGGAGTTGGATAAGCATGGTAATCCAATGCTTTTTGGCGATGTTCTTCTTCTGGAGTGGCTGCTTGGTGGTTGTCTTCAGACATGGACGTTTCTCTTTTTTATTTTTAGGTAAGGGGGCATAAATTCTATCGGATAGAAATCAAACTTCATAGGCAAGATTGCGAGCAATATCCTTAAAAAGCCGATAATAAAAGAGATTAGACCAGATAACGGGGTTAAGCACCCGATTTTCGAGTCAGGTGCTCTTTCTTCTTACTATTATTGGAGTATGCAAACTCAGAAAGTATCGTTACTCTTCGTCCACGTATTGCGCTTGGAGATAATTCTCAATACCAGACATTTCAATCAAGCCAAGTTGCGTCTCTAGCCAATCAACATGTTCTTCTTCATCTTCAAGAATATCTTGGAAGAGATCTCGAGACACATAATCTCGAATGTCTTCAGCGTAGGCAATCGCATCTTTTAAATCTGGAATAGCCGCCATTTCAAGCTTTAAGTCACACTCGAGCATTTCCTTGGTATCTTCACCAATCATCAACTTACCTAAATCTTGTAGGTTCGGTAAGCCTTCAAGGAACAAAATACGCTCAATTAGATGATCGGCATGCTTCATCTCATCGATAGATTCGTGATATTCCTTGTCTGCTAGGTGCTTTAAGCCCCAGTCTTTATACATTCGGGCATGAAGAAAATACTGATTAATAGCGACGAGCTCGTTACCGAGCACTTTATTGAGATGTTGAATGATGATTGGATCGCCTTTCATGACAAAACCCTCCTCTTTGGCTTCATTTAAATGTAGAAGCAAATGAGAAGGTGTCAAAATGTAAGGCAAATAATTACTGCATACTTACAGCAATTAGCTGGCTTGTTTAAATTCCGTGTAACTAGTTTCCGCTAAAATTTCCTTGGCCTGTCTGATGCACTTACCACATTGGCTGCCCAATGCCGTGCACTTTTTGATTCCTTTAATATCTGTTACGCCTTCATCTATCGCCAACTTCCTGATTTTTTTGTCGGAGACACCATGGCAAAGACAAACGTACATACTCAAAAAACCTATAAAACTAATCTGTGACAAACAATATAAACAAGAATAGTTCTTGTTACCAGTCGCATTATGGTGTCCGCTCAGAATATTTGGTTATAACGATTTTACCGCTGCAGGAAAAGATCAAAGGGTTAAGAGGGGTGAGTAAAAGCGTTAAGAAATAAAGTCGGTAAAACTCTGTTTTTAAATCGAAAAAGTGACGTCTTTTATTTCAACACTTATAACTAAATGTAATCTAGAAATGAAAAAGGGAAGCCTAAGCTTCCCTTTTCGATGCGCTTTCTTCAAAAAGAAGAACAGTGCAAGATTTCGTTTAATTCGTTATGAATTAGTCGAAGATCTTAGCAACAACACCAGCACCTACTGTACGGCCACCTTCACGGATCGCGAAACGTAGACCTTCGTCCATTGCGATTGGTGCGATTAGCTCTACAGTCATCTGTACGTTGTCGCCTGGCAT